>JBKJUF010000180.1:0-16970 GCA_046590445.1 Kofleriaceae bacterium
CCGGCCTTGGTCACCGTGACCATGTGGGTATCGAGGGTGAAGCTCGCCGTGACCGTCACGGCAGTGGTGATCGTGACCATGCACGTCGAGGTGCCCGTGCAGCCACCGCCCGACCAGCCCGTGAATCGCGAGCCCGTCGCAGGCGTCGCCGTCAACGTGATCATGGTGTCGAAGTTGACGGACTCGGTGCAGTCGACGCCACAGTCGATGCCGGACGGCGCCGAGCGGACCACGCCCGAGCCATTCCCCGCCGCGACCACCGTCAGCGTGTGCTGGGTGCGCAAGAACGTCGCGGTGACCATCTTCGACGAATCGATCGTCACCATGCACGTGCCGGTGCCGGAGCAGCCGGCGCCGGACCAGCCGTCGAACGTGGACCCGGTGACGGCCAACGCGCTCAACACGACCACCGTGTTCGGAGCAAACTGCTCGCTGCAGTCGCTGCCGCAGTTGATGCCAGCGGGCGTCGACGTGACGAAGCCGGTGCCGGTGCCGGCCAGCGCCACCACGAGCGAGTGCTGAAGCGCGAAGTTGGCGATCAACGCTAGGGCCGAGTCGAGAGTGACGGTGCAGCTGGCGGTCCCGCTGCAGGCGCCGCTCCAGCCGACAAACATCGAGCCTGCGCTCGGCGCCGCGGCCAGCGTGACCACCGCACCTGCGAGATACGACTCGGTGCAGTCGGTGCCGCAGTTGATGCCCGCGGGTGTCGACGTCACGGTGCCGGCGCCGTTGCCGCCTGGCGTCACGGTGAGCGGGAACATCGTGCTCGCGGCGTCGATCGGGACGCCACTCGATCTGCACACACCGCCGACGCACGAAAGGCCGGGTGGGCAGAGCTCGTCGGATCCACACGTGATCGCGCCGTCGTCAAACGACGGTGAGAAACACGCGCCGAGCGCGAGGACGACAAGCCACCAGCAACGCAACACCATGTGCTTCATGCATCAAAACCTCACGGACTGTTCCCAGTGCGCGAGGCCCCCGTAAACGTCGAATGTATCACCCGAAGCTGTTCGGCAGCCAGGCGCGATGCTCAAGAGCTCGGCCGAAACTGCCTGCTCTCGTAACCTTCCCGAGCCGTTCCGTGCGGTCGCGCACTGCTACGTCGACGACCCGAGGGCACGCGGTGGGATCACGAAACGTCTGGCGCGATCAGAACGGATGATGATGATTGCGATCACCGTCGAGGTGCGGGTGCGGATGCGGGTGGTGATGGTGCGAATGCCGCGCATGCGGGTGCGGGCCGTGCCCGTGCTCGTGCGACGCGTGACGCTTGACCGGCGCGGGCGGCGCGACGGCCGCCTCGACGCGCTCCTGGCGCACGGGCTGCGGCTTCTGCTGTGGGCGCGCGCGCGGGCTCGAGTCACATCCCGGCGCGACAAAGCCGATCTCCAGCACACATGCGATGGCGATCGCCGCGCGCATCACTTCTTCTTCGGCGGTGCGTTCGCCATCTTCTTCTTGAGGGCCGCCAGCTCGTCGTCGACATTGGTCGGCGCCGCGCGTCCTGATCGCGGCCCGGAGCTCGGGTTCGCGGACGCAGTCGACGATGATCCCGTGCGCGGCGGCGGTGTGGAACCCGGCGTGCCCGCACGCTTCTTGAGATCGCTGAGCGCATCGTCGAGCGACGGCGAACGCGGCGTCGAGGCCCGCGGGATGTCGGAGGCACCGCTGGTACCAGCTGCGCGCGGCGGCGGGCGTGGCGCGTCGTTGATGCGCGAGCGCATGCGCTCGGAGTTGATGGATGACCGGACGCGCTCGAGCTCCGCGAGCTCGGTCTCGAGCGTCGCTAGCTCCGCGAGCAGGCCGTGCATCCGCGCGCGTTCGGCATCGGCGCGACGATCGAGCGTGGCGGCCTCGTCGGACTTGCCGGCGACGCGCGCGGCGGCAGCCTCGGCAGACAGCGTGGTCGCGGCGTCGCGCGCGGCCATCATCGACTTCGTCATCTCCTGCTTGCGGCGCTCGACCTCGCCACGCAGCCGCGAGAGCTCGGCGGCATCGGGCAGCGGCACGTCCTCGGCCGGAGCGCCGCCGAGGTCCTCGAGATCGCCGGGCATCGCCGTCGTCGCAGCTGCGGCCTGGGCTGCGGTCGTCGCCGCGCGCACGCGATCGCGGGTCTGGGCCTGCGCGACCGCACGGCGCTCGTCGATCACGCCGCGCTTGTCGCCGGCGACGGCGGCGACGATGTCGGCGATGTTGTCGCTGCCGTCCGCGGTCGGCGGTGGTGGCGTCCCGGTGAACGCGGACTCGAGCGCGCTCGACAGCAGGAGCAGGCCCTTCGACGTGATCGCGCGCTTGCGGGCCTCGAGCGCGGCGGCGGTCTTCGCGGAGCCAGCGATCGAATCGTCGACGAGCGCGACGAGCCTGCCGCCGACGAGCTGCACCCGGGCGACGACCTCGGGCCGCGGCCGCGCGACGATCACGTCGGCCGCCCGCCAGAACAGCGGTGCGTCGGAGGTGGCACCGAACAGCTTCGCGCGCAGCCCGAGCGCGGGCACCTGGCGGCGCAGCACCGCGGCGGCATCGACGTCACCCGCGGCATCGAACAGGAACGTGATCTGATCGCCGCCGTCGAGCAGCGAGAGCTGGAGCGCGAGCTGACCGGTGTGCTCGCCGCCGAGCCCGGCGACCTCGACGAGGGCGGTCTTCGAGCCGAGCTTGAAGCGCGCGCGCAGCGCCGCGCGATCCTGGAGGCCCGCCTCGGCGAACGCGCGCTCGCCGATCGCGCCGACGACCAGGATCCGATCGCCCTCGACGCCGGCGTCCGCGAGCGCGACCGCCGCGAGCTCGTCGACCGCGACGAACCGATCGCAGTCTGTTTGCGCCCACGCGGCGTCCGGCTCGAGCTCGTCGACGATGGCGATCACCGGCGCCGGCGACCCCGCGACCGCGGGGACCTGATCGCGGGCCACCGTGAGCGCGAGCGCGGCGTGCGGATCGAACACCACCGCCGCGTCGGGCGGGCTCATCTCGAGCTCCTTGCGCAGCCGGCGCTCCGCGCCCTCGCCGAGCAGCGCGCGTCGCACCCGGTCCGCGACACCGCCACCACCACCACCTGCACCGCCGAGATCGATCGCGCGGACCCGCATGCCTGCCGCCTCGATCGCTGCGAGCACCGGCACGACCGCCGACGACGGCGCGCCCGCGCTCGTCACGATCAGGACCACGGGATCGGTCATGAGGGGCCCTGCGTGCGCCCGTAGGGCCAGCCGTCACCATTGACGAGGTTGGGCGGCCGGCGCCCCGAGAGTACATCGATCACCGCGTCTGCACAGAGCTGAGCCATCGCGGTCCTGGCCTCGGTGGTAGCCGATCCGATGTGCGGCGCCAAGACCAGGCGCGGCGTCGTGAGCAGGCGGGGATCGATGCGCGGCTCGCTCATGTAAACATCGAGGGCGGCGCCGAAGATCTGGCCGGCGGTCAGCGCGTCGATCAAGGCACTCTCGTCGACGCAGTCACCGCGCGCGGTATTCACGAGGATGGCGGTGGGCTTCATCATCGCGAGCCGCGCCGCGTTGACGACGTGCCGGGTCTCGGGCGTCAGCGGACAATGCAGGCTGATCGCGTCGGCTGTCTGGAACAGCTCGTCGATCGAGACCCGCCGCGGACCCTGCGCGCTGACGTCGTGCGGATCGGCGTAGATGATGCGCATGCCGAAGCCGAGGCCACGGCGCGCCATCGCCTGGCCGATCCGGCCGAACCCGAGGATGCCGAGCGTCTTGCCGGCGAGCCCGACGCCGAGCAGCTGATCGAGCGCCCAGCCGCCCCACTGCCCCGACCGTACGAGCCGTTCGCCCTCGCCGAGCCGGCGTGCGGCGGCGAGCATCAGCGCGAAAGCGCACTCCGCGGTCGCCTCGGTCAGCACGTCGGGGGTGTTCGTCACCGCGATCTTCGCGGCGGTCGCCGAGCCGACGTCGATGTTGTCGACCCCGACGGCGCAGTTCGCGATCACCCGGAGCTTCGGCGCTCGCTCGAGGAGGGCCTCGTCGATCCGATCGAGCAGCAGGCAGACGAGCGCGTCGGCATCGGTCAGATCGACGCCGGTGAGGCCGACGTGGCCGCGCGGGGGAACGAAGATTTCGGTCCCGGGCAGCGCCGCCTGCACCTGGGCGGCGAGATCGATGGGCAAGCTCGAGGTCGAGACGACGCGCACGCCGACGAGGATAGCGTACCTGGATGCGATCCGAGGCCGTGGTACGGTTGAACACGTGAACGCGCGCTGGCTGGGGTGGCTTGCCGTCGCATGGATCGTTGCGAACACGCCTCGATCCGCGCACGCCGAGGCACGCAAGCCGACGCCGGCGGAGCCTGCGAAGGCCGCCAAGCCGACGAAGTCAGCCAAGCCGAGCGCGGCCGCGAAGCCGGCGAAGCCCAGCAAGGCCGATGCCGAGCTCCTGGCGCTCACCAACGATCCCCTGCTCGGCAAGGCCGACCGGATCCACGGCGAGGAGACCAAGGGCCTCGTGACGTTCACATTCGACGACGGCCCGAACCCGGACACCACGCCGGCGGTGATCGACGCGCTCGTCAAGTACGACGTCCCGGCGACCTTCTTCGTGGTGACGCGACGACTCGTCGGCAAGCAAGGCGAGGCGAGCCGCGCGCTGCTGAAGCGCGAGCTCGCGAGCGGCTTCATTGTCGCCAGCCACTCGGTCTCTCACCCGAGCCTGCGCGGCGCGAGCCCGAAGCAGCTCGCGAGCGAGATCGATCAATCGATCCGCACGCTCGCCAGCGAGGCCGAGCGCACGATCGGTCTGTTCCGCGCACCGTTCGGCGCGATCGACGCGCAGGGCCGTGGGTGGTTGAAGAAACGCGGGTTGACCGAGGCGTTCTGGTCGATCGACACCCTCGACTGGCAGGCGCGGCGTCCGGATCGGCTTCGCAAGAAGGTGCTCGCGATGATCGTCGCGCAGGATGGCGGGGTCGTGCTCATGCACGACGTCAAGCCGATCACCGCCGAGGTGATCGCCGGGATCCTCGATGACCTCGAGGCCGAGAACTGCAAGCGGCTCGGTGCAAGCAAGCCGCCGATCATCCCGGTCTCGATTCACTACTTCCTGCGCGACAACCGGAAGCCCCGCGCGATCCCCGATGACGTCCGCAAGCGCACCGAGGGCTACCGCCTCGCGCTGCCGGTCCGCTGCGCGACTCGCCCCGCACCCGCGCCCGACCCGAGCGAGATCTGGACGTCACTCTTGCACCCGCCACTGCCGTGGCTTGCGCCGTCCGGTGAACCAACTCCCGCGACCGCACCCCGGCCCTGACATCGGATCGCCGGAAAGCCGACACGCCGCGCTGCGTCAGTCGCGCTCCCCGTCGGAGATCGGGCCTGGTCGAAGTGATACTGATCAGAATTGAGCCCTCTTCGTGATGGTTGACAACTACACGCAACCACATTAGGGTCCGCCGCCTACTCGGGAACGGCCGATGGGGAATGTCGTGGAATTGTCATGGAATCACCTAGAGTTACGCGTTCGCGCGGCGCGATCGGACCTACGCCACCAGCCAGCCTTCGAAGCTTCGCGATCGGAACAGGGAACATGGCGCCACTGACCTGGGATCAGTCCACGCCCGTCCCGACCGGCTATCCAGCCGAGGGAACCGAGCGCACCCCGCAGTTCGAGCACGCTGATATCGCCGACGGCGAGTTCGGCGAGGGCGAGTCCGAGCGCACCATGATCACGAGCAGCGCATACGAGCTGCGTCCGCGATTCACCGGTCGCGCCGCGGCGATCGGCCGGCTCCAGGTGCTCATCGATCAGGCGTTCGACGACAAGCAGCTCGCGTTCATCGTGATCACCGGCGAGCCCGGCATGGGCAAGAGCCGGATCATCAGCGAGCTCGTCGCGCGTGCGCGGACGATGCACCCGACGACCGTGCTGATGGAGGGCATCGCCGACGAGAACGCGCCGGCATACGGCCCCGTCGCGCGCGCGCTCACCGCACGCTTTGGCCTCGTCCCGGGCGAGGATCCGGCCGAGAGCCGCGACAAGATCCAGGCGGGCGTCGCCGAGGTTCTGCAGCCACAGCGCGTCACCGAGGTCTCGCACCTGATCGCGCACCTGCTGCGCGTGCCGTTCGACGACAGCCCGGTCACCACACCCCTGCTCGACTCGCCGCAGCGCCTCGAGGCGCGGCTGTTCATGGCGCTCAGGCGGTTCTTGTCCGCCGAGACCGAGCGCCACCCCGTCGCCATCGTCGTCGAGAACCTCGAGCTGTGCAGCACGGATACGATCAACTTCCTGCACTACCTCGCGGCCGGCCTGCGCGACCATCGCGTGGCGATCATCGGCACTGGCACCGCCGCCCTCTACGAGCGGCATCCGTCGTTCGGCGACGGCGAGGTGACCCCCGCCCGCCTCGAGCTCGGTTCGCTGACGGCGCCCGAGGCCGAGGAGCTGATGCGCGAGCTCTGCCGCCCGCTCCCCGAGGTTCCGCCGCAGCTCGTCGCGCATGCGCGCACGCTCGGTGGCTCGCCGCGCGCGATCCACGAGCTGGTTCGGCTGCTGCTCGAGAGCGACGTCATCGTCCGCGCTGGCAGTCAGTGGCGCCTCGACGCGAAGAACCTGACGGCGCTGCAGCTGCCGCGCACGTATGAAGAGGTCGTCGCCGCGCGGCTCCGCGTGATGGACGCGACCGAGCGCCGGGTCCTCGAGATGGCCGCGACGGTCGGCGAGACCTCGTGGCTCGATGCGATCCTCGCGCTCGAGCGGCGCGATCAACGCACCAGCGATCCCGATGGCCCGACGCTGTCGCAGATCGCCGCGAGCGGCGATCACTCGCGGATCGCGGTCGTCGCGGCGATCAGCAAGCTTGTCGAGCGCGAGTGGCTCGTCGACGTCGCACAGTCGTCGGTCGCGGGCGAGCGCGAGCTCCGCTTCGCGTATCCCAACCTGTGGTCGATCGTCTACAAGGGCATCGACGAGGCGAAGCGCCGCGGTCACCACGCCGCCGTCGCACGGTGGCTCGAGCTGCACCCCGAGGGTCGCGGGCCCGCGGCGCAGGAAGAAGTCGCGCGTCACCTCGCGCTCGCCGGCGAGGCGCGTGATGCCGCGAGCCGCTACCGCCGCGCTGCCGAGGCGGCACGTGCGCAGTTCGCGAACGAGAAGGCGATCCGGCTCTTCGATCGCGCGCTCGCGTGCATCGCGGATAGCGATCTCGCCGCGCGCATCCACCTCTGGCACGACCTCGGCTCGGTCTACGAGCTGATCGGTGACTTCGAGGCAGCGCTCGGCGCGTTCGAGCGGATGCTGCGGCTGTCGTGGGTGGCCGCGAGCAAGACCAAGGCGGCTGTCGCGTTCAACAAGATGGGCCGGGTGTGGCGCCGCAAGGGCGACCTCAAGCTCGCGCTCGAGTACCTCGAGCGTGGCCTCGAGCTGTTCCGCGCGGCCAACGATCAGCGCGGCATCGCGGGCTCGCTCGATGACATCGGCAAGTCGCTGCAGATGCTCGGCCGCTACGACGAGGCCTACGCGAAGATCACCGAGGCGCTCGCGCGCCGCGGCAAGTACGGCGACAAGCGCGCGATCGCGACGTCGCTGTCGCGGCTCGGCGATGTCCAGCAGGATCGCGGCCAGTACGAGTCAGCGCTGACCTGCCACCGCGAGGCGCTCGAGCTGCGTCGGCAGGCCGGCGATCGCTGGGGCGTCACGGTGTCGCAGAACAACCTCGCCGCGCTGTCGTTCGAGCTCGGCGAGATGGCGGAGGCGCGAAGCGGCTGGCTCGCGGCGCTGCCCGATGCCGAGGCGATCGGCGCCCTACCGCTGTGCGCGCTGATCCTGTCGAACCTGGGCGAGCTCGCGCTCGTCGAGGGCAAGCTCGAGGAGGCGCGCAGCCGCCTCGAGAACGCGCTCGAGATCATCGAGGATATCGAGGATCGTGGGCTCGAGTCGGAGTGCTGCCGTCACCTCGCTCACCTCGAGAAGCTGCAGGGTCAGACGGGCGCGGCCCGCGCGCTGGCCGAACGTTCGCTCGAGGTCGCGAAGAAGGCCGGTCTCCCTGAAAAGGAGGCCCAGGCCTATCTCGCCCTTGGCGACGTGCTGTCGACGAGCCTCTACGACGCCGATGACGAGAGCGGCGCGCTGTCGCCGGCGGCCGTGGCATTCGGTCGCGCCCTCGAGGTCGTGCGCGCGATCGGCAACGAAGCGGCACTCGGTAAGGCGCTGTTCGCGTTCGGCCGCTACAAGGCCGAGGTCGGCGACATCTCGGACGGCAAGGACATGCTGCGCGACGCGATCATGGTGTTTGCGAAGCTCGGGCTCTCCCGTCCTGCGAACGAAGCCGAGAAGCTGCTCGCGTCGTTGAGCTGAGTCGATCTCTCGGTCATCTGACGCTCGGCGGATCGGTCGGCGGATCGGTCGGCAGGAATCAGGATCCCGACCTTGCCATGGTGAGTCTGACCCGGCATGGTCTGCTCTCCCTGCGATGATCTGGTTCTGGTTCGGATTCTTCGCGTTCGTCGCGGTGCTGCTCGCCCTCGATCTCGGGGTCCTGCACCGCAAGGACACCGAGCCCTCGATCAAGAACGCGGCGTACTGGACCGCGGGGTGGATGGCGCTCGGGCTCTCGTTCACCGGCGTCGTCTACCTGATGTACGACAACGCGTGGCTCGGGGCGACGCTCGTCGAACCCTCGAAGCGACCCGGAGTCGACGGGGCGATCATGTACGTCTCGGCGTATCTCCTCGAGTACGCGCTGTCGGTCGACAACATCTTCGTCATCTCGCTGCTGTTCTTCCAGTTCCGGGTCCCCACGAAGTACCAGCACCGCGTGCTGTTCTGGGGAATCATGGGCGCGATCGTGTTCCGCCTGATCATGCTGGCGGGCGGCGCGTACGTCGCGAGCAAGTTCGATTGGATCTTCTACGTGTTCGGCGCATACCTCGCGTTCCAGGGCGTCAAGCTGCTCAAGCCCGAGTCGCACGAGGAAGAGGAGCACGACAAGAAGTTCGCGGTGCGGATGCTGCGGCGGGTCATCCCGATCGTCGACAGCGCGGAGCACGGCGGCAAGTTCATCGTGCACCTGCAGAACGGCAAGCGCGCGCTCACCACGATCGCGGTGTGCCTCGTCTCGATCGAGCTGACCGACATCGTGTTCGCCCTCGACTCGATCCCGGCGGTCCTGTCGGTGAGCAAGGACATCTTCATCATGGTCACGTCGAACATCTTCGCGATCATGGGACTGCGAAGCTTGTACTTCGTGCTCGCCGGCGCGATGGACAAGTTCCGCTACCTCAAGATCGCGCTCGCGGTGCTGCTGATCGTGATCGGCGCGAAGATGATCGCGCACAACCATCTGCACGTGCCGCATGCACTCTCGCTCGCGCTGATCACGGGCATCATCGGTGCCGGCGTGATCGCCTCGATCGTCGCGAGCCGTCGCGAGCTCGCGAACATCGACCCCGACAAGAAGGTCGATCCGGCGCACGTCGAGCATCCCGAAGATGCGCCCTGACCGTCAGCGCACGAGCACGAGCATCTCGGTCTCCATGACGTCCTCGGCCCAGCGCCGCTTGTAGGCCATCTCGGTGCCGAGATCGTAGCGGCCGACGCCCTCGGCGCAGAGCTCGACGATCTGGTGATACTGCAGGAGGCCGCCGAGGCCGAGCGTCGCGTGATCGTCGTCGTACGAGAACTGCAAGCCGCGGTACTCGCCCTCGAACACCGCGCCGAGGATGTAGCCGACATCGCGATCGGCGATCCGCGCGAACACCGTCCGCTGCTGCCCGCGACCGCACAGCCGCGGCATCATCGCCGCGTAGAACGCATGCATCGGGCCGGCCGAGATGCCGACGCCGTCGCGCGACTTCCAGCTGCGCTGCTCGATCGTCTGGATGCGCTCGTAGAGCGCAGCGGCGTTGACTTCGGTGCCGCGCACCGCCTCGAACCTCACGCCGGCTGCCACCGCCGCACGAAGGCTCTTGCGGATCGACTTGCGGAGCTCGCGCGAGCGCCGAGAGAGGAAGCCGTCGAGCCCGCCATCGAGGCTCGCGACGTGGCGTGCCGTCGGCGTGCCGCGCCGGCGTTCCCAGCGTGGTGGCAAAGCGTGGTCGAGCGCGCGCCGGTGCGGACCGTCCGCGGTGATTCCGGAGATGATCGCGAGCTGCCAGTCGCGCCGGGCCGCGAGCACCGCGACGACCTCGCCGACCAGCGCCTGCGGGTCGCGGCCGATCAGCGGCGAGGCGAGCCCCCACGCGAGCTCGATCGGCTCGACGTACGGAAAGCCCGCAGGGTGCACGCCGCGCATGGCCGCGAAGTAGCCGTGCTGGCCGCGAAACGAGAAGTCCGAGCGCGGTGGCATCAGCGCCGCGGCCGCCGACAGGACCCAGGCGGAGGTCGAACAGAACCGGTCGATCGCAGGGGTGGCGGCGACCTCGCGATCGAAGTCGTCCGCGCAGGTCGCGAGGTCGACCGGGTCCACGCCGGCATCGTAGCGCACGCCGCCTCGGCCAAGCGTCAGTGTGGTCGGCTCGCCACACCACAGCCACGCGTGGGCATGCTGGGCGGGTGATCGACGGCAGTCCTCGTCGACGATCGCCGCGGCACGGCGATTGCTGAGATACTCGAGCCATGCGGCTTTCACTTCGGCGGACGTGTTCGACGGTGCTCGCGGCGACGCTGCTCGTCGGTGGTGGCGGCTGCGTGTCGAATAGCTACCGGATCCCGAGCCGTGATTTGCAACAGCTCAGCCAGACGCCGCCCGAGCAGCGTGCGCACCGCGTGCGCGTGATCCAGGAGATCAGCGAGTCGAGCGCACCGCCGGCCGAGCGGGTCGATGGCGATACGCAGATCGTGTTCGTGCCGAACATCCAGATCAGCACCGGCGTGCGGCTCGGTGGTGGCGGTGGGCGCGGCGGCGGTGGCCTCTCGGGCGGCAAGATCGGCGGCGCCGGCAACGACGGCAAAGCTGCCGCGGTCGTGTTCCTCGTGGTCGCCGCGACCGCGCTCGTGATGGTCGCGGCCGTCGAGGGCTCGCGGTTCGATGGCTGGGCGCGGCTTCACCCGATGCACCCGGTCCACTTGTTCGGCCGCGACGGCACCTACCAGATCCGCCCGCTCGCGTGGATCGATCCGGCGACCGCCGCGTGGACCGACAAGGCGATCGTGCGCCCCGCCGAGGGCCCGTGGCTGTCGCTCGATCGCGCACCGCTCACGCGGACCGGCTGGGGCTACGGCATGTTCGGCGGCTCGGGCTCGCTGCGTTCGGTCAACGGCGAGAAGGAGCTCGGGACCGCCTTCAGCGTGCAGGCCGGCTATTACCCGACGAAGGACTTCGGCGTCCTCGCGAACGTGTTCTTTGGCTGGCGCGACAACGTCGTCGGCGAGACCCTGTTCGAGTCGCGCTACACGCTCGAGCTGCAGGCGATGCCGATCGCGGCGGGCCCGTTCCACCTGGGCCTCTACGGCGGCGCCGGCATCGCACATCGCTACGAGGATGGCACCAAGCTGCGCAACACGAACGACGCGGGCTCGAGCGCGCTGACCGGCGGCGCGATGGTGCAGCTCGAGCTCCACACGCGGATCGCGCTGACCGGCCGGTTCGGGCTCGCACGCGCGCACGGCGAACGCATGTCCGACATCCTCGTCGGCCTCAGCGTGTACTGATCACTTCTGGTACTTTGCCTTCCACGCGTCGTAGGGCATCCCGTAGATCGCCTCGCGGGCGTCTGGATCGCCGAGCTCGACGCCGCGCTCGATCGCGGCCGCGCGGTACCACTTCGACAGGCAGTTCCGGCAGAACCCCGCGAGGTTCATGACGTCGACGTTCTGGACGTCCGTGCGCTCCTGGAAGTGCTGGACGAGGCGGCGGAAGGCCGCGGCTTCGATCTCGACGCGGGTCTGCTCGGGAATCTCGGTCGCCATGGCGCGTGTGTAGCGCATCTTTCCCGCCGACGCGTGCTATGTCACGAGCCTGTGGAGACTCCGGACGTCGAGCGTAGCGAGCCCCCGGCGGCCACGGCAGCTCCGCTGCCGGACTCGGTGACCGAGATCGTCCACGACGGCGTCACGTACTACATCGTCGGAACCGCACACGTCTCGCAGCGCTCGGTCGAGGAAGTCCGCGCCGTGATCGAGCGGGTCAAGCCGGACGTCGTGTGCGTCGAGCTCGACAAGACCCGCTTCGACGCACTCACCAAGGACAGCGCGTTTCGCGATCTCGACGTCTTCAAGGTCGTCCGCGAGGGCCGCACGCTCTACCTGCTCGCGCACCTCGCGCTCGCGTCGTACCAGCGGCGGATCGGTGCGAGCCTCGGCGTCAAGCCAGGCGCGGAGCTGCTCGCGGCGGTGCGGGCGGCGCAGGAGCAGGGCATCCCGGTCGAGCTGATCGATCGCGACATCAACATCACGCTCAAGCGGACGTGGTCGAACCTCGGGCTGTGGAAACGCTCGATGCTGCTGTCGTCGCTCGTCGTCGGCTGGGACGATGACGACAAGGCCGCGCCGGTCACCGCGCGCTCGGTCGAGGATCTCAAGGAAGCCAAGGCGCTGTCCGAGATGCTGAGCGAGCTCGGCCGCGCGGTGCCGCAGATCAAGGGTCCGCTGATCGACGAGCGCGATCAGTACATGGCCTCGAAGTCGGTCGACATCGGGACCGGCAAGCGGCGCATCGTCGCGGTCGTCGGCGCCGCGCACGTCCCCGGCATGAAGGCGAACTGGGGGCAGCCGATCGACCGCGCGGCGCTCGACAGGCTACCGCCGCCATCGCTGGTGTGGCGGGCGATCAAGTGGCTCGTCCCGATCCTGTTCCTCGCCGCGATCGTGTGGGGCTGGCAGCGCTCGGACGCGTCGAGCTTCACCGAGATGATGCTCGCGTGGATCCTGCCGACCTCGATCGGCGCCGGCGTGCTCACGCTGCTGGCCGGCGGATCGATCCTGTCCGTGCTGGCCGCGCTCGTCGTCGCGCCGGTCGCCGCGATCCATCCGCTGCTCGGCACCGGCATGGTCGTCGGGGTCGTCGAGGCGTGGCGCCGGCGCCCCAACGTCGCGGACTGCGAGCGGCTCCCCGAGGATATCCAGTCGATGCGTGGGTTCTGGCGAAACCCGGTCACCCGGATCCTCTTGATCGCGGTCGCATCCGGCATCGGTACGGCGGTCGGATTCTGGGTCGGCGTCGGCTGGGTCGCCTCGATGCTGTGATCCGCCCCGCGCTCGGGTGATCGCGCGACCCATTCAGGATCGGTTCGGGCTATGGTCCGACCACGATGACGATGCGACGGCGCGATGCGCTGAAGACAATGGGTGGGCTCGCCGCTGCGGCGGGCATGGCGAAGCTCCTTCCGGGTTGCGGTGGCGGCGACGGTGATGACGGCCCGGTGGGCATCACCACATACGTCTACCTCATGCTCGAGAACCGCACGTACGATCACGTCTTCGGAGCGCGCGCGCTGCAAGGGCTCGGCGGTGACGGCCTGCGCGCCGACACCTCGAACCCCGACATAGCGAACCAGCCGATCGCGCCGTACAACCCGAGCGACCTCGAGATGTGTGTCGCCGGCGATCCGCCGCACGGCTGGGATGCCTCGCACCTGCAGTGGAACAACGGCGCGATGGATGGCTTCGTCAAGCAGCACCAGGCCGAGCACCCGGGTCAGATCGATCCGATGCAGTACCTGCTACGCGCGCAGCAGCCGGTGAGCTGGGCGCTCGCCGACGCGTACACGACCTGCGATCGGTGGTTCGCATCGGTGATGGGCCCGACCCTGCCGAACCGCGCGTACTGGCACACCGCCACATCGTTCGGCATCAATAACAATACCGAGATCCTCGACAAGTTCAGCGGCGGCGTGCCGGTGCCGACGATCTACAACCGCCTCGTCGACAAGGGCGTCGACTGGGCCTACTACTTCGGCTCGCTCGCGGTGGTCTCGCTGCTCGGCAACCCCGGGCCGTACCAGCTCGATCTCGGCCCGAACGACGGCACTGGTCGAGTCCGCCGGTTCGGCGATGCCAAGCAGGGTTCGGGGCAGTTCTTCAAGGACGCAGCCGCCGGCACGTTGCCGCCGGTCGTCTACATCGATCCATCGTTCTACGAGAACGACGATCACCCGCCCGTGCACCCGATCCTCGGCCAGGAGCTGATCGCGTCGGTCTACACGGCGCTCGCGAATTCCCCGCAGTGGAAGAACTGCATGCTCGTCATCACCTACGACGAGCACGGCGGGTTCTACGATCACGTCGCGCCGCCGCGGACCACGGATGACACACTCGAGAAGTACGGCGTCGATGGCTTTCAGCAGATGGGCTTCCGCGTGCCGACGATGGTGGTCGGCCCCTACGTGAAGCAGAACTACGTCAGCTCGGTCACGTACGATCACACCTCCGCACTCAAGCACCTGCAGACGACTTTGGGACTCGAAACGATCAACCCGCGGATGGACGCAGCGAACGACCTGATGGACTGCATCGATCTCGACCGCCTCGCGGCCGGCGATCCAGCTCCGCCCGTTCAGATCCCGCTGGTCGATCGGTTTGCGTGGCCGACGACCGACATGCGCTGCATGTCCGAGGGCGGCTTCCGGCAGGACCCGATCAGCCAGTGGGCCGATGCCCATCCCAGGGGATTCGCAGCGGAGTTCGACATCCGCGCCGAGACCTGGGGTCAGAAGACCATCTACGAGTTCCTGCGCGCCCACCGGGAGCGCCTACGGTAGAGACCCAACAAGTGTGGGACAGGCGATGTCGCATGTGGCCGAGATGATTTGTACCTTGCGGTGATCCACCCGGTGGGTCAGAGTCGTACCTCCTACACACAGCCCCAGGAGTTCCCCGTGAAGAAGCTCGCGATCGTTCTGTTCTCCACCGTAGCCCTCGCTGCCCCCGCGTACGCCTGCCCGAGTAGTGACGGTGCGGAGTCCACGGAGCACGCACCGAAGACCGCGGAGAAGACCAAGACCGAGGACAAGGCGAAGGCCGCGCCCGCGAAGGAAGCCGACAAGTCGAAGGCGACCGACAAGACGGCGAAGCCGACCGAGAAGAAGCCCGAGAAGGTCTCGAGCAAGTAACGACCGATCCTCCGGGATCACGCCGACGGCGAGCTTGCTCGCCGTCGTTCCAGTTTCGGCGCAGTGGAGCTCGGACCTAGGTCTCGACGGGATAGCCGGCCTCGCGCCAGGCCTTCATGCCGCCAACGAGGGCGACCGCACGAAACCCCATCTCGCGGAGCGTTGATCGCCTGCCACGGTGCATCAGGTACGAGCGACAACCTCCCGACGAGATCTGGTCGACGATCACGGGCGTCACACCAGTACGTCTAGCAGCTGCGCGCGCGTCAGATAGCCCTCCAGAACAGCCGCGTAGTCGTCGATCAGGAGATCGAGCTCGATCGTCAGGCGATTCCCCGAGACCCGGTGGACGCGGCCGGAGATCGGGATCTCGGTGCCGGCGAGGGCGAGGACACCGGTCAGCCAGCTGCCCTCAACCGGCGGCGACGGGACGTCGCGCAGCGACACGTGGGTGCGCGAGATATCGGCAACCGGAACCGGCCCGGCATCGAGCCGGACCTGGGCAGCCAGCGAGGCTGGCGGTTCGACGCGATAGTTCACGCGCCGGTTGTGGGTGATGAGCTTGTCGAGGGTGTCGTGAACCGGCGCCGACAGCGGCGTCTCGATGCTCTCGAGCACGAGCTCGCGAAGCCGCTTGAGCTCCTTTTGCGTCGTGATCAAGTTGCGGCGCATGTCCGCCATTCGCGACTGATCGCGGTGCACCTTGTCGGCGACGACGCCGAGCAGGTTGACCAGGAACCGCACCCCGAGCTCCTGGTTCGACGCGAAGAACGTCTGGATCGTGCGCGCGGGGAGCGACCACACTGTCGAGCCGGGCGTCACGACCGCGCGCGTCGAACGTGGCAGGCCAGTCAGCGCACCGAGCTCGCCGATCAGCGCCGGCGGGTGCAGCCGGAACAGATCGTCGTCGGGCCGATCGAGCACGACCTCGCCGTCGGTCAGCAGATACAGCTCGGTCGCCTGCTCGCCGACCTCGAACAGCGCCTTCTGCGGATCGACCTCGACCCGCGAAAACAGCCCGCCGAGCGAGGCAAGCTCGTCATCGCCGAACCCGTGAAACAGCGGGATGGTGCGCAACTCGCCGACCCTGGGTCCCATGGCTCCGACCATAACCCACGTCGGGGTGTACCGTGCGGCATGCGGTGCCTGAGTGTTCTCGTGCTGGTCTCCTGCGGCCGCGGCGGGCAGCCCAAGGAATCGCCCGCGATCGAGGTCGGACGCGACGCGGCGGTGACCGCGGTCCCCGGTGCAGCTGCAGATGCAGGCCCTGCCCTGCCTGCGCACCAGGTCTACGCCAGCCTCGGCGATGCGATCGCCGCAATCGTCCCGGCGACCACCCGCGTCGTCGGGTTCGGCGAGCTCCACGCGCGGGTCGATCGCGCCGCGGTGCGCTCGTCGCTGTCGCACTTCACCGAGGCGCTCCCTGCGTTCGGTGAGCGGATCTCGGACCTCGTCGTCGAGACCTGGATCATCGATCCAAAGTGCGGCGCCAAGGCGGTGAAGGCGACGGCGAAGGTCGAGGCCACGGTGAAGCGTCCGGAGGCGACGAAGTCCGAGATCGCGCAGCTCGCGGATGCCGCGCGCGCGGTGAAGATCCAGCCGCACGCGATGACGCTTGCCTGCAAGGACTACGCGACGATCGCACCCGAGAAGGGCGAGCCCGATCCGATCGCGATGCTCACGCTGACCACCCGCGAGCTGAGCCGCGTCGTGATGAGCGCGATCAAGTACCGCGACAAGCAGGCGGACCAGCGCCGGCTGATCGCGCTCTATGGCGGCGCGCTGCACAACGACAGGTTTCCGGCAGCCGCGGTCGCCGAGTGGAGCTACGCCGACAGCGTGGACCTCGCGACCGACGGCGCGTACCTCGAGATCGACCTGATCGTCCCCGAGCTCGCCGAGGGTGACAGCGTCTCGCAGAAGCAGCCGTGGTTCCCGCTCGTCGCGGATGCCCGGCAAGTGCTGGTGT
>JBKJUF010000380.1:0-10986 GCA_046590445.1 Kofleriaceae bacterium
GTCGCGCTGACCGCGATCGCGCCGGGATACGCGGCGGGATAGCCGACCTTGCTGCGGCTCTCGTTGCCGGCGGCGCACACAACGGTCACGCCCTTGTCGAACGCGTACTTCACGGCCTTCTTGAGCACCGCCGACGGGAACGCACCGCCGAGGCTCATGTTGATGACCTTGGCGCCGTTGTCGGCCGCGTAGCGAATCGCGTCGGCGATGCCGCCGACCGAGCCGGAGCCGCCGGCCGAGAGCACCTTGAGCGGCATGATGCGAACGTTGCGTGCGACACCCGTGACGCCGATGCCGTTGTTCGTGACCTGCGCGATCGAGCCCGTCACGTGCGAGCCGTGGCCGTGGTCGTCGTTCGCGTGGGTGGTGTTTGCGACGAAGTCGTAGGGCTTCACGAACTCGATGCCCTTGAGGTCCTCGAGCGCGTTGAACTTGTCGTGGGTCTCGTAGCCGACGCCGGTGTCGAGCACCGCGACGATCACGCCGTTACCGTCGGTCAGCTTCCACGCCTCGGGCATGCCGATCTGGCGGAGGTGCCACTGGTACTTGTACTTCGGATCGTTCGGGTAGCCCTCGTGCGTGGGCTCGACGGCCGGCGCGCGCACCAGCATGTCGGTCGGCGACAGCTGCATCAGCGCGTCGGGCTCGGCGATCTCGACATCACTGCGCTTCGCCAGCTCCGCGAGCAGGCGATCGCGCTGCGCCGGATCGACATGCGCTCGATAGAGCCGGGTCGCCTGCGCGACGCCGCTATCGTCGACGAGCACGAGGTCGAGGCCGAACGCTCGCTCGATCGCGTCGGGAGTCGCGTTATCCTTGAGGTCGACGAGGATGTCGTCGGGGTCAGTCTCCGCGGCGACCGCGTCTGCCGCGAGCTGCGCGCGCGAGACTTGGTGGTCCGGGTCGGGGCGGAAGTACCACCACAACACCACGATCGCGAGGATCACGAACAGCCACAGGAGGCGTCCCGGCCCGCTGCGCGGCTTGGTCTGTTGCTCGTCCATGAGAACCAGTATAGGTCCTCGCCTCAGCTCGGGCTCGTCCGAAGGCTGATCCGTCGAGGAACGCGCTAGATCAGCACGCGCTCGTCGGCCGGCGTGTCGTCCTCGCCCATCACGAGCTGGTTGTCGATCTCGCGATCCTCCGCCAACGCTTCGAGATAGCTCTTGATTTCGGGGACCCCCGAGACCATTCGCGCGACGTACTCGCGCGCGAGAAACAGCACGGTCGCGGGACGCTGCGCGACGACGGTCGCCGCGGTCCGGGCGTTTCTGAGCAGCGCCATCTCGCCGAACACGTCGCCGGTCTTGAGGGCGCCGAGTGGCACGGTCGACCCATCCGACGAGCGCCGTGACACGTCGAGCTCGCCCGCGAGCACGACGAACAGGCCGCGGCCCTCCTCGCCCTCGTTGATGACCACGGTGCCCGGCGAGACGTCGTGGCTCGTGAACCGGCGCAGTAGATCGCGCTGCTGCATGCGGTTGAACGGCCGGAACAGCGGGCTCGTCGCCATCAAGTTTCCGAGCAGCCGCTCGCGCGTGAAGCCGTGTAGCGCCTCGGCGACCGCGCCGAGCTCGTCGGCGAGCGACGCGAGCGACTGCCGGCCGACCTCGAGCACGTCGACATCGGACAGACAGCCGACGCTCGCCGACCGCGGCTGCGCCGAGAGCAGCGCCATCTCGCCGAACACCGCGCCCTCGCCGAGCCGCGCAAGCTCGGTCTGGCGGCCGAGGCCGTCGGTCGCGAACACGCGGAGATCGCCGCCGGCGACGAAGAAGAACGAGTGGCCGGGCTCGCCCTCGCGGATCACGAGCGCTCCCGCCGGCAAGCGCCGCAGCACGAGGGTGCCGAGCACGCGCCGGAACGCCGCCTCGGACATCGTCGAGAGCAGCGGGATCGGATGCACGGCGTCGGGGAAGTCTTTGAAGCTGTCGGTCGCGTGCTCCGCGCGCTGGAGTGCAGCTGAGACCGCGTCGGCTGGTGCAGGCTGGCGCACGTCGGGCACGGTGACGGGGAGACCGTCGGCGGGCAGCGCGACGCGCGACGCGACCCTGCCGAGGAGCTCGGACTCGCTCCCGTAGCTGACGACGAGCGTCGCCGTGATGTCGCTCGAATCGGCGCCGTGCGCCTCGAGGACACGCGCGCAGACCAGCGCAGGGAGCGGGTGGCCCGACTTCATGCAGTACCAGGCGACCGCGCGATACACCTTGGCAGCCGTCGCATCGCCCATCGCGAGCGCGCAGTCCGCGACCTTGAGGCGCGCGTCGTAGTCGAGCGGCGCGACCGCCACGATCGCGTCATAGAGCCGGAGGGCGGCCAGGTGCTGGCCCTGCGAGAACAACGTCGCCGCGCTGCGCTTGACATCCCCGAGCGAGACCATGGAGCTACGGTACCGCAATGAAGGGAGGGCCGGTTTGCAGCGCGTGCACCTGCGGCTCTATATTCCTGGCTTCTCAGTCGCGTACGCGACACCGAGGATCTCGTGAAGAAATGCGCTAGCTGTACGAAGGATCTGCCCGACGCCGCGCTGCACTGCGTGTTCTGCGGCGCCAAGCAGGCACCCGCGCCTGCAACCGCGGGCGGGACGGCGAAGACGGTGATGGGGGCGTACTCGGCCAGCGACATGATGGAGCACCTGAAGCAACAGGGTGCCCAGCCGCCGGCCGCGGCGCCGTATCGTCCGCAGCCGCAGGCTCCCGCCTATCAGCCGCCGCAGCACGCGCCATATCACCCGCCAGAGCCGCAGCACCCGCCGCAGCACGCACGTCCGCACACGCCCTCGGCGCCGCCGCAGTACCAGCAGCAGCCGCGTTCGCACTCGCCGTCGGCGCAGCACCAGCCGCAGCCGTATCAGCCGCCCGCGAGCGCCGCCAACGCCGCGACGATGTTCGTGCCCGGCAGCGGGCCGGGCGCTGCGCCACAGGGCGCGTTCCGTGGCGGTGGTCCCCAGCCGTCGCATCCGGTTGGCAGCCACCCGGGTCACGCGTCGAGCGTGCCGCTGAGCGCGCCGATGCCGCAGCCTGCGCCGATCATGCCGGTCTCGGCGATCCCGTCGGCATCGCCACCGTACCTCGCGTCGCAGACCGCGGCGCGCGCCGGGCGTCCGCTCGAGCCGTGGAAGGATGCGCTGCGCGTGTTGATGTTCGTGTGGGGCGGCGTGCTGCTCGCCGCGTTCGCGACGCCTCTCTCGATCGATCCGCTGATCTTCAACTGGAACATCATCGCGGCCGCCGAGGGAACCGCGAAGCTGCCGCCGCTGGTGATGGCGGCCGTCGGATTGCTCGCCCTCGTGATCGCGGGCATTCCGATGTCGCCGGTCCCGCGCGGCATCATGGCGGCGCTGCTCGGCCTCGCCGGCATCTTCGTGCCCGTCCTGCTCGGCGGGCTCCCGCCGTGGCAGCTGCTCGTGCCGCTGCTCGGCATGATCCTGCTGATCCCGAACCTGCTCGTGCGCAACGAGTATCGCGATGCCGCGCTGCCGCGGATCCTGATCACGGTCGGCGTCATCGCCGCGCTCGTCCCGTACGTGATCCCGCACCGCGGATCGATGCCGCTCGTCGAGCTGTTCAAGCTCGCAATCGAGGCGCCCGGCGCGTTCAAGGTGATCGTGCTGCTGCAGATCGCGCTGATCGTGGTGCTCGTGCTGTCGCTGCTCGCGTGGCTGCCGTCACCGTCGAGCGCCGGCGCGAAGGTCTTCGCGTGGCTCCTGATCCTGTGGCCGGTGATCACGCACGTCGTCGTCCTGGTGCTCAGCGGCAAGCTCGTCGATGGCTTCAAGGAATCGCCGTACGGCGCTGGCATGTCGTGGGTCGCGGGGGCTGGGGGCATGCCCGGCGGCGATGGCGGGATGTCGGCGATGATGGGGATCGGCATCGGCGTCGCGTACGCCGTTCTCGTCGGTTACGGCCTCGCGACCGTGATCGCCAAGAAGCTCGAATAACCATGGGGCACCGTCGCGAGGTCGTGATCGGTCAGACCGTCCTCGGGCGGCCGATCGAGGCCGTGCACTTCACGCCGCCGAGCTACGCGACGCCCAAGCCACCAGCGCTGCTGTTCGGCGCGATCCACGGCGACGAGGCCGTCACCCAGCTCATGCTCGAACGCCTCGCCGACGAGCTCGTGGAGCGCCCGCCGGGTCGCGATACCTGGATCGTGCCATGCGTGAACCCCGATGGCGTGATCGCGGGGACGCGCAACAACGCCAACGACGTCGATCTCAACCGGAACTTCGGCGCGCAAAACTGGGGCACCGCGCGGCGACCTGGTTACAACCCCGGCACCGCCGCCGAAGATCAGCCCGAGACCCAGGCTCTGGTCACTCTGATCGAGCGGGTCGGCGCGCACCGCTTGATCGCGGTCCACGCGACCTATCGCATGGTGAACTGGGACGGCTGCGCCGAGCCGCTCGCACACGAGATGGCCGAGCGCTGCGGCTATCCCGTCGAGCACGACATGGGCTATCCGACCCCCGGCTCGTTCGGCGCGAAGTACGGCGTCGAGCGCCGGCTCGAAGTGATCACGCTCGAGGTCCCGTACCTCACCGTCGACGAGCGCGGCTGGACCGACTGCCGGTCGGCCCTACGCTGGTGCGTCGATCTGCCGAGCGACTGATCCAAACGACCGCGGACCGTTCGAACGCCCCTTGTCGTGGCTGTGACTAGTTGTCACACTACCGCGGTGCGAACGCCTTGGTGGGACGGCCTCGATCTGCGCGTGCTCCGACACGTGCGAGGCGTGCTGCATCGCCGTGGCCTCGAGCTGACGCTGGTCGAGCGAAAGCCGACCGAGCCCGCAGCGTTCGCGCCGATCGTCCCGGATGACGGTGATGGAGCCGGATTGGCCGTCATCGCGCCGACGCTGACCGGCCCCGAGCTCGCGCTGCTCGAGAGCATGCTCGGCGAGGCCGCGCTCGACGTCGCCGGCGCGCTGCGCGATCGGGATGGCGAGGAGCATGCCGAGGTCCGCGGCCGTCGCACCCAGTTTCACGGGATCTTCGGGATCGCGCCGATGATGCAGGATCTCTACGATCTGCTCGAGCGCGTCGCACCGTCGGACTCGACCGTGCTGATCCAGGGCGAGAACGGAACCGGCAAGGAGCTGGTGTCACGTGCGATCCACCAGGCGTCGCCACGCCGCGATCGCAAGTTCGTGGTCACCAACTGCTCGGCGTTCAACGACAACCTCCTCGACTCCGAGCTGTTCGGCCACAAGCGCGGCGCGTTCACCGGCGCGGTCGCCGACAAGCCCGGGCTGTTCGAGGTCGCCGACGCCGGGACCTTCTTTCTCGACGAGATCGGCGACATGTCGCCGACGCTCCAGGTCAAGGTCCTGCGCGTGCTGCAGGAGGGCACGTTCAATCGCGTCGGCGACACCGAGACCCGCAAGGTCGATGTCAGGATCATCGCGGCGACGAACCGCGACCTCCGCGCGATGGTCGCCGGCGGGCAGTTTCGCGAGGATCTGTTCTACCGGATTCATGTTCTCCACGTCGTGCTGCCGAACCTGCGCGAGCGTCGCGACGACATCCCGCTCCTGATCGAGCACTTCCTCGCGCGCCACCGCCGGCTGCGGCCCAAGCGGCTGTCGCCCGAGTGCTCCGCGCACCTCCTGCGCTATGCGTGGCCCGGCAACGTCCGCGAGCTCGAGAACGAGGTCGAGCGCCTCGTCGTGCTGTCGGGCGAAGCGCCGGTGATCGGCCTCGAGCTATTGTCGCCCCGGATCCGGGGATGGACCCCGAGCGAGGACGCCGAGCCAGAACCCGTGACCGGCTCGCTGCCGGCTGCCGTCGAGGCGCTCGAGCGGAAGATGATCGGCGCCGCGATGCGCCGGCACGCCGGCAACAAGACCCGCGCCGCCGAGGACCTCAAGGTCTCGCGCCGCAACCTGATTCGCCTCGTGCAGAAGTATCAGCTCGGCAACTAGGGCCTCGCTCGAGGCACGCGCCTCCGACCGCACGAGCGCGATGTCCCCTGCGTCGAGAGGTCGATCTACCCCACGGAGTCGGCGAGTGCGGCAGCGAGCGCGGGGTGCTGCCACGCGAAGTCGAGCTCGTGCAACCGCTTCGGCACGACGCGACGGCCGTGCAGCAAGTACGCCGCGAGCTCGCCGACAGCGGCCTTGATCGCGAAGCCTGGCACCGGGAGCCAGCTCGGGCGGCCGAGCGCATGGCCCACCGCTCGCGCGAAGTCGGCGCCGCGCACCGAGTCGGTCACGAGGTTGAGCGATCCCGCATAGCGCGCGTCGACGAGCGCGTTCGCGTAGGCGGCGACCGCGTCGGCGCGGTGGATCCACGAGACCCATTGGCGGCCGTGCCCGAGCTTGCCGCCGACGAACAGCTTGAACGGCGTCGTCAGCTTGCCGAGCGCACCACCCGGTCCGAGCACCAGGCCCGTGCGCATACACGCCACGCGGACGCCGAGGGAGCGCGCCGCAAGCGCCTCCTTCTCCCAGTCGCGGCAGACCCGCGCGAGAAACGACTCGCCCGGCGGATCGGCCTCGGTGACCTCGTCGTCGTCGAAGTCGATGTCGCCGGCGAACGGGTAGTAGTCGGTGCCGGAGGCGGAGATCAGGACGCGCGGGCGGCTCGCCTCGGGCAGCGCGGTGAGTGCCTCCACGAGCACGCGCGTCGACTCGACCCGGCTGTCGCGGATCGCCTGCTTGTGGCGGGCGTCCCACCGCTTCGCGGCGATCGGCTCACCGGCGAGGTGGACGATCGCGTCGGTTCCCTCGAGCGCCGCGGTCCACGCGCCAAACGTCTCGAGATCCGCCGTCACGCCAGTGACGCCAGCGAGCTTGGCCTCCGCACGCACGCCGTCGCGCGACAGCACCGTCACGATATCGCCGCGTGCGAGCAGCACGGGGACGAGCGCGCTACCGACGAAGCCGGTCGCGCCGGTGATCACGATCTTCATGGTCACACGATGGCAGGTAAGCCGCGCCCCGGCGACACCGCGGAGGCGATCCGTTCCGCCACGAACGCCTTCGCGCGCCGGCACGCCTCGACGAGCTCGACGCCGCGCGCGAGGTGCGCCGCGATCGCCGACGCCAGCGCGCAACCGGTGCCATGCACGTCTTCGCCGCGAGGCAGCCGCGGCCCTTCGAGCCGCTCGGTGCCGTTGGCATGTACGAGGATGTCGACCGCCGCTTGCTCTGGAACGTGGCCGCCCTTGACGAGCACCGCGACGTCGAGCCGCGCGGCGAGGTTCTCGGCAGCGTCGATCGCGGATTCGAGCGTCTCGACGTGGCGATGCTCGAGCAGCCCGAGCTCGAACGCGTTCGGCGTGATCAGCGTGAGGTGGCGTGCCAGCTGCTGCAGCATCTCGTCGAACGCGGAGCCGTCGAAGTCGACGTTGCCACGCGAGGGCGTCGCGATCGGATCCCACACGACTGGAGCCGCGGAGAGATCGAGCCCGTACGAGATGTGCCGCGCCATCTCGGTCGAGCCGAGCAGGCCGAGCTTGACCGCGTGCACCTCGACGTCACCGAGCAGCGCCGCGAGCTGGGTCCCGACGAAGTCCGGGTCCATCGGCTGCACGGCTCGCACCCCCTGCGTGGTCTGCACGGTCAGCGCGGTGACGACGCCAACCGGACGCCCGCCGATCGCGTCGATCACGCGAAGGTCCGCGATGAACCCGGCACCGCCAGACGGATCGAGTCCCGAACAGACGAGCACGTGCGGGCGCTCGTTCGGTGGCGGCTCGCGATAGGCGCTCACGAGTCGAACGCCGCGAGGCCGGTGACATCCTGACCGACGATCAGCGTGTGGATGTCGTGCGTGCCCTCATAGGTGTAGACCGACTCGAGATTCAGCATGTGGCGGCCGCACTGATAGTCGTCTGTCACGCCGTTCGCGCCGAGGATGTCGCGGGCATCGCGCGCGATATCGCGGGCCATCGCGACGTTGTTGCGCTTCGCGAGCGAGATCTGCCCCGGCGTGAGTCGGTTCGTCTCCTTGAGCCTGCCGAGCTGCAGGCACAGCAGCTGGGCCTTCGTGATCTCGCTGACCATGTCGACGAGCTTGCGCTGCACGAGCTGGTAGCCCGCGATCGGCTTCGAGAACTGCACGCGATCCTTCGCGTACGACAGCGCCTCGTCGTAACAGGCCATCGCCGCACCGACCGCGCCGTAGCAGATGCCGAACCGCGCCTGCGACAGACACGACAGCGGCCCGCGCATCCCGCTGACGCCGGGCAAGAGCGCGTCCTCGCCGACCTCGCAGTCCTCCATCACGAGCTCGCTCGTCACGCTCGCGCGCAGCGACCACTTGCCGTGAATGTCGCGCGCCGCGAACCCGGGGCTCTGCGTCGGCACGAGAAACCCGCGAACCGTGCCGTCGAGCTTCGCCCACACGAGCGCGACCTGCGCCGCCGTGCCATTCGTGATCCATCGCTTGGTCCCGGTGATCCGGTAGCCGTTACCGATGCGCTTCGCGGCGGTCAGCATCCCCGTCGGGTTCGATCCGAAATCGGGCTCGGTCAGCCCGAAGCAGCCGATCACCCGGCCGGCTGCCATCTCGGGCAGATACTTCTGCTTTTGCTCCTCGGAGCCGAACGCCCAGATCGGGAACATCACGAGCGAGCTCTGCACCGAGACGAAGGAGCGGATCCCGGAGTCGCCACGCTCGAGCTCCTGGCAGATCAGACCATAGCCGGTCGGGCTGATCCCTGCGCAGCCATAGCCCGTCAGCGAAGGCCCGAGCAAGCCGAGCTCGCCGAAGCGCGCGGCCAGCTCGTGCGGGAATGTGCCGGCGGACCAGTGCTTGCCGATCTGCGGCATCACGCGCGTCGACACCAGCTCGCGCACGGTGTCCCGCACCATCCGCTCCTCGTGGGTGAAGAGCTCGTCGATGCCGTAGTAATCGAGCGCGGTGTACGCCATGGGGCCTCGGGAACTGCGAGCGTTCCGTGCGGGCGGTATACTGCGCCCATGCACGGGCCGGCAACACGCGCGTCCTCGCGGATCGACCGCGTCGCGTGCTTCGCGCGTTTCGCGCGTTTCGGGGCCAGCGCGATCGTCGCGTTGGGCGCGTTGAGCGGGCTCGCGAGCCACCACGCCGAGGCAGGGCCGGCGGTCAACCTCGGCGATGCTTATCGCGCGTACGATGTCGCCGATCTCGGCGCCGCGCGCGCCAAGCTGGCGGGGATCGACGGGAAGGCCCTCGCGAATCGCGACTATCTGTACTGGCTGCGCGGGATGATCGCACTCCGCGACGGCGACCCAGCCGCCGCGCGTGTGGACTTCGAGAAGCTCGGTAAGGTCGCCGGTTCGCGGTTCGCACGCGAGGTTCCGTGGCGGCTCGCCGACTGTGCCTGGGCCAAGGGCGATCGCGCGGACGCCGCGAAGGCCTACGCGAAGCTCGTCGCCGCTGCCGACGCGGGTGACGTCGCCGATGTCGGCACCGCGCGTTACCGGATCGCCGAGACCGCGACCGGCAAGGCGGCGCCTGCGGCCTACCGCGCCTTCGTGATCGCGCATCCGGCGCACCCGCTCGCGGTGCATGCCGAACGCAAGCTCGGCGCGCTCGGCGCACCGCCACCGACCGTCGAGGAGCGACTCGAGCGCGCGAAGCAGCTGACCGCAGCGCATCTGTGGGACGAGGCGATCGCCGAGCTCTCGCTGCTTGGTGGTCCGCAACCGACCGCGCTCGCGCGCGCCCGCGACTACTGGCTCGGCACCACGCTGTTCAAGATGCGACGGCGCTACGGCGATGCTGGCAAGCTGCTGCTCGCGGTCTACCCGGAGATGGGTGGCTCCGCCGCCGAGGCGGCGTTCCATGGCGCCCGCGCACTGTCACGCGCCGATCGTGATGACGAGGCGATCGTCTGGTATCGCAAGGTCGTCGACGCGTATCCCGGGACCGCGTACGGCGAGGAGGCGCAGTTCCTATCCGGATGGTTGCAGTTCAACCGCGGCAAGTATCGCGATGCGATCGCGCCGCTCGAGGAGACCTTGCGGCGCTACCCCCGCTCGAAGTGGGTTGACGACGCGCTGTGGTTCCTCGGGATGTCGCACTACTTCCTCGGCGAGTGGCAGCCCGCGCGTCAGCGGCTCGATGCGCTGGCGAAGAGCGGCCGTGCGCTCGAGGGCGGCAAGGGCAGGTACTGGCTTGCGCGGATCGACGAGAAGCTCGCCGCCAAGGACGCCGCGATCGCTGGCTACACCTCGACGATCAAGCGCTTCCCGTTCTCGTGGTACGCGCTCCTCGCGCGCGCGCGGCTCGCGACCCTCGGCATCAAGACCACGCCGTTCGGCATCGATGCGCCAGCCCCACGCGGACCGAAGCTCGCCGAGACCGTCGACGAAGCGCTCGCCAAGGACGACCTGATCGCGCGTGCCGACGAGCTGATCGCCGCGGGCCTGACCGCAGATGCTGGCCTCGAGCTCGCACGCGGCGAGCGCGGCTTCCTCCAGCGCCACGATCGCGCTCCAGCGTTCGCGATGCTGCTCGATCGTTATCGCAAGGCCGGCAACTTCAACCGGCCGTGGATGCTCGCGATCAGCTACAGCGGCAACGCCCTCGACGGCGCTACCGAGGGCGACGCGCGCCGGTGGTGGATGCATGCGTATCCGCGGGCGTATCAGGCCCTGATCGAGAAGCACCAGCACCTCGGCAACAACCCCGAGGGCTACCTCTACTCGATCATGCGCAAGGAGAGTGGCTTCGATCCGCACGTGCTGTCGTACGCCGACGCGCAGGGCCTGCTGCAGATGATCCCGGCGACCACGCGACGGGTCGCGAAGGAGCTCGCGATCCCCTACGACGCGGGACGGCTCTACGAACCCGAGTACAACATCCAGACGGCGAGCTGGTACATCGGCCGGATGCTCGGCAAGTTCAAGGGCCAGATTCCGATCGGCGCTGGCTCGTTCAATAGCGGGCCGCGGCCAGTCATGAAGTGGCTCGAGCGCTACGGCGACCGCGAGATCGACGAGTTCGTCGAGCTCGTTCCGTACACGCAGACCCGCGAGTACATGAAGAAGGTCACC
>JBKJUF010000483.1:0-3516 GCA_046590445.1 Kofleriaceae bacterium
GGTCGCGGCGTTCGTCGCGTAGCCGATCTTGTAGCGCGAGCGCTCTTCGTACCAGGCCTTCGTCGGGATCCGCCCACCGGCGTCACCGTTGAGGCCGAGGTTGGTCGGCGTGCCGAACCCGAACAACCGCGCCATCTCGGCGATCCGATCGAGGCCGAGACGCTGGGTCGCCAGCGTCCAGAAGTACACGTTGCACGACTTCTGGATCGCGCCGAGCAGGTCGAGCTTGCCGTGCGAGGCGTTGCACCGGAAGTTCGTGCCCGACAGCTCGTAGACGCCCGTGCAGAAGATCGATTCGTCCTCGGCGCCCTGGCCATCCTCGAGCGCGGCGAGCGCGGTCACGAACTTGAACACGGAGCCCGGCGGGTAGCTCGCGCGCAGTGCCTTGTCGATGAACGGCTTGCGCGGATCCGAGAGCAGCAGGGTCTCCTCGGCGCGCGTCAGGTGGCCGGTCATCACGTTCGGATCGAACGACGGCTTCGAGACCAGCGCGCGGATCTTGCCGGTCTTCGGCTCGACGATCACGACGGCTGCGGCGGGCAGGTGCGCGACTGCCTTCTCGGCGATCCGCTGCAGCTCGGCGTCGACCGTCAGGATCAGATTCGCGCCGGGCACCGCGCCCATCACGCGCTCGCCATCGATCAGCGTCGCCGCGGTCTTCTCGTCGAGGCGCTGGCCGCGCGCGTCGACGGCGAACCGCTCGATGCCCTTCTTGCCGCGCAGGTAGTTCTCCCACGCGCTCTCGAGGCCGTAGCGACCGACCAGCTCGCTCGTGTCGTAACCCTGGTTCGCGAGCCGATCCGCCTCGGCCGCCGTCATCTGCGTCATGTAGCCGATCAGGTGTGCGGCGAGATCGCCCTGCGGGTAGTAGCGATAGGGCTCGTGCTGGACCTCGACGCCGGGCAGCCGGGTCAAGGCCTGCGAGACCAGCGCCGCGCGATCGCGACCTTGATCCTCGAGCACGAGGATCGGGCGCTTGGGATCGCGCTTCTTGCCGAGCGTGATCCGCTCGTCGATCTTGATGAGCTCGTCGTCCGACAGGCCGAGCAGGCGCGAGAGCTCGCCGCGGGTCTCGACCTTCCACTGCTTCGGGGTCGCGTAGATGTTGAAGGCGGGCCGGTTGTCGGCGAGCGCGACGCCCTTGCGATCGAGGATCTTGCCGCGCACCGACGGTAAGTAGCGTTCCTTGACGACCTGCGAGACCGTGCGCTCGAAGTACCCCTCGCCGCGCATCACCTGGAGCTGCCAGAGCCGGCCGACGAGCAGCACGATCGCCGCGACGCCGACGAGCGCGACCCACTTGAGGCGGCGATGCAGCTCGGGGAGCGCGGGCCCGTTGCCGGAGCCCGGGCCGGATGGCGAGCGCAGCAGCATTACGGCCGCGCCTTCATGGCCAGCTTCATGGCCGGCTTCATGGCCGACTTCATGGCCATCTTCACGGCCATCTTCACGGGGTGATCCCCTCGAGCGCAGCGTCACGCTCGCGATGCGTGCGCGCGAACGCGGCGTCGATGCGGCGGAAGACGCGCCACACGAGTGGGCCGATCATCGCGGTCGCGATCGTGACGAGCGCGATGTACTGCAGCTCGATCGCGAACGTCGCGCGCGGTACGCCGTAGAACGCACGGACGACGAGCGAGACGATGCCAGCGACGAGCGCGATGAACGCCGAGAATCCGATCGTCATCGTCGTCCCGCGCACCAGGATCCGCTGCTGGACGGTACGCGCGACGAGGCCGGTCAGCCCGAGCACGAGGGCGCCGAGCCCGGGCGGAGCCCCCGAGATCAGATCCACGAGGTAACCGAGGAGCACCGAGCCGGCGACCGCGGACGCCATGTTGCGGCGAGCGGTGAGCCCGAGGTACGCGGCGGTCAGCGCACCGAGATCGGGAACGGCGTCGCGCAGCAGCGAGCCGGGCAACAGCCGCCAGATCGCGGCGACGATGACGCACAGCAGATATGCGACGAGGACGAGCGTCGCGGTTCTCACAGCGCCCTCGATCCGAAAGCCGGCGGGCTCTTGCGGCGGGTCTTGGCGTCGGGATCCGGCGGCGGCGGCGGCGCGAGCAGCACCATCACCGCGCGGACGCGCGACACGTCGATCGTCGGACTGACCTCGACGCGCTGGAACATGCCGTCGTCGCCGTCGAGCTTGCTGATCTTGCCGACGACGAGCCCTGGCGGGAACACCGAGCCAACGCCGCTCGTCACCACCTCGTCACCGACCTTCGCGCGCAACTCGGGGGCGCTCGCGAGCTCGAGGGTCGTCAGCTTGCACGCGTACGAGTCAGGGCGGCCCAGCCCGACGAGCACGCCCCGCGCGCCGGTGCGCTTGATCGAGACGTCGATCTGCGAGCGCGGATCGCTGACGAGCGTCACGTCCGCATACGCGCCGTACACCTTGTCGATCTTGCCGACCGGTCCGGTCCCGGAGATCACCGGCATCTCGGGCTGGACCTCGCGGTCACCGCGATCGATCCGCAACCGCAGCACGCGGAACTGGGGCGACAGCGGCGCGCCGATCACGCGGGCGCCGATCGTGTCGGCCTGGGTCTGTTGCTTGACGACGGCGAGCTCCTCGAGCGCCGCGATATCGGTCGCCCGACGGGTCGCAGCCGCGAGCTCCTTGCGCAGCCGATCGTTTTCGGTACGTAGCTCGCGGTTTTCGGACTCGACGTCGACGAGCGCGACGTAGCGCGACCACACGCCGCCGATCCCCTCGACGACCCAGCTGACGCCGGTCTCGAGCGGCGCGGTGATCCGGACGAGCGCCTTGTCGAGTCCGGAGGGCTCGCCGCGCGCCATGCTCGCGCGGAGCACGAGCGCGGGTACGAGGATCAGAAGACCCGTGAGTGCCCAGTCCACGAGCTTGCGCCGCACCGTCATCGAAGGCTCAGCGCAGCGCGATCTCGCGCAGCAGCGACAGCTCGTCGAGGACCTTGCCGGTTCCGAGCACGACCGCGAGTTGCGGGTTCTCGCAGACCATCACCGGCAGGCCGGTCTCCTCGCGCAGCAGCACGTCGAGATTCTTGAGCTGCGCGCCGCCACCGGACAGCACGAGGCCACGGTCGACGATGTCGGCCGACAGCTCGGGCGGCGTGCGCTCGAGGACCGAGCGGACGGCGTCGACGATCGCGTTCACTGGCTCGGCGAGCGCCTCGCGGATCTCGTCGGAGTTCACCAGCAGCGTCTTCGGGACGCCGGCGACGAGGTCGCGACCCTTGACCTCGACCGTCAGCGGTTGCTCGAGCGGATACGCCGAGCCGATCTCCTTCTTGATGATCTCGGCCGTCCGCTCGCCGATCAGCAAGTTGTACTTGCGCTTGATGTACTGGACGATCGCCTCGTCCATCTTGTCGCCGGCGACGCGGATCGACTTGCTGAGCACGACGCCCGCGAGCGCGATCACCGCGACCTCGGTCGTGCCGCCGCCGATGTCGACAATCATGTTGCCGGTGGGCTCGGTGATCGGCAGACCTCCGCCGATCGCGGCCGCCATCGGCTCCTCGATCAGAT
>JBKJUF010000609.1:0-31938 GCA_046590445.1 Kofleriaceae bacterium
CGGCGTCTCGGTGACGCTGCCGGGGTCATCGGCCGGGCTATCCGAGTTGGCTGGCGCCTGCGTCTGCACGCAGTCGGCGACCAGGCGCGAGCCGAGCACGGCGCGGCGCTCGTGCGTGAACTCGATGCCGCGAACCGTCAGGTTGACGCGCTCGATCAGCATCGTGTTGCAGGTGTTCGCCGCGGTGTCGACCTCGTCAAACCGGATCGCCTTGACGTTGATCGCCACGTTCTCCGTGGGATGCGCGGGGTCGATGATGTCCTCCGGCATGTTGCCGGGCTCGCACTGACCTGCTGCCACGCACGGGGCGTTGGCGCCGAAGTTCTGATGGTCGAGGAGCGTGAGGCGGGCAAGCTCGGGCATGCCGATCTTGAGAAACGTCGCGCCATAGTCGGCGGCCGAGCACAACACGGTGTTCGCGTTCAGCGCGATGTTCAGCGTCGTCGTGGTGTCGTGCACGATCGTCTCGTTGACGACGACTGCGGCACGAGCCGTGGAGAGGGAACCTGCGAGGAGGCCGAAGCAAACAACCGAGGTGCGCGTGAAGTGGTTCATGCGCTCTGATTACTACGGGCCCTCTGATATCCCTAGGCAATGGAAAATATTGTTAGCATAAGTACAGCTTATGATAACGTCGATCCATTCCACGCTTCGACACACACGTACGCGACCTCGATACGCCCTCGCTGGCAGCCCTGCTTGCCGTGATCGATACGGGCAGCTTTACCGAGGCTGCCAAGGTGCTCCACGTCAGCCAGCCCGCCGTCAGCCTCGCGATCAAGCGGCTCGAGGACCGGCTGGGCACCTCGCTGCTCGTGCGGACGCGAAAGCGCATCACGGCATCGCGCCCCGGAGAGGTCCTTGCGGTCGGCGCCCGGCTTGCTTTCGAGGCCATGGGGAACGCCGTCGCGCAGATCGCAAACGAGCACGCGGAGCCGTCAGGTCGGGTTGTCCTGGGCGTTCACGAGAGCCTCGCCGCCTACTCGCTGCCGTTGTTCATGGCCCGCTTCTTACGCGAGTATCCCAAGGTCGAGCTCAAGCTCTGGAATGGCAGGTCGCAGGAAGTCGAGCGGGAGCTCACGGCAGGCCGGGTCGACCTCGCGCTGATCGTCAATCCGCGCCAGCACCCTGATCTGATCATCGTCCCGGTGTTCGAGGACTCGGTGGAGCTGTTTCACTGCGTCGCCTCGCGTCGCGCCGGCGATCCGAGGGCCTTTTTACAGACGATGCCGCTCATCTATGTTCCCGAACTGACGCAGAGCCAGGACATTCTCGTGCAGCTGCAGACCAGCCGCGTGACCCCCGCACGCATGCTGCCATGCTCGAGCCTCGAGCTCGTCAAGAGCTTGGTGCTCGACGAGGTCGGCGTCGGGATCTTGCCGCGTCGGGTCGCCCAGCACGGCACGCGCAAACGGTTTCGTTCGCTGTCCCCACCATTCCCGCTGTATCGAGATCGCATCGCGCTCGTCCGTCGCTACGACGTTCCGGCGACGGCGGCGATTCGCGTCGTCATCACGGAGCTGTCGGCGCACTGCAAGGCGATGAGCTAACGCTCGCTCCCGCTCAGATGAAGTAGTCGGGGAACAGCTTCGCGGTCGGGTCGACGGCGTACTCGGTCAGATCGGTCTTGCCCTCGGCGGCGAGGACCTCGTCGTCGATCAGGAACTTGCCGGTGAGCTCGCGCGACGGCTTGGTCAGGATCGCGTACGCGGCGTCGCCCATGATCTCCGGCTTGCGCGAGCCGCGCATCGCCGCATCGCCGCCCAGGAGGTTCTGGATCGCGGCGGTCGCGATCGTGGTGCGCGGCCACAGCGCGTTGACCGCGATGCCGTCGTTCTTGAACTCGCCGGCCATGCCGAGCACGCACATCGACATCCCGAACTTCGCCATCGTGTAGGCAACGTGCGGCGCGAACCACCGGGTCTCCATGTTGAGCGGTGGCGAGATGTTGAGGATGTGCGGGTTGCGACCTGCTTGACTCGACTTCTTGAGGTGCGGCAGGCAGGCCTGCGAGCACAAAAACGTCCCGCGCGTGTTGATCTGGTGCATCAGATCGAACCGCTTCATCGGCGTCTGGCCGGTGCCGGTCAGGCTGATCGCGCTCGCGTTGTTGACGAGGATGTCGATGCCGCCGAAGGTCTCGACGGTCTTGGCCACGGCGGCGGCGACCTGATCCTCGAAGCGGATGTCGCAGACCAGCGCGAGGCCCTTGCCGCCGGCGGCATCGATGTCGGCGGCGGCGGTGTACACGGTGCCGGCGAGCTTGGGGTTGGGCTCGGCGGTCTTCGCCGCGATCGCGACGTTGGCGCCGTCGCGCGCCGCGCGCAGGCCGATCGCGAGGCCGATACCGCGGCTCGCACCCGTGATGAACAGCGTCTTTCCGCGCAGGGACATGGTGCGCGCATCCTACGTCGGACGCGGCACCAGGGTCGAGACCGAGCAGGTGCGACTGCCGCTCAGTAAGCCGAGCTGGCAGGGTCGCCGAGCGGATCGACGGGCTTGATGTGCTTGTTCAGCATCTGCGCGCCAGCGATGCCCATCACGGCACCGATGCCAAACGCCCAGAACCCGAGCCCGACGCCGACGCCACCGACGCCGCCGGGTTTCGTGGCGATGAAGACGCAGCCGGTGATGAGCCCGGCCATGATCGCGAGGAGCGCGATCGTCGTCGGCGGCAGCTTCAGCTCGGGTCGCTTCTTCTGGTAGGCGAGCGCGGCGATGCCGAGCAGCCCGAGCGTCACGATGCCCATCGGCGCGAACGCACTCGACGCGAGGTCGGGCGAGTGCTTCTTGACCTCGGCCATCACCGCGAAGTTCGACTTCGACTGGCACTCGCTCCCCATGCAGCCCTCGAAGGACAGCAGCGAGAACCCGAAGCGCGCGCCCTTGAACTGGCTGTTCTCGAGCCAGCGGTGCGAGACGCACGCATAGATCAGGAGCAGCGCGGCCGCGGCGCAGAGGCCGACGCCGAGCATGCGGTTGTCCTTCGGGCGGTAGTTCGGATCGTTCGGGTCGATCATGGGGGCTAGTAGTGCTCGGGGTCCATCGCTTCTGCAAGCGGATCCTCGTCCCGCGGACGCAGCAGCTTGTTGAGCATCAGGGCAGCGGCGATCCCGGCGATCGTGCCGCCGCCGTATGCGAAGAAACCATTGTTCACGCCGACATACCCGGCGGGTCCGGGCTTGAGGGCGACGAACACGCAGCCGCAGATCAGGGCGACCGCGAGGCCGAGGATCGCGCTCGTCGTCGGCATCATCGGCCACTGGACACGCCGCCCGGCGGCGACGAGCCCCGCCGCGATGACCAGCGAGAGCGCCGCGATCGCGCACGCGATCAGCGTGATCCACGCGAACGGGACGAACGCGCCCGGCATCTTGAGCTGCTCGGCGGCCTGCGCCGCGAACGCCTGGACCTGGACGTCGCCTGGCGAGCGCTTCGCGTTCTCGCGGATCTCGGCGAGCTCTCGCTTCCACAGCGCCGCGTGCTCGCCGAGCGTCATCGTCATGCACTGCTTGCCGCCGGCGTCCTCGCCATGATCGATGCAGGTGGACGAGCCGAGCGGCCCGAACCCGACCTCCTCGTGGCCGACCGTGCGCGGGTTGTAGAGCCACTGCTTCGAGAACGCCGCGTACCCGAGGGCAGCGGCGGCCGCGATCGCGAGGAACACGGCGAGCCAGCGGTTGTCGGGCGGCTTGTTCGCGCGATTGGTCATAGCGTTCCCCTCGGAAGTTGCGGCATCACCTTGCCCATCTCGACGTACTCGTGATGAGCGCCCGCCCACAGATCCTCGGCGACCATCGCGCGGCCCGCGCGTGCTGCGATCACGGCGGCGCGGACGACGGCGTTCTTGATGTAGCCGCCGGCCATGTCGAAGCGCTCGGCGAGCGCGTGGAAGTCGACGCCGTCGTGGAGCTCCGTCGACGGCGGGAGCAGCTGGCGCCACAGCTGCTCGCGCTCGCCCGGCTCGGGCTCGGGGAACCGGATCCGGAAGTTGAGGCGCCGCTGGAGCGCCGGATCGATCGAGCTCTCGGCGTTCGTGGTCAGCACGCTGACGCCATCGAAGCTCTCCATGCGCTGGAGGATGTAGTTGACCTCGAGGTTCGCGAACCGATCCTGCGCGGTCTTGAGCTCGGTGCGCTTGCCGAACAGGCTGTCGGCCTCGTCGAACAGCAGCATCGCGTGCGCGTCCTGCGCCTCGTCGAAGATCTTTCCGAGGTTCTTCTCGGTCTCGCCGACAAACTTCGAGACCACCGCGGATAGATCGATGCGGACCAGCTCGAGCCCGAGCTCGGACGCGACGACACTGGCGGCCATCGTCTTGCCGGTGCCGGGCTCGCCGGAGAACAGGCCGGAGACGCCACGCGAGATGCCGAGGTGGCGCTGGTAGCCCCAGCGCTCGAGGATCTGCGAACGCTCGCGGACCATCGCGATCAGATCGTGCAGCGTGTCGACGACATCGTCGGGTAGCACCATCTCGGCGAACCGCGCCTTGCGATGGACCACGGTGCCGAACGTGCCGAGCCGCAGCGAGAGCCGGCGCCCGACCGATGCCTCCACAGCGCTCGCGTCGACCGGCGTACCGGCGGCCGCGGCGTAGCGAGCTGCCTCGACGACGACCTCTGCGATCGCGCCGGGACCGATCACGTAGCGAGCGGCGAGCTCGGGTGCGTCGGCCGCGAGCCCGTGCGGCGCGAGCCCGGCGGTCCATGCGCGCTCGCGATCGTCGAGCTCGGTCCGCGGCAGCGCGATCGGCAGGGCAGGGCGGCCCAGCTCGAGGTGTCCGCTGCGCGCTGTCGCCGCGATGATCACGCCGGGATGGTGCGCGATCGCATCGGCGTGCTCGGCCGCCATGTCGCCGCGCTCGTCGTAGAGGGCTTCGGCGTCGGCGAGGAACGCTACCGCGTCGCGCAGCCGGGCCGCGGCGAGCGCGTTGCCGAGCAGCGCGGCGCGAGCGCGAGTCTCGAGCGCGATCAGCGCGGGCATCGGGATCACGAACAGCGGCCGCCCGAGATGGAGCGAGCCAGCGAACGCGGGCGAGCGGGGCCCGAGCGCCTGCGCGATCCGGTGCGCGGCGGCGCGCCGGCCCGAGCCGCGCGGGCCGCGGATCACGACGGCGACCGCATGCTCGAGGCGCGTCAGCACCGCATCGAGCGCGGCGATCGCGGGAGCCGGCAACACGACGCCGAGCTCGGTCTCCGGCGCGATCAGCTCGCACAGCCCGGCGAGCGGTGGCAGCAGCGCGTCGTCGCCAAGCAGCCACGCGAGCGTCGGGTTCGGGATCTCGAGCGTCGCCGCGAGGCCATCACCGTCGACGGCGAGCGCACGGCTGCGGCGCAGCGGTGAACCGGGCGCGATCGCGCGCAGCAACCCGGCGGCCTCGGCCTGCAGGATGTCGACGCAGGTCTCGAGGTGGAGCGCCGGGCGGCGGCGCGGCGCGAGCGCGTGACAGAGCTCGCGGGTATCGAGATCGAGCGCGTACGCGATCGCGACGACGAGCACGCCACTCGCGGTCGCGTCGAGCGCGAGCCGCGGCACCAGGAGCCCGAGCCGGGTGTGACCGCGGGCGGCGGCCTGCGCGGCTGCGATCGCGGTCGCGAGCTCGGCGGCGGCCTTGTCGTGGGTACCGCGCGGCCGCAGCGTGCCGGCGGTGAGCCGGGCGAGCGCGGCATCGTCGCGCAGGTAGATCTGCGAGGGCAGGCGCGGATCGGCGAACCCGGATCCTGCGTTGAGCCGCCGCATCAGCGCGGCCTCGGCATGGAGCCGCACCGATGCGATCAGCGCGCCGAGCTCGCTCACGGCTTGGCCTTGCGGACCGCCGGCGGCGGCGGCTCGTCATCGGTCAGTGTCGACACCCGCGGCGGCGCGGCCGGTAGCTCCGGACCTGCCAGCGTCGACGGTGGCTTCGCAGGCTCGGCACGTGCGGGCCCGGTCAGTGTCGTCACGAACTCCGCGAGCGTCGGTTCCTTGGCATCTGCGGCGAGCGGCTTCGGCTTGTCGTCGTCGTCGTCGTCGTGCTCGCCGTCGCTGGCCTCGCCGCGCTGCTTCGCGGCGTTGTGGAACTCGTCGCGCTCCTCCTGCGCATCCTCGAGGCTGGTGAGCTGCTCGCGGAGCTCGGCGAGCTGGCCGGTCAACAGGCCGAACTTGCTCTGGAGCTCGGCGAGCTGCGCCGGCTCGCCGTACGTCAGGTTCGCCTGCAGCACCGCGAGTGCCTGCTCGAGCAAGCTCCGCCGATCCTCGGCGAACACGAACTCGCCGAGCGAGTCGGCGCCGTGGACCGCGGCGTGCAGCGCCTCGAGCGCGAGGGTCTCGCGCCGCGGCAGGTAGAGCAGGCCGAGGTTGACGTGCTCGCCGGCGAGGATCAGCTGCAGCGCGTCGAGCAAGTGCGAGCGATGGTCCATCCCGACGTCACGGACCTCCTCGCCCGCGAGCACCGGCATCTCCGCTTCCTCGTGCGCCTGTGGGCGGTCGACGCGCTGTTCGCGCTCGAGCTCGGGCCCTTCGAGCTGCTTGTCCTCGGCACGCACGAGCTACTCGGTCTTCTCCCACCACTGACACCACCAGTTACCGCCGACGAGGATCCGCAGCTTCGGATGCCAGCAGTACGCGAGCTTCTCGTCGGGGTTCAGGTAGAACAGGCAGTTGTCGCAACGCTCGTCGCCGTAGGGCTGGCCCTTGAGGACGGCATCCTCGGCGAGGTGCTTGAGCTGGAGCGCCAGCTTCTCGTCGATCTCCTTGGGCTCCGGCTTGGGCAGGTCATCATCGGCCATGGGGCCGACGAAGGTAGCGCAGTCCCAAGTCGCCGTGCAGCGATCATCGCGCGGTCAGCGCTTCTTCGTACGCGCCGTGAACCACGAGACGGTCTCGGTCATGCCTTCGGCGACCTGGTGGGTCGGGACGTAGCCGAGGGCCTCGGTGATCTTGTCGATCGATGCCTGCGAGTGCGCGATGTCGCCGGCGCGCGGCGGCTCGAACGCGGGCTCGGCGTTCGCGACTGCCGGCAGGTCCTTCGCGAGGTTGTCGCGGATCATCGCGAACAGCTGGCGGAGGTCGGTGCGGCCGTTGCAACCGGCGTTGTAGACCTGCCCGGTGACCGCGGGATCGGATGCGGTCGCTGCGAGGATGTTCGCCTGGACGATGTTGTCGACGTAGCAGAAGTCGCGGCTGCTCGTGCCGTCGCCGAAGATCACGCATGGCTTGCCGTCGCTGAGCGATGCGATCCAGCGCGGGATCACGGCCGCGTACGGGCCATCGGGATCCTGGCGGCGACCGAACACGTTGAAGTAGCGGAGCCCGATCATCTGCAGGCCGTAGACGTCGTGGAAGACGCCTGCGTAGATCTCGTCGCAGCGCTTGGTCACCGCATAGGGCGAGAGCGGCTTGCCGATCCGGTCCTCGACCTTCGGCAGGCCGGGGTGATCGCCATAGACCGAGGAGCTCGAGGCGTAGACCACGCGGCCGACGTTGGCGTCCTTCGCCGCGACCAGCACGTTGAGGAAGGCGTCGACGTTGTGCGCGTGGGACGCCAGCGGATCCTTGATCGACCGCGGCACCGAGCCGAGCGCGGCCTGGTGCAGCACGATGTCGACGTCCTTCATCGCGTCGCGCGCGACGGCGGGATCGCGAAGGTCACCCTCGATGAAGCGGAACTGCAGGCGCTCGTCGGGGTTGATCGCGAGGACGTCCTCGAGGTTGCGCTTGTGGCCGGTCAGGAAGTTATCGACGCCGACGACCGACTGTCCGAGATCGAGCAGCCGCTCCAGCAGGGCCGAGCCGATGAAGCCGGCCACGCCCGTGACCAGCCAGCGCCTCGGAGAATTGACGAGATCCTCGCAGACCTCGTCGTAGCGGGTACGTTTCATAGACTCCAGAGACGGATACCACGCGGCGGCTTCGTATTGGCCGGAAGCACGCTCTTGACGTCGAGTACCGCGCCGCCGTCACGCACGCGCTCGAACAGGGTCGAGATGTTGTCGAGGTAGTCCTTGTGGGACACGGCGAGGATCAGCGCGTCGAGCTGCTGAAACTTGTCGAGCGGCGTGATCTCGATCTTGTACTCCTCGTGGGCTTCTCGCGGGTCACCCATCGGATCGTGAACCATCGCGTCGACGCCGAACGTCGCGAGCTCCTTGACGATGTCCGGGATCTTGGAGTTGCGGAGGTCGGGGACGTTCTCCTTGAACGTCAGGCCGAGGATACCGACCTTCGCCTTGCGCAGCGCGACGTCGGTCTGCGTCAGCATCTTCACGCACTTCTGGGCGATGAACGGGCCGATGCTGTTGTTGATGCGGCGGCCGGCGAGGATGACCTCGGGCAGGTAGCCCAGCTCCTGGGCCTTCGTCGTCAGGTAGTACGGATCGACGCCGATGCAGTGACCACCGACGAGGCCGGGAGAGAACTTCAGGAAGTTCCACTTCGTGCCCGCCGCCTCGAGGACGTCCGCGGTGCGGATGCCCATCCGATCGAAGATCAACGCGAGCTCGTTCATCAGCGCGATGTTGAGATCGCGCTGCGTGTTCTCGATGACCTTCGCGGCCTCGGCGACCTTGATCGACGGAGCGCGGTGCACACCGGCGGTCACGACCGACGCGTAGACCCGCGCGACGCGCTCGAGCGCCTCGGGTGTCTGACCAGAGACGACCTTCGTGATCTTCTCGAACGTGTGCTCCTTGTCGCCCGGGTTGATCCGCTCCGGCGAGTAGCCGAGAAAGTAGTCGACGCCGTTTTTCAGCCCGCTGAGCTGGTCGAGGATCGGGCCGCAGATCTCCTCGGTGACGCCCGGGTAGACCGTCGACTCGTAGACGACGATGTCGCCCTTCTTGACGTGCGGGCCGATCGTCTTGCTCGCGCTGATCATCGGTCCGAGATCCGGACGATTGTTCTCGTCGATCGGGGTCGGCACCGCGACGATGAAGAACGTGCAGCCGTCGAGCTTCGACGGATCGGCCGTCAGCTCGAGCTGCTTGGCCGACGCGAGCTGGTCCGAGGTGACCTCGAGCGTCTCGTCCTGGCCCTTCTTGAGCTGGTCCACGCGGCGCTGCCGGATGTCGAAGCCCACGGTGGGGAGCTTGCGCCCGAAACTGATGGCCACCGGCAAGCCGACGTAGCCAAGTCCGATCACGCAGATTTTTTCGTTTTCGAGGTCACGCATCGTCGAGAAGATGAGCACGCTTCCTGGGTGGTCGACAAGCAGCGGAACGTTTGACTCGCGTGAGTGGGCGAAACCGCACGGAGCCCGAGCGGGATCGTGAGCACCGTGACGATGGCTGTGCTCCCGCGCCTCGCTACTGACGGAGACGCTCGAGCGTCGTGGTCAGATTCGCGATGCTCACCGGCTTCACGAGGTGCTCGTCGAACCCCGCGGCAGCGGTGCGCTTGCGGTCGTCGGGCTGGCCGTATCCGGTGACCGCGATCAGCCGGATATCAGGGACCCGCTCGCGAACACGCCGCGCGAGCTCGTAGCCGTCCATCACCGGGAGTCCGATGTCGAGGATGCCGGCGTCCGGTTCGAACGACTCGAGGAGGACGAGCGCGTCGGGCCCGCTGTGCGCGACGCGGACGACATGACCGTAGGCCGTCATGATCTCGGCGAGCAACTCGGCGGCGTCCTGGTTGTCATCGACGAGCAGTAGGTGGAGGCTCTCGACGTCCGGCTTCGCGGCCGTCGCCACGGCGTACTCGCTCGCCGGCCGCGCCGGCCGCGCATCCGAGGCGGGCAGCTCGATGGTGAAGCGACTGCCACGACCGCGCCCCTCGCTGTGCACGCTGACCGACCCACCGTGCATCGCGACGAGGTTGCGCACGATCGCGAGGCCGAGGCCGAGGCCACCCTGCGTGCGGTCGATGCCCTGGGGCATCTGGACGAACTGCTCGAACACGCGATCGAGCTGGGCCGGCTCGATGCCGATGCCGCGATCCTGGACGGTGAGCCGCACGAAGGCGCCGGCTCGCTCGGCGACGATCTTGATCGGCGTCTCGACATCGGAGTACTTCGCCGCGTTGGTGACGAGGTTCGAGATGATCTGCGCGAGCCGCGCCGGATCACCGTCGACCACGAGGCCCTGTGGCGGCACCACGATCTCGAGCCGGCTGCGGCGGCTCTCGAGGATCGGTCGCGACATCTCGACCGCCCGTGTGACGGCCAATGCGATCTCGACGACCTCCTTGCGGAGCTCGACCTTGCCGCTCGTGATCCGCGAGACGTCGAGCAGATCGTCCACGAGCCGTAGCACGTGCGAGACCTGGCGCTCGAGCACGTCCTGCGCGCGCGTGTGGATGCCCTCGAGGCGCAGCATCTGCAGCGCGGTGACGATCGGCGCCAGCGGGTTGCGGAGCTCGTGGCCGAGCATCGCGAGGAACTCGTCCTTGACGTGGGCGGCGCGCTCGGCGTCGGCGCGTGCGAGGTCGAGGGCACGCGCGAGGGTCGCGGCGCGCTCGGCCGCCTGGCGCTCGACCTCGAGCTCGCCGCGCGCGGCAAGCACGCCGGCCTCGGCGCGCAGCATCGCCGCGAGCAGTGGTGCGAGCAGATCGAGGGGCTCGAGGTTCACGACCGTAGTGTCGGCACCGATCAACACGAATGTGATGCCCTCGAAGGCATGTGCGACCGCGGGCGACGTGCTCGCCGCATCGGGGTACGCCACGTGGCCGGCGTGGATCCCGGGCGAGCTGCAACACGCGAGCAGATCGCGCCAGCCGCGGCTCGACCGCAGCGTCAGGCCGAACCCCGGCGCCGGGATCAGCTTCGACGGCGTGTCGGGGTGCGGCACGAACACGCAGATGTCGCGCACGCCGAAGTGCTGAGCGAGCGCCGCGGCGCCGGTGCGACGCGACTGCGGATGAGCGAGGTTCGCGATCAGCTGGAGCGTCTCGTGCATCCGCTCACTCGGGGAACGCGAGGACGACCGCGGTACAGTTGTGGAACCCGCCGAACTGTCCTGCGGCACGCGCGATCTGGCCGTACGTGTTGCAACCGACGAAGCGACTGCCGCCGAGCGCCTCCTGCACGGCCTGGAGCTCGTAGCCAAAGACTTCGCCTATCCGCAGGCGGGTCGCGACGCAATCGAAGAACAGCGCACCGGCGGGCCGGGCCGCGCCGAGCGCCCGGACGGCCGAGCGGGTAGCCTCGGCAGCTGCCTCGGTCGCGGACGCCGATGACGTCTTCATGATGTGGACGCGCGACCCGGCGGGGATCTCGGCGGCGCACGTGACGGCACCATCGGCGTCGATCGAGAGCGGGACCCGCAGCCGGTGGCCGCTCGGCGTCGCGATGCCGATGATGTTGTGCAGGAAGAATGGGAGTGGCGCGGCGCGGTCGAGCTGCTGCCCGGTCCACGCCGCGTGGTGCTCGAAGGCCTCGACGGCGGGGAAGCCATCGAGCGCGATCAGCCGTGCACCGTCGACCTCGGTGACCCGTAGCGGCTCGCTCGCGGGCTGCCAGCCGTGCTGCACGCCGATGCCGAGCGGCTTGGTCGACAGGATCTCGAGCGCGACCACGGCATCGTCGAGCACGCGAGTCCCGTGGAACACGTGGGTGCGTGCGAACTTCGCATCGTCGCCGGCACCACCGCCCGCGAACTCGTACGCGCCCGAGGTCGCGACCGTGAGCTCCTCGATCAGATCGTCGGCGTGACCGGCAAGCGCATCGGTCATCACGAGGGCGGCGCGATACGGATAGTCGCGGTTCTGGCTGCCCTGGAAGGTGGCGACGACCTGCTTCGCGGCTGCCCGACGATCCTTGCCGACGCCGGTGCCGAGGCCGGCGGCGAAGTGAATGTCCGGCGAGCGGACCGCGAGCGCGCAGGCCGAGCCTTCGCCGTGGGAGTCGCCGGTGAACTCGCCGGCGGAGGACGAACCGACGAGCACGCCGGGCTGGCAGGTCTCCGCGAGTGCGCGGAGCAACGCCGCGTGATCGAAGCTCGCCGAGGCGAAGACGATCACCGCGTCGGGCCGCTGGTCGTTGAAGGCGCTGCGGATCTGGCGTCCGAGATCTTGCCCGGCGACGCCACTAGCTTTCTCCGCCGTGAACACTGCAGCGGTCTGGGTCATGGGGCTTTCAGGTGACCACGCTCGAGCGGACGCGGCAACGCAACCATCGTTGGGCCACGGTGAGTGAGGCCGCTGACAGTCACCGTGCGAATTCGCGCAGTTCGCGCAGCGAACGTTGGACGCGACGCGGACAGGCAGCCGCGAAGCGGCTGAGCGCGAACCGAGCGGAGCAAGGAAATCGCTCAGCCGACCAGTACGACCCCGAGGAAGCGTCCTTGGGGCATCAGCTGCGCGAGTCCAACGAGCTCGCGCTCGTGCGTCTTGTGAGCGCGCGCGACGAGCGCGACGCCGTCCATGCATGCCGCCGCGGACCCATGCTCGCCGAGCAGCTCGAAGCCCGTGAGATCGACGAGCACGTGCGCGAACAGGTCCGACCCCTCGATCAGCACGCGCGCGAGCTGCGGCACGACCTCGCCGGCTTGCTCGACGCGTGGCGGTGACAGGAGCGCGAGCGAACCGCGTAGCCAGCGGGTCGAGAACACCGAGTCGTCGTGGTCGGTCTGCTTGCCGCGCGCGACCGCGGTCAGCCCCGGATAGCGCACGTTGGCGTCGACGACCGCGATGGTCGCCCCGGTCAGATCACACAGCGCGAGCCCGAGCTGGATGATCAGCGGCGGTACGGCGACCCGGTCATCACCCGGCACGAAGCCGACCACCCGCAGCTTGTCGCCGTGGATCCGACGCGCGATCCGGGCGCACGCCGCCTTGAGCTCGCCGCTGCGATCGTCGCCGATCGCGATGCCGAGGCCCGCGAGGACCGCATCGTCCGACTCGGCCGGTTCGCTCACGGCCGCAGCATAGCTTGCGAACGGACACGCGCGCGCGGTAGTCACCGTACCGTGCTGTCGATCGTCCACGTGCTCTCGTCGTTCGGCGTCGGCGGGCAGGAGCGCGTCGCGCTTGACCTCGCGATCGGCCAGCGCGCGCGGGGGCACCGGGTCAGCGTGCTGTCCCTCGCGCCGCCGCCCGATGGCGCGATGGCGGAGGAGTTCGAGGCGGCGGGAGTCGAGGTCGGTCGGGTTCCGAAGCGCGGTGGTCTCGACCCGACGCTCGTGCCACGGCTCGCGTGGGCGTTGCGCGAGCGCGCCGCCGACGTCGTCCACACCCACAATCCGCTCCCGCTGATCTACGGCGCGCCGGCCGCGCGGATGGTCGGGGCCGCGGCGATCCACACCAAGCACGGCAAGAACCCGGGCGGCCGCGGGCAGCGGCTGCTCCGCCGCGGCGCGGCCCAGCTCGCTCACGCGTTCGTCGCGGTGTCTGATACCACGACGGTCCAGGCGCGCGCGCAGCGCGATGCGCCGCTGTCCCGGCTCCACACGATCCCGAACGGCATCCGACTCGATCGTTACGCTCCCGATGCCGAGGCACGCGCGGCCGTTCGCGTCGAGCTCGGGCTCGGCGACGCGTGGGTGGTCGGCACCGTCGGCCGGCTCGACGCCTTCAAGAATCAGGCGCTGCTCGTGCGCGCGATGGCGCCGCTGCTGTCGTCGCGCGTCCGCCTCGTGATCGTCGGCGAGGGTGATGCGCGCGCCGAGGTCGAGGCCGCGATCGCGGCGCTTCCGGATCCACGCTGGGTCGTGATGACCGGCCGGCGCATGGACGTGCCGCGGATCGTTCACGCGTTCGACGTGTTCACGCTGTCGTCGAAGTCCGAGGGGCTCCCGCTCGTCGTCCCCGAGGCGATGGCTGCCGGCCTGCCGATCGTGGCGACCTCGGTGGGTGGGCTGCCGAGCGTCGTCGACGATGGCGTCACCGGTCTGCTCGTGCCCGTCGAGGAGGCCGCGATGTCCGCGGCGCTGGCGCGGCTCGCTGGCGATCACGAGCTCGCCCGTACGATGGGCGTCAAGGGTCGTGAGGTCGCGCTCGCGCGGTACAGCCACGACCGCATGGTCGACGCCTACCTCGCGCTCTACGCTCGCTACGTTCAGCCGCGCAAGTAGCAGCTCGCGAGTGCCAGGTGATCGAGCTGATCGTCGACCCGCCGCGCGCGGTGGGTCTCGACGACGAACTCCTTGAGCAGGCGCAGATCGCGGGTCGCCGCGAGCACGATCCGGTAGCCGGTGCGGCGGATCAGGTTGAGCGGTCCGCCGCGCTCGTGCGGGGCTGCCTGGACGAGCACGTCGAAGCAGGCATCGCCACGCGCCCACATCACCTCGTCGATCCCGGGGACCTCGATCTGCAACGGCACCTCGCGACGTGTCGGACCTCCCGCGTACGGCCGCTCGATCCGCAGCCCGGTCGACGACAGATCCACCGCCAGCCCGCTCGTCTCGTGACCGTCCACCAGCTCCCAGCACAGCGCCTCGACGTCGATCCGGGGTCCCTCGCGACGAAAATCGTGCATGGAAAATTGTCCCGCGCCCGCCTTCGCGCGCGCCAGTTTTCAAGGGCCGTCCCTTCGCGGAGCAAGTTGCGCAAATTGCGTCTGACCCCGACGCATGAGGAATTGCGCGGGGTTCCGGATCGCAAGTTGCGCAAATTGCGTCTGACCCTACTGGTTGATGCGGGCGATGTACGCGAGCCGCGGGACCGCGACCTGGGTCAGGAACATGGCGTCGGACATGGTGCGGTCGGTCGACAGCCGGCGGACGTCGAAGGGGTCGATCGGGAGGACGCCGCGCATCGCGAGCGGCCAGACCCGGTTGACGCCGCTGGCGTTGGTGAGGCCGATGCGGTAGCCGGCAGAGGCGATCGCGTCGCGGATCCGGGTGTCGCGCGCGATCCGGCGGCCGACGGGATAGGCGACGGCGCGGATCGGACGGCCGAGCTGGGCCTCGAGATCGGCGCGTGAGCCGGCGAGCTCGTCGTCGAGGGTCTCGTCGTCGAGGGTCTGCAGCACGCGGTGGCGACGGCCGTGCGATTCGACGTCCATGCCAGCGCGGGTCAGCGCGCGGACCTGATCCCAGGTCATGATCAGGCCATCGGCGTAGGCGGCCTCGATCTCTCGCGACCACTCGAGGCCGAACGCGGTGAACAGGCCGTCGAGGAAGCGGTCGACGTCGAGCGAGGCGGTGTTCTTGATCAGCTTGGTGAGCTGGTGCCGCAGCGACGGATCATTGCGATCGAGCTGCGTGGGTTGTGGGTAGGTGATCGTCGCGGTCGCGCGCGGCGCGTTGGCGATCAACAACGAGATCCGCTCCCACCAGTACAGCCGGCGCTCGGTCACGAAGGACGTCGAGATGAAGAACGTGGCCCGCACGCCGACGGCTCGGAGGATCGGCAGCGCGACATCGTGGCACGACCGGTAGCCGTCGTCGAAGGTGACCATCACGGGGTTCTTCGGCAGCGGCTCGCCCTCGATCGATCGGATCAGCTCGTCGATCCCGATCGGCGTGCAGTGCTTCGCGAGCAGCTCCATCTGCCGGCGGAACTGCACGGGGGTCGCGTCGGCGACGTCGGGATCGTAAGGGTACGTCGGGCTCTGATCGGCGACGTGGTGGTAGGTCACGATCGAGAGCGTCGGCACCGGCACGTACCTGCGCAGGCCCATGACCGCACCCAGGGCGCCGGTCCGGTGCAGCAAGCCGGCAACTCGTTCGCGCATTCGTGGTGCCAGCATACCCAATAGTCCGGGTGCTATGGTCCTCCCCGATGTTCGCGATTCCCGGCGTCGCCTGCCTGATCGTGTTCATCCTGGCGCGCCCGCAGGAGTTCATCCCGCTCCTCCAGCGCGTCCCGTTCTTGCACCTGTTCACCGCGCTGTGCGGCCTGGGCTGGGTGATCGACATCCGGCTGCGCCGCCTGCAGCCGATCGGGACCCCCGCGCTGCCGTGGGCCCTCGCGTTCCTGGCGTGGGCGGTGATCAGCACTGCGATCATGGTGCCCGAGCTGCTGATGTCCAAGGGCGTCGAGATGGCGATCCTGTTCGCGCTGTACGGGACGATCGCGCATGGCGTGCAGCGCTTCCGGACGTTCCAGGCGGTCGCGGGCGTCCTCGTGGCGACCTGTTTGTTCATCACGTTCGTCTGCTTCCACCAGGGCCTGTCGCAGATGGAGTGCGTCGGCGGTCAGGAGCTCGCGGGCGAGATCAACGGCAAATCCGACGGCCGCGAGTGCGAGAACAACGAGCGCTGTTACGGGCCCGACGCCGAGCCGGGACTCGAGTATCGCTGCGAGCACGTCGGGCTGTTCGGCACGTACTCGGTGCAGGGGCGCATCCGGTACCGCGGCGAGCTGCAGGACCCGAACGAGGTGTCCCTCGCGATGACGGCGGGGGCGCTGTCGCTGCTCGTCGCGTTCGCGCGCCGCAAGCGCAACCCGTTCGCCGTGCTGGTGTGCGTGGCGGGCATCGGCCTCGTGATCGCCACCGTCTTCCTCTCGCAGTCACGCGGCGGCTTGCTGTCGGCGATGCTCGTGCTCGGTGTGTACGTCGTACGCCGGTACGGCGTGTGGACCATGATCCCGGCGGCGGCCGCGGCGCTACCCGTGCTGCTGTTCGGTGGCCGCAGCGGCGCCTCCGCGGACGTCTCGACCCAGCTGCGCTACGAAGCGTGGGCCACGGGCCTCGACATGTTCAAGAGTAACCCGCTGTTCGGGGTCGGGCCGGGGCAGTTCAACGAGCACCACTACCTGACGGCGCACAACTCGTTCGTGCTCGCGCTCGCCGAGCTCGGCTTCGTCGGGCTGTTCCTGTTCACGACGATCCTCTACATCTCCGTGAAGTCGCTGATCGTCGGCGTGCGTGACCTCGGCAAGATCCCGGGCGCCGAGGCCGCGCACGTCTGGGGCATGGCGCTGCTCGCATCGATGGCGGGCATCCTGTTCCAGATCAACACGCTGTCGTTCGCGTACCACTCGGTGCTGTGGATCTTCCTCGGCCTGATCGGCGCGTGGAGTGGTGCGATCCGCACGCACATGCCCGAGTTCAAGATCCGCATGACGTGGCGGGACCTGCTGATCGTGCTCGCCGGCTGCGTCGTCTACGTCGTCGTCGTGCTGCCGATCTTCCTGAAGTACAAGGGCGAGCTGTAAGAGCTCACCCGACGCTCGGGCGCGCTTACTTCTTCTTCGCGGCGCTTTTCGGCTTCGGCGCGGCGGCAGCCTTCTTCGGCGCGGCGCTTTTCGGCTTCGGCGCAGCGGCCTTGGGCTTCGGCGCGGCCTTGGGCTTCGCCGGCGCCTTGGCGGGCTTCTCGGTCGGCTTCTCGGTCGGCTTCTCGGTCGGCTTCTCGGTCGGCTTCTCGGTCGGCTTCTCGGCCGGCTTCTCGGCCGGCTTCTCGGCGGCGGCGGGCCTTGCGGGTGTGACCGGCGCGGGCGTCGTCGCGGCAGGCGGCGCCACGGTGGGCTTCGACGGCCCCGGCGGCACGATCGTCGGCGGCCGGATCGGCGTCGGCGGCTTGGTCGCGGGCTTGGTGATCGGGATGACGAAGATCGGCTTGCCGGGCGGCAGCGGCTTGGGCGGGCGCGGCGGCACCGGGCCGCGCCGCGGCCGGTCATCGGGATCGCGCTCCTCGATCTCGTCGTCGTCGTCGGCGGTCGGCTTGTCGTCGCCGTCGTCGTCGTCGTCACGCAAGATCGCGCGCGGGGCAGCCTTCGGCTTGACCTTGGTGGCGATCACCGCGCCGTCGTCGTCGTCGTCGTCGTCGTCGTCGTCGTCGTCATCGTCGTCATCGTCGTCATCGTCATCGTCGTCATCGTCGTCGTCGTCGTCGTCGTCGTCGTCGTCGTCGGCGGCGGCGGCGGCCTCGTCGGCCTCCTTGCCCCACGGCGGATCACTCCCGCCGCGCCAGCCGCCCTCCTCCTCTTCCTCCTCCTCCTTCTCCTCTTTCCACTCGACCTCCTCTTCCTCACCTGCCCACTCGCCCGTCGCCGCACCGCCCGCGGCGGGCTCGTCGGCGACCGCCTCGACATCGTCGACATCGTCGGCGTCGTCGTCATCATCGTCGTCGACGCCCGCGACTACGTCGTCAGCTTCCTCGTCGTCGTCGTCGTCCTTGTCGTCCTTGTCGTCCGCCGCTTCCTCGTCGTCGTCGTCATCGCCGGTTCGCGGCGACGCGAGGTAAGGAACGACTTTCAGCTCTTCGACGAGTTCACTGCTCATGACGTCAGGATTCTAAGCCGTGGGATCACCAGGCATGTCAACTCGATGAGTACGCTTTAGCAGAGACGCTCGACCGAACGACGCGTGTTAGAACACTGCGGTGCGCCTGACACCGGCGATCGTGCTTGCGAGCCTCGCGATCGCGTCTCTGATCGCGTCTCCGGCGGCCGCGCAGAGTACGAGCTGGAACGCCATCGTCAGCGGCGAGGTCGCCGCGACCGACAACGTGTTCGCGGCACCGCTCGGCGTGAATCGCACCCCCGACCTGTTCTTCCAGCTGCGCCCGGGCTTCCTGTTCGCGCGCAACGCGCCGCGGATGATCCACGAGCTAACCGCCGAGGCCGAGATCGTCTTCTACGTGCGCAACAGCAACGCGCCCGCGATCTCCGGTCGCGGCGCCTGGCGCGGGTTCTTCCTCCCCGGACCGCGCTCCGAGGTCATCACCTCGCTCGGCGCCGGAAGTGGCATCGTGACGTCGTCGGCGTCTCTCCTCACGCCGAACGAGACCACGGTCACGGTCGTGCCGGTCGGCGCGGTGACGTTCGTCCAGGCGGACGCCAACCAGTTCCTGTCGTACGTCGCGACTCGCGAGGTCCGGCTCTCGCAGACGTTGTTCGCCCGCTGGAACAAAAGCGACGACAATGCCGACGAGAACATCGTGCCCGAGGGCCAGGACCCGCTGATGGCCACCACGGTGGAGTCCGCCGAGGCCGGTGCTGCGTTCGGCCTCGACCGATCGTTCCGCAGCCAAGCCGTGTCGTTCGAGATTGGCGCGTCGGTGCAGCGGCTCGAGCGCATCGCACCGGCAGGCGCCGCGATGGGGAGCCGCCTCGATCGTCAGGTCAACCCGCGCGCCCGCACGCAGTGGCGCTACGACATCGACCGCCGGCTGAGCACGAGCGTCGATGGCGGCCTCGTTTACGTCTATCCGTTCGGCAAGGATCCCTATAACCCCGATGAAAAGCGCAAGCCAGGCCTGTTCCCGATCGTCGGCGCGCAGTTCGCGCTGACCGAGGTGTGGGGCCGCGCAACCGCGACGGTCCGCCGCGACGTCACGCCGAACCTGTTCATCGCGCAGAACACCGTCAACGACACGGCCTCGATCGCGGTCGCGATGCCGCTGCCGTGGCTCGACGACAGCCGACGTCGCTCGCCGAAGCTCGTCGGATTCGGATCGTTCGGCATCCAGCGCACGCAGCTCGTCGACTCGGAGACCGCGGAGACCGCGAGCTCGATCGGTGCGGCGCGCATCGACGCCGCCGTGCTCTACACGCCCCGCAGTGGCGTGTCCTATGGCCTCCGCTACGAGCTCCAGTACCAGACCGGCGACGATCGCGCGGTGATGGCGGTGCAGGGCTTCTTCCGCAACACGATCTACGCGACGTTCAGTGTCCGCTATCCCGATCGCGTCGCAGGTGCCGTCCCGAAGCGCCGTGCTGGTAACGCCAACCGCGCCGATCGAAAGGACCTCGGCGCGGTCGGCGCCGAGCCCGTCGTCCCCGACCTCACCGAGGGCGGCGACGACGAGGGCGGCGACGAGCGCTGAGCCCGATCGTCAGTCGACCTGGCCAACCCCATCGACCATGACGACGTCCGCGGGCGGAACGCCACCGAAGCCCGTGTTCCACGCGACCGCATAGCCGCTGACGTTACGCAGCACGATCCGCGCGCCGGCATCGAAGCGTGCCGGTTCGACGGCCCACTCGCCGAGCACGTCCTCCTCGAAGCACGTCGGACCGACGAACAGCGTCCTGCGACCGGCACCCGGGTGCGGTGCGCTGCCGACGAGCTCGACCTGGCTCCATCGCAGGTGGCAGATCCGCGACAGCTCGACGACGCGCAGCGGCCGGTCGTCGAGCTCGCGAGCGACGGCGATGGCGCCGCACGCGAAGCCGGCGCCCTCGACGATGACCCGGCCTGGCTCGATCACGAGCTCGATCGCTCGCGGGATCGCGGCGCGCAGCTCGGCGAGCGCGCTCGCGAGATCGGGGATGCCATGCCACGCGCCGCCGAGATCGAGGAACGCGGGCTCGACCCCGGCCTCCCGCGCGAGCTCGAGCACGGCCGTCGCGGTGACCGCGAACCGCTCGGCGTTCGTCGCCGTCACCGGCCCGTGGTGAACGTGGATCCCGACCGGCCGGCCCGCGGCGGCAGCGCCGAGCGCCTGGATCGTCTCACGAGCACGCGCGCGAGAGACGTCGACGCCGAACCGCGAGCGGCGATGACCGGAGCCATCCTGCACGGCGCCGATCGCCGGATCGCGACCGCTGATCGACGCCGAGATCCGGATCGCGATCTCGGTATGCGGCGGTGCGGCGCGGACCTGCTCGACGGTCTCGCAGCCGATGATCGTGCGAGCGGCGGTCGTCGTCGTCGCGGCGAGCCCCCCGCGACCGGTCGGATCGACGATCGAGATCACGCGCACGCCATCGAGCCCTGCGACCTCGGCGAGCTCGCCGGCGGATCCGACGTCGAAGCCGGCGAGGTGACGCGCGCAGATCGCGCGGATCGCCGGGTGCGGGAACGACTTCGCGGCGAACAGCGCGGTGACGGCCGATGGCTGCGCCGCGGCGGCGATCGCGCGGACGTTCGCCTCGATCCGGGCAAGGTCGAACACCAGGCTCGGGCGCATGCACCGCTCGAGGGTGGCGGCGACCGCGGCAGGGACGTCCGAGCGCATCGAGCCACCGGTTATGGCACGTCGGCCAGGTGGTCCCCGGGATCGCGCGGTGCGGCAAACCTCACGGACGGCGACCGCGGAGGCTAGAAATGCCGACGAGCCCATGCGACCCCGGTGATACGCTCGCCCGATGAGGACACTCGCCTGCGTCGTCGTCGTCCTCGCAGCCTGCGCGTCGAGCAGCAGGCCCGGCCAGCAATGCGATCCGACCACGACGAGCTGCGTGGCCGATGCCGGCCCCGAGGCCGATGCACCGCCGGATGGGCCCCCGCTCAAGGGTTTCGGCGAGGCGTGCAGCGACGGCAAGCAGTGCGAGTCGAACCTGTGCATCCTGGTTGGCACCTCGGGGCAATGCACGAAGCTGTGCGGCGACTGTCCCGACGGCTACGGCTGCCTCGCGGTCGAGGGCATCCAGATCGAGGGCACGGTGTCGTTCGTCTGCGTGCCGACCTCGAACCAGCTCTGCACGACATGCACGCAGGACAGCGAGTGCACGCTGATCGGCATGGACAAGTGCGTGACCTACCCCGATGGCGACCGGACGTGCGCGCGCGACTGCACCACCGTCGGCTGCCCGGTTGGCTACGACTGCGAGACCGTGCCGATCAACGGCGTGAACTATCAGCAGTGCATGGCGTCGAGCGGCGCGTGTGACTGCACCGCGGCAAACCCCGGTGCGATGCAGCCCTGCAACATCATGACGCCGTGGAACGTCTGCCTTGGCTCGCAGACGTGTGGTGGCGCGAGCGGCTGGAACACGTGCGCGCCGCCCTCGCCGGTCGACGATCCCGACGCGACGTTCGTCGATAGCAACTGCGACGGGCTCGATGGCGATCGCATGCGCGCGATCTTCGTGTCGGGAGCGGGCAGCAACTCGGCGACCTGCGGCCTCGACTACACCGATCCGTGCCAGACCATCCAGTTCGCGATCACGCGCGCGGTCGCGGCGGCGCGGCCGCACGTCTACGTCCAGTCGGGCACGTACACCGGCAGCGTCGCGATGACGAACGGGATCTCGATCTTCGGCGGCTACAACGTGAGCTGGGTGCGCGCGCCGTACGTCGATGCGGGGCACACGGTCACGCTGCTCGGCGGCGTCATCGCGGTGCGGTTCGATGCGATCACCGCTTCGACGATGCTCGACAACATCATCGTCCGCAGCGCGAATGCGACCGGCACCGGTGCGAGCTCGATCGGCGTGCTGGTCACCGGCTCGACGAACGTCGCGCTGCGCGGCGTGCAGGTTGACCCGGGCGCCGGCACCGCAGGCGCGGCCGGCAGTGGTGGCACGCCGGGCAACAATGGTGGTAACGGCGCACCCGGCAACCCGGGACGCGAGGACTCCTCATTCCCGTGCAGAAACGACGGCATTCCTCCCGGCGGGGCGGGTGGCAGCTCGACGTGCGGTCGCAGCGGGGGCACCGGTGGCACTCCGGGCAGCGGTGGCAACAACGGTAACGCCGGCGGCACCGGCAGCATCGGCACGCCCGGTGGCGCGGGCGCGACCTGCCATAGCAACCGCGCGTGTGACGGTCAGCCGGGCAGCAACGGCACGGCCGGCACGGCTGGCATGGCGGGCAGCGGTGGTCTCAGCTTCGGCTCGTTCAGCGGCTCGTCGTACCTCGCGGCGAGCGGCGCGGGCGGGCTCAGCGGCACGGCGGGCAACGGCGGCGGCGGTGGTGGTGGTGGTGGCGGTGGCACGGCCAACTGCAACTCGACCGGCTCGTCCGGCGGCGGTGGCGGTGCCGGCGGCTGCGGCGGCGTCCGCGGCCTCGGTGCCACCGGTGGTGGCGGATCGTTCGGCGTGATCGCGGTCGACTCGACGGTCGTCGTCACCGCGTCGATCGTCGAGGGCGGCAGCGGCGGCAACGGCGGCAACGGCGGGACGGGAGGCGCGGGTGGCTTCGCGGGCGCCGGCGGCCCGGGTGGCGCATACAGCGGCGCGGACACCCAGGGCGACGGCGGCGATGGCGCGCGTGGTGGCAACGGTGGCAACGGCGGTCGCGGTGGCGATGGCGGCGGTGGCGGTGGCGGACCGTCGATCGCCATCGTCTGCATCGGCACGAGCACCGCGAACGTCAGCATCAATGGCTCGACGCTGAGCGGTGGCACCGGCGGCGCGGGCGGGGCCTCGGCCTCGCCGGGCATGACCGGGCTCGCGGCGCCGAGCCTCGACTGCCCGCCGTAGCGTAGGCTCGCGCGCAAGGCGACCCAGGAGGTAGATGATGCCGCTCGCGCTCGACGACGCCGCGCACCTGCTCGTGCTCACCGGTGCGGGGATCTCCGCCGAGAGCGGCGTGCCGACGTTCCGCGACGCTGGCGGGCTCTGGGAAGGCCACGCGGTCGAGGAGGTCGCGTCGCCGGATGGCTTTGCGATCGATCCTTCGCTCGTGTGGCGGTTCTACTCGCAGCGCCGCGCCGGGCTGACCGGGGTGATGCCGAACGCCGCGCACCACGCGCTGGTAGAGGCCGAGGCGCGCGTCGGCGAGCGCTTCCTGCTCGTAACCCAGAACGTCGATGGCCTGCATCCGCTCGCGGGCAGCCGCCGCATGGTCGAGATGCACGGCAACATCATGCGAACGCGGTGCAGCGCATGCGATCGCGAGCCGTTCGAGGATCGCATCGCGTATGGCGATGGTGTGGTGCCGCTCTGTGATCGCTGCGGCGCGCCGCTCCGCCCCGACATCGTGTGGTTCGGCGAGATGATCGCGCGGGCGACGCTCGCCGCGATCGACGCGTTCGTGCGCGCGGCCGGCAGCCACCTCGTGTTCCTCGCGGTCGGCACCTCCGGCGTGGTCTATCCGGCCGCCGGACTCGTCGATGTCGCGCGCGCGGCGGGTGGCCGCAGCTACCTGGTCAACGCCGAGCGGCCTGCGAACGCAGCGCGCTTCGATGAGATCGTGATCGGTCCCGCCGGCAGCGTGCTGCCCGCGCTGCTCACAGCGTGAGACCCGCGTTGCGCCGCGAGCGCGTCGGGAAAGAACGCACGTCGGCCGCGACGCAGCGAGCGCCGATGACCCGCCCGATCCGCGGAAGTCCGCATGCGCTATCAGGTACGCGGCTTGCTGTAACGCAAGCCACGAGCTCATCGCTCGAGGAGAACCATCCCGATGCGCACCTTTAGCCTCGCTTCCCTCGCTTCCCTCGCTTCCTTCGGATTATTTGCCGGCGCATGTCTCGGCACGGACTCCAGCGACACCAGCAGCGACGTCAAAGGCGGCGCCGGCAACGGCAAGGGCGGCGTGCGCGGCGCGATCTTCACGACGACGATCGACGGCACGGTCGTCAACGAGAACCACTTCGCGACGAAGCCCGATGTCTATCTCGACGGCGGCCCCGGCAATCAAGCGCCGTCGTCTGCGGCCGCCCTCGCCGCCGGTGACTACTACTTCCAGGTCACCGATCCGAGCGGCAAGCAACTGCTGTCGAGCGACCACATCTCGTGTCGCCGGATCCGGGTCAGCGCCGACGGCGTGATCATCGAGGCCTACGCGGGCACGACGTACACCCGGATGGGCAACACGTGGACCGCGGCCGCGTGCAGTCACGCGACCGGCGTCGATGCCGATCACGCCGCGCTCGGCGCGATCACCGTGCAGCTCTCTCCCTACGACGACACGCCGAACAACGGCGGCGTCTACAAGGTGTGGGTCACCCCGGTCGACAACTACGCGGGCGATGACGACTTCGTGCCGACGAGCGCGAGCGACAAGGTCAACGGCGAAGACTGGGCGAAGGGCGTCGCGCACGGCTTCGAACCGAAGTTCTCGAAGACCGACAACTTCAAGGTCGGCCCCGACGCGCCGCCGCCGCCACCGCCGAGCTGTGGTGACGGCGACGTCGATGCCGGCGAACAGTGCGACGACGGCAACCCGATGAACGGCGATGGCTGCACCGCTGGCTGCACGCACGAGCCCGCGCCGTCCTGCGGCGACGGTCACCTCGACGCCGGCGAGCACTGCGACGACGGCAACACCACCGCAGGCGACGGCTGCTCGGCGACGTGCACGGTCGAGCCCGCGCCCCCACCCGCGCCGTGCTGCGGGGACGGTCACGTCGACGCCGGCGAGCAGTGCGACGACGGCAACACCACCGCAGGCGACGGCTGCTCGGCGACCTGCACCGTCGAGCTCCTGCCCCCGCCCGCGCCGTGCTGCGGCGACGGTCACGTCGACGCTGGCGAGACCTGCGACGACGGCAACACCACCGCCGGTGACGGTTGCTCGGCGACCTGCACGATAGAGCCGTACTGCGGCGACGGTCACGTCGACGCTGGCGAGACCTGCGACGGCGGCAACACCACCGCCGGTGACGGTTGCTCGGCGACCTGCACGATCGAGCCGTACTGCGGCGACGGTCACCTCGATGCCGGCGAGGTCTGCGATGACGGCAACACCGCCAACGGCGACGGCTGCTCGTCGAGTTGCGTCGAGGAGAGCGGCTGCCCGACCCACTGCGTCTAGAGGTCGTCACTCGATCGAGCCGCCGCCTGGCACCGCGCCCGGCGGCGTTCGTGCGTAGGGTTGGTTACTCGGCAGGATCGGGCGGCAGCAGCCGGATGCCGTCGTCGGAGGCCTTGGTCTCGGCGACCTTCGCCTCGGGCTTCTGCGCTTCGGGACCGCCGGTGACGAGCAGATACGTGATCGGGATCATGAAGCCGGCGGCGACCAGGAACGTCCCGCGCCAGCGCAGCCCGAGCTTGCCCTTGATCATGAAGAGGCCGCTGATCGCGAGGTAGAGCAGCAGGATCGCGTACGCGTCGGCGATGTACTTCCAGCCGGTCTTGCCCTTGGCGGCGTGGATCCACGTGGCGGCGCGGAAGAACAACCGCGACTTGACCTCCTGCACGGTGACGGCATCGCCGATCGCGGTGACCTTGGTGCCGTTGCCGTACTCGAGGCGGACCTCGTCACCGGCGCGGAAGATGGTGTCGGGCTTCGCGAGGCCGGCGGCGTCCGCGACCAGCTTGCCCGCGGCCTCGTCGGTGATGTCGTGGGGGACCGGCGTGATGGTGAGCGACCGCTCGGAGGAGTTGTAGTTGTAGTTCCAGTCGTCGACGTGGTTCATCGCGATGCCGGAGAGCGCGTAGATCACGGTGAAGCCGACCGCGAGGTAACCGACATCGCGGTGCACCGCTCGCAGCCATGCGCGCCACCGCTTCTTCGCGACCGCGGCGAACCCGGCGGGCTCGCGCGGCTTGTTTGCACGCGGCTGCCTGTCGGCGAGCTCCTCGTCGGCAAGCTCAGCCATAGCGCTCCTCCTTCCACGGATCGGCGTGGTTGTGATAGCCGCGGACCTCCCAGAACCCGGGGCGGTCATCCTTGACGAATCGCACGCCGGTGATCCACTTCGCGCTCTTCCAGAAGTAGAGGTCGGGTACGAGGCCGCGCACCGGCGCACCGTGCTGGAGCTGGAACGGCTTGTTGTTGAGGCGATACGTGATGAGCGCGTTGTCGGCGGTCGCTTCCTTCAGCGGTGCATTCGCGGTGTAGCCATGCGCGGCTTCGAAGATCACGTGGCGCGCCTCGCCCTTGATGCCGGCCTTCTCGGCGAGCGTCGCGATCTGCACGCCCTTCCACTGGCCAGCGAGCATCGACCACCCGGTCACGCAGTGGACGTCGGCTTCCTTGGTGACCTGTGGCAGCTTGAGCAGGCCGGCGTAGTCGATCTCGAACGGCGTCTTGACGAGGCCGTGGACCTTGAGGCGGAACGTCTTGACGTCGCCGTCACCCTGCTCGCCGCCCATCGGCCGCAGGTACTCGAGCGTGCGCTGGCCCGGTGGCAGCCGTGCTCGACCATCGGGACGTCGCTCGGCACGCGCCTCCTTCGACAGATCATCGGCGGCGATCCGCACGAGCGATCCGCCGAGCGCCATGAACGCGGTGCCGACGGCCGCGGACTTGATGAACTGCCGACGGTCCCACGCTGACTTCAGCTCGGGATAGCGATCGAGATCCGGTCGACGAGAATCGCTCACGACATGCCTCCTCGGCGAACGTTGCAGCGTAGCCTGCATCGGGCCAGCCGCCGCTCGTGGGCTGGATACGTGGCTCGCACCCGGTGGTTACGAGCGAGGTGGCCTACCCGATCATTCGCGGAGTTAGCTCAGACGTCGTACGGGGTCGGCTCGGGCTCGAGCCTGGCGATCTCCGCCTCGAGCCAGGCTTTTTCGCGCTCGCCAACGTGGGTGAATTCGACGCCAAGGCCGATCTCGTCCCTCTTCGAGTCGTCGTGCTGGACGACACGCCGGACGATGCCGCTGACCACGACCGCAGGACCGCCGTCGACCAGGATCGTGAGCTGGCACCGCGTGCCGACCGGATCGAGGACCTGCGTGCACACGAACACGCCACTCGGGGAGAGGTCGCGGGTGTAGGCTTCGATCTCGAGCTCCGAGCTGACGTAGACGATCGGCAGCTCGACCGGCATGCGGTCATGGCGGCGGCGGCTGACGTTGTCGCGGACATCGGTCCGGCTCGTCGCCCGAAACCCGCCCCACTCGTATCCGCAGTCGGGGCACGCGTCGTCGATCTCGCTGACGCTCGCACCGCACTGCGGACACCGCTGCTTGCTGACGGTTGGCAGCTGCACCGCCGGCATCGGAACGGTCGCCCGGCCGGCCGCGACCCGGCTCACAAGAGATTCGCGAAACGCCGCCTCGCGCAGCACGAGCGTGCTCGACGACACGGCTTCGCTATCGTCGATCCTGATCGACAACATGCGACTGCCAACCTCGAGCTGGTCGCCATCGACGAGCGGGGTTGGCGCCGTGAGACGCCGGCCGTTGAGCTTCGTACCGTTGCTGCTCTTGAGATCCTCGACGAAGATCTCGTCCTGCCGCCGGACAAAGAGGAGGTGCCGCCGCGAGACGGACGGGTCGTTGAACCGCATCCGGCACCCGACGTCGCGACCGACCACCGTCTCGCCGAGCGGAAGCTCGACGCTGTTGCCGTGGTACTCGATGTAGTAGTTCCGCTCCACCCGCCTCCGATTGTACGCTCAGCCCCGGCCATAAACAGGCAAGAGCGCGCCGCTCGTGAGCGTATTTGCCGGCGAGGCCAAAAACACGATCGCCTCCGCGACCGCGGCCGGCGAGCTCCAGCTCGCGTGATCTGCCTTCGGCATCGCCGCGCGGTTCGCAGGCGTGTCGAGCGTCGACGGCAGCACCGCGTTGACGAGGATGTCCTCGGCGAGCAGCTCGGAGGCCAGGCTCTGGGTGATCGCGGCGACGCCGGCCTTGGCCGCCAGATACCCGGTCATGCCGCCGGTCGGCTGCAGCACGGGTCGCGCCGCGACGTTGACGATCCGGCCGCCACCGCCGGTGGTGCGAAACGCACGCACCGCCTCGCGACACGCCAAAAAGCAGGTCACCGTGTTGAGGCGCCACAGCTTCTCGAAGTCGGCGAGTGACGTCTCGGTGATCGACTTCATCGCGAAGCCGCCCACGAGATGGATCGACGCCCACAGCGGCGGCATGCTCGCGAAGTACGCGGTCGCCTGCGCCTCGTCCGCGAGATCGGTCTCGGGCGGATCACCGGGAACGTGGACGATCGCACCGCGCGCTTCGAGGACGGCGACGACGCCCTTGCCGAGGGCACCACGACCACCCGTGACCACGACGTGCTTGCCGTTCACGCGCCGACCATATCAGCGTCCGCTTCAGCGTCGCTGGCGATCTGAAGGGTTTCGGGTTGCTCCGGTGAAGGCACGACGATAGAAGCAGCCGATGGGCGCACAGTGGAAGGCCAAGGGCAAATCGGCCAACGCGACGGCGAAGGGCAGGATCTTCAGCAAGCTCGCGAAGGAGATCGCGATCGCGGCGCGTGGCGGACCTGACCCCGCGATGAATCCGCGGTTGCGCGCCTCCGTCGAGGCTGCGAAGAAGCAGTCGATGCCGCGCGAGACGCTCGAGCGCGCGATCAAGAAGGGCGCCGGGCTCCTCGACGAGCCGGTGAACTACGAGATCGTGACCTACGAGGGCTTCGGTCCGCACCGCGTGCCGGTGATTGTCGAGTGCCTCACCGACAACAAGAACCGCACCGGCCCGAACATTCGCACCGCCTTCCGCAAGGGTCAGCTCGGCACGACCGGCACGGTGTCGTGGGATTTCTCGCACGTCGGGCTCGTCGACGCGTCGCCGCCCGAGGGTGCGGATGCCGAGGACGCCGCGATCGAGGCGGGGGCACAGGATGTCGAGGCCGACGGCGAGGGCGGGTTTCGCTTCTACACCGAGCCGACGGATCTCGACGCCGTCAGCAAGGCGCTCTCCGCGCTCGGGTGGACGGTAGCCGGCATCCGGCTCGGCTGGCGCCCCAAGAACCCGATGAAGCTCGAAGATCCGGCGGCGCGCACCGAGGTCGAGGCGTTCCTCCACGAGATCGACGAGGACGATGACGTCCAGCACATCTACACGAGCCTCGAAGGCTGAGCGCTGCGCTATCCTTCCTGCTCGTGCAGGAAGTTGATCCGACACTGCCCGAGGCTCGCGCGGCGGCCGCGGATGACACCGAGGTCGGGACCCAGGCGGCGACGCCGCACGCGCTCGCCGATGCGCAACCCATCGAGCGCTCGACGGCCGCCACCGACATCCTCGAGCCGAAACCCTCGGCGTGGGGCACCGTCTCGATGCGTCCGGTGCCGACCGCGGGCGAGGCGCTCGATCGCAGCGATCTGCCGCGCATGCGGATGTTCCACATCTTCGGTGCAACCGCCCCGCTCGGCGCGATCGCGCTGTCGTTGCTGATCGGCGGCGATCGCCTCGCGCGCATGCTGTTCTGGGCGGGCATCGGCATGCTCGTGCTGTGCAACGCCGGCCTGGTCTGGCTCGCGAGCAAAGCCGAGCGCTGGAAGACGGTGCCCGTCGGCGTGCTCTGGATCATCGCCACGATCGGCGCGACCTCGGCGCTGTATTACTTCGGCCCGTTCTCGGCGGTCGTCATGGTGCAGATGCTCGGCATCGTGTTCATCGCGCTCGGGCGAAGCCAGTGGACCGCGCGCTCGGTCGCCGGCATCTGCGTCGGCGGGCACGTCGCGCTCGCGCTACCGATCATCGCCGGCTGGCTCGACGACGTCGGCGTGCTGACCAGCATCGTCGCCGGTCGTGACCAGCTGGTGCTCGCCGAGCTGCTGATCGTCGCGTTCCTGCTGTCGGGCTACGCGCTCGGCCGATGGGCGCGTCACACCAGCGCGGCCGCGCTCGCCGAGCTGCAGAGCGCGATGCGCGTGATTGGTGATCAACAGCAGGCGCTGGCCGAGCACAAGGATGACGTCGCACGCCAGAACCGGGTCAACGAGGGGCGGTGGACGGGGCAGGCGATGGGCAGCTATCGGCTCGGCCTCGTGCTCGGACGAGGCGCGATGGGCGAGGTCTACGAGGGCGCGAGCCCCGATGGCCGCTCGGCGGCGGTCAAGCTGCTCAACGCGCGCTCGACCAGTTCGACCGCGCTCGTCGAACGCTTCCATCGCGAGATGGCGGTGGCCGGGCGGCTCGAGTCACCGCACATCGTCAAGGTCTACGAGATCTCGCCCGTCGATGCACCGGTGCCGTACATCGCGATGGAGCGGCTGCACGGCGCCGATCTCGCGACCCGCCTGCGGACGGAGAACCGGCTGCCCTCCGACGAGATCGTCCTCATGATCGACCAGGTCGCGCGCGGCCTCGAGGTCGCCCGGCTCGCCGGCGTCGTCCATCGCGATCTCAAGCCGCACAACATCTTCCTGCACGAGGGCAGCATCTGGAAGATCCTCGACTTCGGCGTGTCGAAGCTGATGGACAGCGAGGGCACGCTGACCGGCGACGGGATCGTCGGGACACCGCAGTACATGGCGCCCGAGCAGGCGTCGGGCGGGCAGGTCACGCACCTCGCCGACGTCTACGCGCTCGGCGCGATCGCCTATCGCTGCCTCACGGGCCGCACGCCGTTCAAGGGCAAGGATCTCAACGAGCTTGTCTACCAGGTCGTCCATACGCCGCCGATCCGCCCGAGCTTGCTCGGCCGCGTGCCGACGAATGTCGAGGACGTGCTCGCGCTCGCGATGGCCAAGGATCCGAACCGCCGGTTTCCATCGGCACTCGCGTTCGCGCAGGCGTTCGTCACGGCGCGTCGCGGTCGGCCGGTCTCGATCGATCCGCCGGCGAACGCGTGGATGTGATCACGTCGCCGGTGGCGTGACGAGCCCGGCGTCGGTGCGGGTCCCGAGGATCCGAAGCGCGCCGACCGCGCCGGCGCCACCCGCGGCCGAGTCCTTGCCCACCGCACCACTGCTCGTCATCCACACGCCGTCGTGGTCACCATGGCCGAGGCGCCCTGGGTGCCGGCGGCGGCCGCGATCGCGAGTGGCCGCGACCCCGCGACGAACAGCGCTGTGCCACCTGCAATCTGTACCGAGGTCGCCATCACCAGGCAGACATCGGGACCACCGGCCTGCGGGAACGTCCGGCACCGCGGATCGGCGAGGCGAACCAGCGCTTCATGGTAGCGCCTTCGCGGTAGCGCCTTCGTGGTTGCGCCTTCGTGGTAGCGCCTTCGTGGTGCCGCCAGCGGAAATGCTAAAACGCGGCGTGCCCGAGATGTTTCGCATGCCTGCCGAGTGGGCCCGTCACGATGCGGTGTGGACCGCGTGGCCCCACGACCCCGAGCAGTGGCTCGAAGGCCTCGATGCGCCGCAGCGGGCGCTCATGCAGATGGTGTCGGCGATCGTCGACCTCGACGACAACGGTCAGCCGTGGGGCGAGACCGTAAATCTTCTGGTGCGCGACGAGACCGACGAGCACGCCGCGCGTGCGCTCCTCGGGCCGGCTGCGAAGGGCGTGCAGTTCCGGCACTGCCTGTACGGCGACGTGTGGCTTCGCGACACCGGGCCGATCTTCCTCGGACGCGCCGGTGAGGTCAGCGCCGCGCGGTTCCGGTTCGATGGCTGGGGCGGCAAGTACGTGATGCCGGGCGACACCGACGTCGCGCGGCGGGTGATGGAGTGGGCCGAGGTCCGCGGCGCGTCGTTCGACTTCGTGCTCGAGGGTGGCGCGATCGAGGTCGACGGCAACGGCACGCTGCTCACGACCCGCCAGTGCATGCTCGGCGGCGCGCGGAACCCCGGACTCGATCAGGCCGGGCTCGATGCGCGACTGCGCTGGGCGCTCGGTGTCGAGACCGTGATCTGGCTCGATCGCGGCCTC
>JBKJUF010000722.1:0-3783 GCA_046590445.1 Kofleriaceae bacterium
GATCCGACGCTCGGGGCCGTCGATCGCAAGGCCCGCAACGTCGTCGTGCTGTTCGATGCCAGCGCGTCGATGAAGGCGATGGACGGCGACGAGTCCGGCAAGCTGAGCCGGCTCGACGCCGCGAAGGCGCGCACCAAGGAGCTGATCGACTCGATGGGCGGCGGCGACCTTGCGATGATCATGAAGGTCGATGGCCAGGCCACGCCGATGTCGCGGTTCACGAGCGACGGCCCGGTGCTGAACAAGGTCGTCGACGGCATCACCGCGAGCGACACCCCGGCCGATCTGACGCGGGCCCTCGGCGCCGCCGCGGATGCGCTGCGCGACCGGCCCAATCCGTTGATCGTCGTGGTCTCCGACGGCGCGTTCCCCGAGGCCCAGCTCGGGCTCGTGAGCTGGGATGCCGGCAAGCCAGCCCCACCGGCCCCAGCGTCGTCGGATGGCGCCGCGAAGGCCACGTCCGCCGAATGGAACGCCAGGAACCTCGCGGCGATCGATCTGGCGAACATCGACGTCCGCTATCTGCCGGTCGGCCGGCGCAGCGACAACGTCGGCATCGTCGCGTTCAACGTCCGCCGCTACATCGCGAACAAGGCCGCCTACGAGGTCTACATCGAGGTCCAGAACTTCGGCCAGGAGCCCGCGCATCGCCAGCTCGCGCTCTACAACGGTGACACCGCGGTCGACGTCAAGCGCATCGATCTCGCGCCTGGCCAGCGCATCAAGCAGATCTACGCGAAGCTACCCGGCAGCGCCGACAACAAGCTGCGCGCGTCGCTGCGCCCGCTCGAGGGCGCCGGCGGCTCGGACTCGTTCGCGCTCGACGACCAGGCGTTCGCCCTGCTGCCGGCCCGCAAGAAGCAGAAGGTCCTGATGGTCACCGAGGACAACCTGTTCCTCGAGGGCGCGCTGCTCGTCTACGACAACGTCGACCCCACGAAGGTCACGCCCGCCGAGTACACCGCGCGACCGACCGTGGCCGACGGCATGGACGTCGTGATCTTCGACGAGTTCACGCCCGACGTGATGCCGCCCCCGCCGGCGAGCCTGCTGTTCTTCCACCCGACGGGGCCGAACAGCCCGTTCAAGGAACGCGGCAACCTCGCGTTCCCGCGGATCACCGAGATCGACGAGGGTCACCCGGTGATGCGCTGGGTGACGATGTCCGACGTCTACATGGACAAGAGCGCGGTGTTCTCGCCCGATCCGAAGCAGGGCGAGTCGACGATCGCGTACTCGGTGCGCGATCCGATCATCGTCGCGAAGCGTGACGGCCGCCGCAAGGTGCTCGCGTTCGGCTTCTCGCTGCCCTCGGAGGGCCGCGATGCCGGCACCGACCTGCCGATGCGCGTCGCGTTCCCGATGCTGCTCGTCAACACGCTCGACTGGTTCGCCGGCGACCAGACCGATCTGCTCACGACGTACTCGACCGGCACCCGCGAGCGCGTGCCGCTCGACGGCGTGGTCGGCGCGACCGAGGCCGAGGTCAAGGGACCCGATGGCAGCGTCACCAAAACCCCGATCATCGACGGCCTCGCGACGTTCTACGGCGCGCGCGTCGGCTACTACGACGTCACCGCGAAGGACGCCAAGGGCAACCCGATGGCGCAGATCGCGCTCGCCGCGAACCTCGCCTCGCCCGCCGAGTCCGACATCGCGCCGTCGACCGAGCTCACGCTCGGCGGCAAGCAGCTCGACGCGCCCGAGGCCTTCGCGATCACCCGCAGCAAGAAGCTGTGGATCTACCTCGTGCTCCTCGCGATGGCGCTCATCGTGATGGAGTGGGTCACCTACCACCGCCGGATCACCGTCTAAGTCATGCCCGATCGCAGCGCTCTCAAATCGATGCTGTCGCCCCCGGCGCTGATCCGCCTCGGGCTGACGATCGTGGCGTCGGTGGCGCTGTGGTTCCTGATCACCTGGTGGATCGGTGACCGCACGAGCATCCACATCGACTGGTTGCCGATCGGTTCCGGCCGCGCGATCGATCTGCTCGCCCCCCAATGGCTGCTGCTGGTCGCCGTGGTCCCCGCCTTCTACCTGCTGCGCGTGCTGTCGCTGACCGATCTGTCACTCGCACAGCAAGTCTTGCAATCGACGCTACGGTCGCTCGTGATCGCGGGTGTCGCCGTCGCGCTCGCCCGACCCTCGTGGATCACCCAGCAGAGCAAGGTCTCGACGATCGTCCTCGTCGACGTCTCGGACTCGGTGTCGGCGAAGCAGCTCGACGCCGCGCGCCGCTACGTCGATCAGCTCGCGGACGCCCGCGGCGAGGGCAACCTCCATCTCGTCACGTTCGCCGAGAAGCCGAAGGCCGTCCGGGCCCCCGATGGCGGCAAGCCGCTGTCGAGCGCGATCGAGCGTCACGCTGGCGCCGGTGCCGGCACCGATACCCAGGCCGCGATGCAGCTCGCGTACGGCCTCTACCCCGACGGTTACCTGCCGCGCATGGTGATCGTCTCCGACGGTAACCAGACCGTCGGCGACGTCGCGGTCGAGGCGTACCGCGCGAAGGATCTCGGCGTGAAGGTCTCGTGGCGGACGTTCGATCAGGACAAGACCAGCGAGATCCGCGTCGTCGGACTCACGGTCCCCGACGACCTCAAGGTCGGGCAGCCGTTCGAGGTCACCGCCGAGGTCTGGGCCACCGAGCCGCAGAACGCGGTGCTCTCGCTCCAGCAGGACGAGTTCCCAAACCCGCTCGAGCCGAGCAAGCGCGTCGAGCTGCGCGAGGGCAAGAACCTCGTGAAGTTCAAGTCCGACGCCAAGCGTGCCGGCGCCACGACCTACAAGCTGCGGCTCGCGAAGTTCGACAAGGACACCGAGAAGGCGAACAACGAGGCCGTCACGACCGCCCCCGTGAAGGGCAAGCCGAACATCCTCTACGTCGAGGGCGGCGTGCTGCGCGAGCCCGGGAGCGCGAACTACCTCAAGCGCGCGCTCGAGCACGAGAACATGGACGTCGAGGTCCGCGGTCCGCGGGGCCTGCCGTCGACCGCCAAGGAGCTCGAGCGCTTCGATCTCGTGATGGTCTCGGACGTCCCGGCGCACCTCGTCGGCGCAGCCCAGATGCAGGCGCTCGACAGCTACGTCGCGAGCCTCGGCGGCGGTCTGATCGTCGCGGGCGGCGAGGATTCATTTGGCTCGGGCGGCTACCAGGGCACGCGGATGGAGCAGATCCTGCCGGTACGCTTCGACTCCGAGAAGATCAAGGAGCAGCCCGACATCGCGCTCGCCCTCGTGATCGACAAGTCGGGCTCGATGCAGGGCCCACGGATCGAGGCCGCCAAGGAGTCCGCGCGGGTCACCGCCGAGGTGCTGTCGCCGAACGACTTCATCATGGTCGTCGCGTTCGACAGCGAGGCCACGATCTTTGTCCGCCCGCAGCGCGCCGCGAACCGCATGCGGATCTCGACCGACATCTCGAAGCTGACGTCGGGCGGCGGCACGAACATCTATCCTGGCCTCAAGGAGGCCTTCGAGGGCCTGCAGGGCATCAACGCGAAGGTCAAGCACGTCATCGTACTCTCCGACGGCGAGGCGCCGCGCGAGGGCATCGCCGAGCTCGTCCAGGACATGCGCTCCGCCCGCATCACGGTCTCGTGCGTCGGCGTCCAGGGCTCCGACCGCGACCTGCTCGCGATGATCGCGGATGCCGGCGAGGGCCGCCTCTACATGGTCGACGACATCGGGTCGCTCCCCAAGATCTTCATGAAGGAGACCCAGGAGGCGCAGAAGAGCCAGCTCGTCGAGGACGTCGTGCACGTCCGCATCGCCAAGAAG
>JBKJUF010000740.1:0-2974 GCA_046590445.1 Kofleriaceae bacterium
CCCACGGTCATGTGACCGTGGGCCGGCGCTTATTGGGCTCGCGATCGACGACGACCACCGAGTCGGCGAGCTCGTCGAAGTCGTCGGCATCGACCTCCTCGATCTGGTCGAGGTCGAGCGCGTCGGTTCCGGTCTCGAGCTCCTGCTCGATCGAGTCGTGCGCGACCTCCTCGACGTGATGCCCTCCAGCGAGCGATTCGATCTCGCTGAGCTTCGCGCGCGCCATGCGATGGCCTGGATAGCGCGACAGCAGCTGACGGAGCACGTCGCTCGCCTCGGCGTACATGCCCTGCCCCGAGTAGAAGTCGGCCTCGTCGAGCTCGTCCTCGACGGAGCTCTCGGCGCGTGGCAGCGGCGCGTCGTCGACCTCGGGCGCGGCCATGTCGTCGAGGTCGATCGCGTGCGAGGCCGTGGGCTCGTACGGCGGGGTCTGCACGGACTCGGTGCCGTACGGATCGTAGCTGCCGGACACGCTGAGCGGATCCTCCGCGACTTCCTCGTACGACGAGGTCGCGGTGATGTGCGCGCGATCGTCGGGAAGCTCGTCGACGATACCCTCGGGGAGCCCGGTCTCGTCGAAGCCGTTGACGTCGACGGCGTCGGTGCCCTGCACGGCGGCATCGAACGCGCGGGCCTCGTCGGGATCGAACGGCAGATCCTCTTCGGCCGGCTCGGCGTCCGGATCGATGTCGAGCGCCGGATCGAGCCCGCGGAGCGCGCGGTTCTTCGCGTCGGCGTCGAAGCGCGTCGGCCCGACACCATGCTCGTCCCACGCCGGCGGCGGCTGCGGCAACCGGCTCGCGGCCGGGCTGCCATGCGCGACCCTGCCGCCGATCAACGCGGCGGCGTCGAAGTCATCGATCGAGTCGCGCTTGCCGCGGCCGATCGGCTGATCGTAACCGACCGCGCGATGCGGCGGCTGTGCGAGCTCGAGGTCGTCCATCTCCATGTCGATCGGCGCGACACCGCCACCGTCGGCGAGCGAGTAGCTGACCTCGGAGGACACGCCGGTGCGCGCGACCCGGAGCCGGAACCGGCGCGCGAGATCGAACGCGCCGGTGTGCGTGCCGTTCATCGCGAGGAGCTCTTGCAGGTACTGCTCGGCGCGATCGGGATCGGCCGAGGCGACCAGCTCGGCGAGCTTCATCAGCTCGACCTCGGCCTCCTGCTCGCGACCCTGCGAGATGAAGATGTCCTTGAGTCGCTCGTGGGCCTCGACGTTCTCGGGATCGAGCCCGAACACGCGGCGCAGGTGATCGACGGCCTTCTGGTGCAGGCCGTACTTCACGTAGACGTCGGTCTCGGCGAGGATCTTCGAGATCTCGTCGGCGTGACGCTCGCCGGCCGCGGACATCGAGCGCGGATCGGGCGCGGGCTCCATGTCCGCCGAGAAGTCGTCGCCGTCGTACTCCGGTAGCGCGAAGTCGGCGCCCGACAGGCTCTGCTCGTCGACGAGCGGCATCGAGCCGGTCATCCTCTCGGACGCCGGTGCGGGCATCGACTGCAGATGGCTCGTGATGTTGAAGTTCGCGTTGCCGGTGCTCGCGCGGACCTGCGCGGGGATCGGGGTCGGCGTTGGCGCGCGCATCGGCACCGGCGGTGGTGGTGCCTTCGGTGCGACGGCGACGACGACGGCACCTGGCCCGAGGAACTCCTTGGCGTCGGCATCCGTCGGGACGAACTCGAGGATCTTGCGATAGACGTTGCCGGCCTTGTCGCGGTGCTTGTTCTCGATGTGGATGCGCGCGAGCTCCTTGAGGACCGAGACCGTCTTGGCCTTCTGGTCCAGCGCCTGGAACGCCTGCGCGAGAAGGCCGAGCGTCTCGACGTCGCGCGGGTCGGCCTTGAAGCACGCCTGCAGCTTCTGGAGCGCGCGGCGCGGATCGTTGCGGCGCAGGTAGAGATCGGCGAGCTCGCGGTTGAGCGAGTGGTTATCGGGCTTGTGCCATAGCAGCCGCTCCGCGACCTTGATGAAGTCGTCCTGTCGGTTCTGGCGGCGGAGCTGCTCGCAGGCGAGCGAGAACTCGTTCGCGGCGTCCTCGACGATGCCTTCCTTCGAGTAGAGCTCGGCGAGCTTGATGCGCGTTGCGATGTTCTCGGGATCGAGATCGACGAGCTTCTTGACGGTGGCGAGCGCTTCCTTGGTGTTGCCCTCGCGATGAAAGTGCGCGGCGACCGACTCGAAGTGCTGCATCGCCTCGGCCATCGAGCCGATCTGGCGATAGAGCTCGGCGAGCTTGAGGATCACGTCGACGAGGCGCGGATCGAGCTTGAGGATCTGCTTGTAGACCGCGATCGCTTTCAGGAAGAACGCTTGCTCGTGATAGAAGCGCGCGACCTTGACGTAGGTCTCGATCGCGTCCTGCTTCGATCCCTTGCGAGCGTAGAGGTCGCCGATCTTGAGCCAGACCCGGACGTCCTTCGGATCCTCGTGAACGATGCGCAGGTACTCCTTGACCGCTTTGTCGATCTGACCCTTGTCGACGAACTTCCTCGCCGCTTCCATGACCTTTTCTTTGTTGAAGGCCACGGTGGATCAGAACCTCCCGGCGGTGCGACTCATCACAACTTCTTCCAAGGGCACATCGGAGTATGCCCCGCGCATCGGTCTAAGGGTACGGGTGCCCAATACGGTGGGTCAACTAAAAGGGCGAACGAATCTCACGCGTTGCGGCAGCGCGCGCTCACATCGGAGCACCGTTCGCCGGCCGATCCGCACGGTGTAGGTCAGGCTGCCGAGGTGCCCGCGGCGGCGCTCGCGGCGAGCAGCCGGCCGACGAACCCGGTGTCGAAGTCGCCGCGGATGAAGTCGGCGTTGTTCACGATCCGGCGCAAGAACGGGATGTTGGTCCGGATCCCCTCGATGACCATCTCGTCGAGACAGCGTCGGGCGCGCCGCAGCGCCGCCGGGCGATCGACGTCGTGGACGATGACCTTGGCGAGCAGCGAGTCGTAGTTCGAGGGCACGACGTAG
>JBKJUF010000136.1:0-6951 GCA_046590445.1 Kofleriaceae bacterium
ATCGCCCTCGAACAGCCGGCCGCAGCCAGCGCCGAACAACGTGTCGCCGGTGAACACCGCATCGTCGACGACGTAGCTGATCGCACCGCGGGTGTGCCCGGGGTTGTGGATCGCGCGCGCGCGCAGCGTCCCGAGCGTGACCTCACCGCCATCCTCGAGGTGCGTCGTCGCCGCCGGCACCTTGGCCGCGTCGTGCGCGCCGATCACGAAGGCGATGCCGGGCCGTGCCGCCATCAGGTCGGCGGCGCCGCCGACATGGTCCGCATGATGGTGCGTCGCCCAGATCGCGGCGAGCGTCACGCCCTCGCGGGCGAGCGCGGCCTCGACCGCTGCCGCCTCGCCCGGGTCGACGACCGCCGCGGTCGTGCCGTCGATGACGAGGTAGGCGTAGTTGTCCTTGAGGCACGGGATGGTCACGACGCGCATCCGGGGAACGTACGCCCTCGGTCGCGCGCAGGTGACGATGCGGCCGCCGTTGCGCACCGCCTTGATGCTCGCGACGAACACGCGGCGCGAACCCGTACGCGGACCTCGCCGGCGCCGGGCTCCGGAACCGGGAGCGCCTCGGAGCGCAGTCGGGGCGTGAGGGCTTCCTGCCTCGCGATTGCCCGGTCGCCTGTCGAGCGAGGCCGTTGGCCATCTGGCCGAGCGACCGCGGAGGGCATAGCGGAGGGCATAAGTGACGATCTCACGCGCCGGGTCGCCCACTATTTCGGTTCGGGGCCCGGCCCGATTATGATTTTGCAATGGGAGTGACCCGACGACTCGCGGGGTGGGCGGCCGCATGGGCGCTGGCGGGACCCAGTGCCGCCAGCGCAGATGGGCTCGACGCCGAGCGCTTCGTGCCGGCGATCAGCGCGGAGGGTGGCTTTGTCCAGGAGCATCCATCCGTGCCTCTCCACCTCGGGTGGAGCCTTGGCCTGTTCGCGAACGTCGCCGATGATCCGGTCGTCGAGCGTAACCGCGCCGGCGATGTGGTGCGGCGTCCGCTCGACACCGCGGGCTCGGCCGATCTCGTTGGCTCGGTGGGACTGTTCGGGCGGCTCGAGCTCGGCCTCCACGTGCCGGTGCGCTTCCTCTACGAGGGTGATGCGGTCTCGTCCGGTGGCACGACGCTGTCGGCGAGCGGCGGTCTCGGTGATCTGCGGTTCGTGCCGAAGGTCGTCGCGCTGCGGAGCGGCAACCTCGATCGCCACTTCCTGCTTGGCTTCGCGCTCCCCCTCAGCTTCCCGACCGGCGACGAGACCGCATTTCGCGGTGCCGGTGGCGTCACCGTCGAACCGCGGCTGCTGTTCGCGGCGCACCTCGGCCGGATCGGCCTTGGCTTCGATGTCGGCTACAAGTGGCGCGCCGAGCATCCGGCGACCTTGCCGTACGGTGACGAGATCCGGCTCGGACCGTGGGCCACGTACAGCGCGACCGATGCGCTGACGCTGCGGCTCGAGGCGTACGGCGGCAAGCAGGTCGGTGCCGAGGTCGATGGCGCGGACTTCCCGTTCGAGGTGCTCGTCGGCGCCGACTACCGGGTCGGCGACGTCGCGTTCTACGGCGGGGCGTCGCTCGGTGTCACCGACGGCGTCGGCGATCCGGACGTCCGTGGCGTGCTCGGGGTGCGGTTCCGCAAGGGCACACCGCCACAGCGGGGCTATCGCGACAGCGACGGTGATGGCGTCGTCGACCACGATGACGGCTGCCCCGACGACGCCGAGGACAAGGACGGCTTTCACGACGACGACGGCTGCCCCGAGCCCGACAATGACCAGGACGGCATCCTCGACGGTGACGACGAGTGCCCCGAGCTCTCGGGTGATGCGGATCGACGCGGCTGCCCGCGCCGCACGTTCGTGACGATCGAGGACGGCAAGATGGTGATCATCGGCAAGGTCCAGTTCGGCAGCGGCTCGGCGGACATCGATCCGACGAGCGAGCCGCTGCTCGATCAGATCGGCCAGGCGCTCGACGCGAACACCCAGATCACCAAGCTGCGCATCGAGGGTCACACCGACAACGTCGGCGACGACGCGCTGAACCAGAAGCTCAGCCAGCAGCGCGCCGAGGCGGTCAAGACGGCGCTCGTCAAGCGCGGCGTCGCGGCCGGCCGGCTCGACACCAACGGCATCGGCGAGGCGCGACCGATCGCACCGAACGACACCGCTGGGGGTCGCCAGAAGAATCGACGCGTCGAGTTCCTCATCGTGGGAGGTAGCCAATGAAGCGCATCGGATCACTCGTCGTGACGGTCTCCGCCAGCTTCGGCTTGCTCGCCGCACCAGGGACGGCCGTGGCCCAGGTATTCCCGGCGGATGCCGATTGGGTCACGCTGCTCTGCGAAGGCGCGCCGATGACCGACCTCTACGCCGACGAGAATGGCGCGATCGACGAGCGTGACATCGTCGGTGACACCGCGGCACCTGCAGGCATGCGCGCCGTCGACGCCAGCTTCCTCTACATGCGCGTGCGGCTCGATCAGGATCCGGCGCCGGGCGGCGCGCTGCGGCCGTTCTCGTGGGGGCTCGAGATCGATCTCGACGGCAACCTCACGACGTACGAGATCCTGATGCTGGTCGACGGCATCGGCGGCGGCGCCGGCAACGTGACCCTGTATCGCAACTCGATGACGACGCTGCCGAACGATCCGAACGATCCGGCGGATTCGCCGGCGATCGCGACGTATCCGTTCAGCTCCCACGCGCGATCGGTCGTCGCGGCCGGCTCGTCGTACGGAGACGATCCCGATCACTTCCTCGAGTTCGCGGTGCCGTGGAGTGACCTCGTGCCGCTCGGCCTCGATCGCGACACCCGGATCTTCGTGTGGGCGGCATCGTCGAGCACGAGCGCGAGCCTCAACGGCGACTTCGCGTGCCACGACGGGAGGACGGGCGATCCCGGCCTCGACGACATCGTGTCCGATCCGACCACCGGCGATCCCGTCGTCGACACCGACGGTGACGGCTTCACCGACGCCGAGGAGCTCGCGGGCGGAAGTGACCCGGACGATCCAAACAGCGTGCCGTCGAGTCGCCTGGAGGGCGGTGGCGGTTGCGCGGTCGGTGGCGATGGCGCGCTCGGCTTCGCGCTGGCGTCCGTCGTCGCGGCGCTCGCGGCCCGGCGCCGACGCTAAAAGCGCGAGGTTTCGATCTGCATTGCGGCTTCGATCGTACCATCGGTTGGTAATGAGCCAGCCGCAACCAGGAGAGACCGCGAGGCCGGCGAGCTTGCCGCAGCCGCCCGGGTCGACGGGGGTCCCGTTCGTCGGTGAGGCGCTGCAGTTCCTCAAGGATCCGTTCGCGTTCACGCTGTCGCGGACGCGCCAGCACGGCAACGTGTGGAAGACCAAGCTCCTCGGTGACACCGTGGTGTTCTTCGCGGGACCGAAGGCGTTCTCGTTCTTCATGAACCCCGACCACTTCACCCGACAGAACGGGTCGCCGCGGTTCCTCCAGGAGCTCCTGCATCCAGACGCCGTGCCGTTCCTCGACGGCGATCGCCATCGCACGCGCAAGCGCTTGCTGATGGCAGCGTTCACCGAGCCGGCGCTCGCGAGCTATCTGCCGGGCATCTTCACGATCGTGCAGCGCTTCGTCGCCCGGTGGTCCACCGAGCAGCCGATCGCAGGCGATCTCTCGCAGCTCGGCTTCGATGTTGCCGACTTCCTGTTCGCGGCGCGCGATCCGGCCACGAGCAACCTCGAAGGTGCCGCGGACTTCGCGCTGATGAACAAGGGGACGTTCGCGCCGCCAGTCAACCTGCCGTTCACCGCCTACGGCAAGGCGATCCGGGCGCGCGATCGGCTCCGCACGTACATCAAGGATCGCGTCGCCACCCAGGATGGTGCCGGCACTGCCCTGGGCGTGCTCAAGGCGGCGCGTGGCCCAGCCGGCGAGCAGCTGACGCCCGCGGAGCTCGAGATCGAGCTCCTGCACTTCTTCTTCGCAGCCCACGGCGGGCTGACCGCGGCGATCGCGTGGCTCCTCGTCGTGCTCGGTCAGCATCCTGATCTCGCGATGCGGCTGCGCGCCGAGGCCGACCAGGTACTCACCGACGCCGCGCCGACGTTCGCGCAGGTCCAGCAACTCGCCCGCGCGCGCGCGGTGTCTCGCGAGGTCCTTCGTGCGTATCCGGTCGCCCCGACCACGTTCCTCGGCATCGCGAAGAAGGATCTGGAGCTCGACGGCTACGCGATCCGGGCCGGCTGGAAAGGTGCCGGCGCGATCTGGGCGACGCTGCAGGACGGCACGACGTTTCGCGATCCGACGCAGTTCCGCGACGACCGACTTGGCGATGCGGCGCTCGGCGCGCTGCCGACCAACGCCTACGTGCCGCAGGGCGGCGGGCCGATGGAGGGGCACCGGTGCCCCGGCGAGACCTTGATCCAGCTCGTGATGCCGGCGTTTCTCGGCTGGTTCGCGCGGCGCTACGACGTGGTGTTCCCGGTGCAGGACGCAACGCCTGGCGGAGGCGGTCTCGGCCCGTTGCCGCGCGATGGCGTGCGGCTCGCCGTCAAGCGTCGCTGATCAGCGCTGATCAGCGCATCGACTCGTGGAGCTCGCCGTTGCGATCGAACATCAGGTGGCGCTCGTCGCCAGCGACGAACGGTGCGGCGTCGCGACTGCCGACGGTATTGAGCTCGGTCACCGGCGTCGGCGCGAAGTAGGTCAAGCCGTTCTTGCGGGCGACGAACAGGTCGCGATCGGTGTTCGCGTGAAAGTACAGATCGCCGGCGGCGGTGAGCGACGGTCCGGCGGGGTTCGTCCCGAAGATGCTGCCGAGCGAGACGGTCGCGCCCCACGTGTCCGCGGTGGTCGCGCGGGTCGCTCGGTGAAACGTGCCCCGCACGACGATCGCGGTCAGCCCGTCCGGCGAGATCGCGACGTCGCTATCACTGCTGGTGCTGGTGAGCTCGGGAACGATCACCGGCGCGATGTCGAAGCCGGCGACGCCGCGGCTGGCCATGTAGACATCAGGGTTGCCGGCGACGATCCGCTCCGACGTGAAGTAGATCGTGTTGCCATCCGCGCTGATCTCGGGCGAGCGCTCGCGTGCCGCGCTGTTGAGCACGGTGAGCGCGGTCAGCGTGAACGGCGTGGCGGTGCTCGCGCGCGTCCCGATGAACATGTCATCACCCCTCGTGAACACGACGACGAGTCGGTCTGCGGTGAACGACGGGTCGCTCTCCGTCCCGTTGGTGTTGAGGCTGACGATCGAGACTGGCGTCGACCACGTGGTGGGGAGCGCATCCGGCGACGCGTCGGGTACCCGCTGCCCGTCGAGATCGCCGTCGTTCGCCGCATCGATGTCGCCGGGACCGATCTGGCAGCGGCCGGCGAAGCAGGTCTGGCCAGTCGGGCAGATCGCGCGCTCGTCGCACGGTGCGCCGAGGGCGGGCGCGGGCTGGTAGCAGGCGCCGGTGGCCATGATCGAAGCCAATCCGACGGCTGGCATCACGCGGGGCCAACAGCGAATTGCACGCAAGCGCACGACTCCATCCTACAGCAGCGAGCGCCCGCGGTAGTGCAGGAGTTTTGTTGCGGCCGCGGCGGGAACGACATAGCTGCCCCGGGAGGAGGTGGATACCTGAATCATGCGCGTGTTGAGCGGCGCGTGGAGCGCGCGGACAGCGCAAAGCGGCTCCGGACGAGGAGCGTCGTTCGTCGGTTGTCCGGCTCGCCGAGGCGCGGTAACGCTGCACGGATGACGTCTCGATTGTTGTGAGCGCTTCTGTAGGGATCAACCGAACGAGCGATCCTGGCCGCGCGCGGGAACCACCGAGGCTCCACCACGCAGCTCCGCGTCGATCGTGCGAGCGACCTCTCGGGCCTCCGCGATCGCCCACACGATCAGCGAGGCGCCGCGATGCGCATCACCGGCGCAGTACACGCCGGGCACGCTCGTCGCCCCGCGCACATCCGTCGCGATGTTGCCGCGCGGATCGAGCGCGATGCCGAGTTGCTCGACGAGGGCCGTGGTGTCCGGCCCGATGAACCCGAGCGCGAGGATCAGGGTCTCGACGGGCATCGCGATCGGCTCCCCAGGGATGTCCTCGAGGCCGCGCGCGGTGCGCTCGACGCGTACTCCGTGCAGCGTGGTGAGCTTCCCGCGGGAACCACCGACCTCTTGGCCGGTAAGCTGCGTCGTCCGGAATGCGAACGTGCGATCGCCGCCCTCTTCCTGCGAGCTCGACGTCCGGAACACCATCGGCCAGGCCGGCCACGGGTTCGCGGCGGGGCGCGCCGCCGGCGGTGCCGGCATCAGCTCGATCTGGGTGACGTGTGCGGCACCCTGGCGATGTGCGGTGCCGAGGCAGTCCGAGCCGGTATCGCCGCCGCCCAGGATCACGACGCGCTTGCCGCGGACATTCCAGCGCGCCGCAGACCGCTCGCCGCCGACGACCTGGTTCTGCTCGGTCAGGTAGTCCATCGCGACGACGACGCCGTCGAGGTCGCGGCCGGGCACGTCGAGGTCACGTGCCCGCGCGGCGCCGATCGCGATCACCACCGCAGCGTGCTCGGCACGGAGCTGTTGCCACGTCGGATCGCGCCCGACCTCGACGCCGAACCGGAGCTCGACGCCCTCGGCCTGGAGCAGCGCGAGCCGGCGATCGATCACCGCCTTCTCGAGCTTGAAATCCGGGATGCCGTAGCGGAGCAGGCCGCCGGCGCGGGCTGCCGCCTCGTAGACGATCGCGGTGTGACCGGCGCGGTTGAGCTGGTTTGCTGCGGCGAGGCCCGCCGGTCCCGAGCCGACGATCGCGATTCGCTTGCCGCTGCGCGTGCGTGGCGGCTGCGGCGTGATCCAGCCCTCGGCGAACGCGCGGTCGGCGATTGCCTTCTCGATCGACTCGATCGTGACCGGCGCGCCGTCGATCCCGAGCACGCACGCGGCCTCGCACGGCGCCGGGCAGAGCCGGCCGGTGAATTCGGGGAAGTCGTTGGTCGCGGCGAGCCGGCGGTG
>JBKJUF010000155.1:0-8593 GCA_046590445.1 Kofleriaceae bacterium
CCGCGCGGCCCGGCAACGGCCACCGGCAACCGCTGCGACACCGTCGCCGCGAGCGACCTCTCGATCGACGGGCTCGTCGACGACTGGCAGGACACCCACGTGGTCGCCCGGGTCGGCGCGGCCAGCGAGGGCGCGGTCGAGCTGCGGTGCGGCTGGGACGGCAGCACGCTCGCGCTCGCGATCGACATCAAGGACGACCGGGTCGTCCGCGTGAAGGGCGGCCACGAGGACCACGTCACGATCGCGCTCTCCGCCGGCGGCAAGCCGCTCTCCCTCGCCGTCTATCCAGCGAACGCGCTCGCGCGCTCGAAGATCATCAAGCCCGCCAAGGTGTCCGCCGCGGACTCGCTGCAGCCCAAGGGCTTCTCGATCGAGCTCGCGATCCCGGCGTCCGCGATCCCCGGGTTCTCGGTCGCGACCGTCGCCTTCGAGCTCGACCTCGTGTTCCACGACTCGGACGCCGCGACCGGCGGCGATACCCAGCCGCTCCAGATCCGGCAGCCGCTCGAGCTCTCCGAGCGCAAGGATCTCGTCGACGATTTCCTCGCGTCCGTGAAGCTGCGCAAGGCTGACATCAAGGTCGACGTCATGGCCGACCTCGATCCCGATCGCCGTGGCAAGGAGCGCCTCGTCGCCGGCGGCACCGTGATCGGCATCCTCACCGATCAGTACGCGTTCGTCTCGCTGCCGGCGGCCAGCGCAGCCGACGTCAAGCAGGTCGAGCTGATCGCGCTCGGCCCGCTCGGCGCGCGCGGCCACCAGATCGTGTCGGCGGTCGTCCGCCAGAGCGGCAACGGCGGCAGCCGCGAGCTGCTGATGCTGTGGACGGTGTGGAGCGGCCAGCTCCAGCCGCTCGCGCAGATCGAGGTGCGCAAGGAGATGGCCGGTAACGTCCTCGCGGCGAGCTGGAAGCTCGTCAAGGGCAAGCAGGGTCCGGAGCTCTGGGTCGAGCCGAAGCCCGCCGTCGGCTGGACCGCAGAGACCTGGAACGAGGTCCCGGCGCCCGACCTCGATCCGATCGTGCTGCCGTGGGATCCCGCGCGCGGCGGCGTTGCGTACACGCTGACCGGTGCCGAGCTCGCGCGCCGCGATCTGCCGCCAGCGAAGCCGAAGAAGCGCTAGCAGACGCACGAGACACCGCGCGGGATCTGGTTCGGGTATGGTGAAGCGATGCGCCGCTGGGTCGTCGTGGTCAGCGCGAGCTCCATCGTCCTCGCGATCTCGACGTCCTGGAGTCGGACCGACGACGAGGTGGGTGCGTCGAGCGCTGACGAGCAAGCGAGCTCCGCGCCTGCGCCTGCCGACGCCGGCGTCGGCGAACCCGAGCTGGCTCCGATCGATGCGGCCGAGGATGATGCCTCGCAGGTAGCGCCGGGCACCGCTACCGTGCGCGCCGAGATTGTACCCGCTCGAGATCCGCGCCTCGAGCTCGGCCTGTTCACCGGCGGACAGCTCGTTTACCCGATGCTGGCGCCGCTCTCGAAGAGCGGGCTGTCGTTCGGCGTCCGCGGCGGTTATCGCCTCGTGCGCTGGCTCGTGATCGAAAGCGAGCTCGGCTTCGCGCCGACCGAGGCCGAAGGGGAAGCCGTGTTGATGGTGGCATGGCGCGTTCATGGGCTGCTGCAGCTCCCACCCGATGGGCTGCGCGCCGGCACGTTGCGACCGTTCTTCGTGGCGGGCGCCGGCGGCATCACGTCGTCGCACGCGTCGAGCCGGCGCGCCGGTCAGGAGCTCCAGATCCCGCTCGCCGACGGCGACACCGACTTCGCCATCGATGCCGGCATCGGCCTCAAGTACACGGGGCTCGGCGCGCTGGGCCTTCGCCTCGACGTCCGCGCCGTGGCGACGCCGCTCGGCAAGGACGCCTTCGACACGCCCGACTTCGAGCTGCTGTTCGGCGCGTACGGCCGGTTCGGGGGGACCCGCGCACCGCACGAGCGACCGGTGATCCGTGACGGCGATGGCGACGGGGTGCTCGCAGCCAGCGATCGATGCCCCTCCGAAGCGGAAGACCTCGACGAGTTCGAAGACACCGACGGCTGTCCGGATCCCGACAATGACGGCGATCGGATCGCCGATGCCGACGATGGCTGCCCGCTCGAGGCCGAGGACGTGAACGAGATCGACGACGGCGATGGGTGCCCCGATCTCGACGAGGACGGCGACACCGTGCTCGGCTCCGCAGACGCCTGCCCGGCACAGCCCGAGGACATCGATGCCGTCGAGGACCAGGACGGATGTCCCGATCCCGACAACGATGGAGACGGCGTGCTCGATGCGGCCGATACCTGTCCCACCGGCCTCGAGGTGGTCAACGGCTTCGAGGATGCCGACGGCTGCCCCGACCAGATGCCGCCGGAGGTGCTCGCGATCATCGGCGAGCTGAAGGGCGTGACGTTCGATCGCACCGGCGCGCTCGTGCGCCGGGGCCGCCCACCGAGGAGCAAGCCGCTCGACGCGCTCGCCGCGACCCTCGCAGCGTTTCCGAGTATCGAGATCGAGATCACGGTGTTCGCGGCAACATCCCAGCGCGCCGACGCAGTCAAGCAGTATCTGGTCGAGCGCGGTGTAGATGACGCACGCATGAAGACTTCCACCGGAGCACCTGTACTTCCGATCAAGCGCAAACGCCGCACGAGGTCGATCGAGCGGATCGAGGTCTCCGTGGTCGGCCACACCCCGCCGACCGGTAATTCGTCGACGACAATTTGACAATTTCTATCGCGACCACCGACACTGGATGCGACTGCCTATGCAGCTCGAAAAGGGGAACCCATGACTGCCCTCCGACGGATTGGATTACTGGTCGCTTCTAGCCTCGCATTCATCGCCATCACGAGCGGTGATGCTGCCGCGCAGCCCGTCGTGCAGACGGTCGACGCGAACATCAGCTCGGCCTTGTCGCTCGCGATCGACACGCCGTTCTCGCCGAATCCCTGGATCTTGAACATCCCGGCCAATCCCAACGCCAATACGAGCTTGGTGTTACGCGCACAGGCCAACGTCAGCTACGCGCTTCGCGATAACTGCGACACCTCCGCGGGCAAGGGCGGCAACGACAACAACCTGTACCAGTTCCTGGCCGGCGCCTACGTCGGCGGCGGCTTCTTCATCGCCAACAATCTGCAGATCAGGGCCGCCGGCGCCGGCGCGGCCGTCGACATCCTGCCGACGGTCACGGGCGACACGCTCGTCAATGCAGGTTCGCAGACACCGACGGTCGCGGCCGGCCGCACGCACACCGTCGAGCTATCGAACACCGTCGACTTCGGTGACCGATCGCTCAATACCGCGGTCGACGGCTTCTATCACATGGTGGTCACGTACACGATCGTCGCCGGCGCGGCGTAACGCGCCGCTTGCCTGCAACCCGAGGGAGCCTCATGGCAGTTTTTTCAATCACGCGCGGCGTCGGTACGGCGATCGCGCTCGTGCTGCTCGCGACCGCCAAGCCGGCGATCGCGGGCGGCAGCCTGCTCGTCACGCCGGTGATCATCGATCAGCCGATCAAGAAGTCGGGCGAGCTCCTGCCGCCGATCAAGGTCGTGAACGAAGGCAACGAAGAGCTCGACGTCTCGATCAACTTCAACACGCTCGGGCATGACCGTACCGGGACCCCGAACACGCCGCCCGGGACCTACAAGTTCAACGCGTCGAAGATGCTCACCGCCAAGCCGGACAAATTCAAGCTGGGCGCGGGCAAGAGCATTGATGTGGTGGTCAAGGTCAACATTCCCGGCGGTCGGGTCGGCGGCGCGTACAGCACGATGTACATCCTCGGCAAGCCCAAGCCGAAACCGAACGAATCGATCACGTCCTACATCCAGGTCGGCGTGCTGATCGAGCTCGCGCTGCCGGGTACGACCACCAAGCAACGCATCACGCCGGGCAAGGTGTTCGCGATGCAGGAGAAGGCTGGCATGCCGGTGACGCTCTATGCCGGCGCGAACAACCAGGGCGACAGCCATCTCAAGGTCGGCGGGATCCTCGTCGTGTCGAACGCCAAGGGAGCCGAGGTCGCGAAGGTCAACCTCGAACCCGCGAACGTCTTGCCGCTGATGTCGCGGGACATCAAGGCGACCTGGAAGGCCCCCGCCACGTTGCCGGCCGGCAAGTACAAGCTCGCCGCCACGCTCAACGGCGTGGGGATCGGGAACGAGACCGCGCTGGGCACGATGGAGGTGATCAAGCCCGGTGAGATCGCGCGCACGATGGCGATCGTCAACAAGTTCCAGACCCCGCCAGTGGTGCAGAAGAAGCCGATCAAGCTCGAAGCGACCGTGACCAACCAGGGCAATACACCGTTCTCGCCGGTGGGCAAGGTGACCTTCGTCGACGCGAAGGGCACCGAAGTGGTAGCAGCGATCCTGCGGACCGCGGCGGCGATCGCTCCTGGCAAGCGCGCGGCGATCAGCGGAGCGCTTCCCAATGGCCTGCCGACCGGAACCTTCACGGCAAAGCTCGAGGTGCTGAACGACGCCGACTTCGTGCTCGCCAACTTCACCCAGACGCAGCAGGTGATCGCCAAAGACGTCGTGTTGGCGGCCAATATCGCCAAGCTCACCGCGCCGACGCCGAAGGAGCCGTTCATCACGATCGAGCTTGCCAATACCGGCAATACCGAGCTCGACGTCGAGGGCGTCATCAACATCACCGATTCGAGCGGCAACGTCGTCGAGACCGTGCCGCTCGAGAAGAAGCACGTCGCGGTGGCGGGCAACGCGAGCTACAAGCGCGGGCTTCCCGATGGGCTTGCCAGCGGCACGTACCAGCTGCGGGTCGTGCTGGGGTACGGCGGGGCGACCCCCGCAGATCGTGCTGTGAAGCACTTCGTGCCGTAGTTCCGAACCCGCACCGTGGTCAAGGGTGCACGAGGTCATGCCCGCGATGATGAGATCTTGAGGGGGATCCCACGGCACCGCGACCATCCGTGCCGCGTCGCGATCGCGATCGCGATCGCGGTCGCTGTGCTCGTGTTGCTGATCCCCCGCGCTGCGCATGCCGAGTTCGGGATCAGCATGTCCGGGCCGACGGTGTCGCAAGGGACGGTCAAGCCCGGGCTACCTGCGGTGACGCCGTACGCGACGCAGCTCACGGTCAACTCGAGTGCGCCGTGGATGTTGCAGGCGACCGCACCAGCCGGGTTCGTGACCAGCACTCCACCGGTCCAGACCATGCCGATCGCGCGCCAGGAGTGGCGCATCCACTCGATGGGCGGTGCGTTCACGCCGTTCATCGAAGGCGTGCAGACGCTGCTCGGCGCGCAGCCGCCGACGCCGCCGGCGGGTACGACGACCGTGCTCGATTTCCGGCTGAACCCGGAGTTCAGCGATCTACCGACGCGGGAGGATGGGACCGATCCATACCGCGCGGCGATCACGTACTCGGTCACCTCCGGCACGATCGACGCGTCCTACGCGACGCCCAACCCATTCTCGCCGGACGGCGATGGCGTCAGCGATCGCACCGACATCCACTGGTACCAAGGCATGTCGCGCTCCGTGGACGTCCAGATCTTCCGCGACGACGGCAGCACGCTGGTGCGAACGATCGTAGTCCGGGCGCCATTCTTGCCAGGCGACAACTTCGTGACCTGGGATGGTCGGGATGACGGCCGCGCCATCGTCGCCGAAGGCGATTATTTTTACCGCGTGCGGGTCAATGCGAACGAGGCGGTCGATCCCGGGCTCGCGCTGGCGTCGGGGTTGATCGGCGTCGAGCGCGGCGGCAAGACTGGCACCGCGATCGTCCTCGGCAGCGTGACCTCGACGCAGGGCGGCCCGGTCGCCGGCGCGACCGCGCGCTTGCGCCGTGCGGCCGGCTTCCTCGTCGACACCCAGACCACCGACGCCGCCGGCGCGTACGTCATGTCCGGGCTCGCAGCAGGGATCTACACCCTCGAGCTCACCGCGCCGTTGCACTTTGGATTCGTCTCGACCCCGTTCGAGCTCGTCGACGGACAGACCCTGAGGATCGATATCCAGCTCGTCCACAATCACTCGCTGACGATCCAGAAAAAGGCCGACGTCACCGACGCGGAACCCGGAGATGTCGTGACCTACGAGATCAAGGTCTCGACGCAGGGTGGCGTCGAGACCGTCGAGAACGTGGTCGTCGATGACGACCTGCCGGCTGGACTCCGCCTCGTGCCGGGAAGCGCGCGGATCGGCAACACGCGCGTGGCAGGCGACAGCCGCGATCGCCCCGAGGTCCTGCGCGGTCATCGCGTGCGGTTTCCCGTCGGTTCGATCCCGAGCAACACGGTGGTGACGCTCACCTACGACGCGACCGTCGTCGCCGGAACCGCTCCAGGTCGGCTCCGCAACGCCGCGCGTGCGTCGGGAACCGTCGGCGGCTTTCGCGTCGAGACCAACACGACCGCCGCGCTGATCTATGTCCACGCGGGCGACATGGGCGATCGATCGCTCGTGTTCGGCCGCGTGTTCGTCGATGTCGACGGCGACGGCAAGTACGGCAAGGGCGACAAGATCCCGACGTCGGTGCGCATCGTGATCGACGATGGCAGCGTGATCATCGCGGATCAGCTCGGCCGCTACAGCATCAAGGGGCTGCGCGATGGACCGCGCGGGATCATGGCGGTGATCGACGCCGATCCGGCGAACACGCCCAGGCAGCAGGTGCCGTCGGGCCCATCGCGCGTCGAGTTGGTCGATGTCATGTTCGGCGCTCCGCGACGCGTCGACTTCGCGTTCCGCCAGAGCGAGATCGACAACTACAAGGGCGGCACCGATGCCAAGACCACGCTCGCGGTCGTCGACGTCCGCTTCGGCCTCGACCGCATCACCAAGGGCGGCGCGCCGGCCTCGAACGTGCTCACGCTGCTCGCGCGCTCGGCGGCGTTCATCGAGCGCGATCTCGGTGGCAAATATCGGCTCACCGGATCCCTCGACACCCGGCGCGATCCGCGGGACGAGATCGGGCTCACGCGCGACGAGCTGTCGCTGCAACCCGAGGTCGGCGACGACTCGGATCTGACACCGCCGCCGATCGACAAGCTCGGCTTGCGGTTGATCGCGCCGTGGGGTGGGGCGCTGGTCGGCCGTACCGGCGTCAGCTTCAACGACACCGACCTCGTCGCGAGCACGCGATCATTTCTGGGCGGGGAGGCTACCGTGGCCACGAAGTACGTGAGCGTGCGGGCGTTCGGGGGCCGCGCGGCCTCGCTGGTTCGGCTCGAGCGGATCGAGAACGACGGCTCGACGGGTCCGTACCGCCTCGGCGCCTCGCCGATCCTGCGCGGCAACGTGCGGCTGCTCGCCGAAACCGTGAGCGCGACAGGCGAGTTCGTGGCGCAGATCGCGCTCGCCGAAGGTGCCGACTACGAGCTCGACTACACGGTCGGCTTGCTCTACCTGAACCGACCGTTCCCGCTGCGCTCGCCGAATAACGAGGTCACGGTGTTCGTGATCGAGTACGAGTTCGCGCCCGAAGCCGAGCTGCCGCCGGCGTGGATCGCGGGGCTTCGTGCCGAGGCGCGCGTCGCCACCGGGACCGTGGTGGGCACGAGCGTGCTCAGCGAGCAGGGCTCGCCGATCAACAAGACCGTCGTCGGCTTCGACGCGCGCTACCGCTCGGAGTTGCTCGAAGCGTCCGCGGAGGTCGCGCGTACCACTCCGGGACCGACCGTCCGCGGCGAGCTGCCAGGCGATGACCCTTACGCGGCGCGCGTGAAGACCACGGTGCGTCCGCGTGACGACCTCCGGTTGTTCGGCTTCGCCAGCCAGGTCGGCGGTGGCTACAACCAGCGCGTGAACTTCCGCACGGTGACACCGGCGGGGCAGGCGTTCGGTTACCTGCCGCCACCCTCGCAGTCGCTGTTCCCGCCGCTGCTTCGCGCGCTCTCCGATGGTCAACGCGAGTTCCCGTTCACGCTGCAGGGTGCTCCGGATCGCCGCGAGGTCGGGCTCGGGTCGCAGTTCAATCCGATTCCGTCGGTCGACGTCACCGCGGGTGGCTCGCACACCACGCGCGAGCTCGCGGACCCGACGAACGCGACCAGCACGAGCTCGTACTTCGTCGCGGGTCGATACAAGCCCAAGCAAGCGCCGTCGTTGTTCCTTGCCGGGACCCAGGCGATCGATACCACCACGGGTGGCACGACGCGGTCGGCGTTGCTCGGGTCGGGCTGGGTCAAGGACGCGCTCCAGATCGACGGCGAGTATCGGTTTCGCGTTCAAGAACAGACCGCACCCGACGGCGATATCACCGGTCACGCCGCGCTCGTGCGTGGCCGGTATCTGCGCTGGAAACGGTTTCAACCGGCGCTCCTCCTCGAAGCAAGTCGCGACCTCGAGGCCGGGAGCACCTGCGAGATGCAGCTCCGAGGCTGCACTGTCAACGAGACCGAGATCGTCGCCGCGGGCATCGAGAGTCACCGCAAGAACCTTTCGATGTTCGCGTACGGATCGATCGGCCGCGCGATCGATCGCGCGATCGGACCGTTCGCGGTCCCGCGCGGTGGCATGTTCGGTGGCTTCGCGTACAGCGGCGCGGTGCTGTCGGGCACCGCGCGTATGGATTTCTCGCACGACTATATCCTGGGCAACCAGATCGCCGGTGCCGCGCGGTTGCG
>JBKJUF010000247.1:0-9586 GCA_046590445.1 Kofleriaceae bacterium
GCGCTCGCGCTCGGCTTTGGTGAGACCCGCCGGTACAGCCAGATCCTCGAGGCCAACGCGCTGTTCGTCGCGGTGCCGTTTCGCATGGAGGACGTCGTCGTCGGTGTCGCGCGCGTCGGCGTCCCGACCACGCAATTCAAGGCGGCGGTGGAGCCGATCCGCCGGGTCCTGCTCGTCGCGTGGGGCCTCGCGCTGCTCGCGGCGCTCGTGCTGGCCTGGCCGGCAGCCCACCTGATCACCGGCCGGCTCTCGCGGATCACCGCGGCGGCACGCAGCATGGCGAAGGGCCAGCTCCAGACCCGCACCCAGGTCGCCGGCGGCGACGAGGTCGGCGAGCTCGCCCGCGTGCTCGACTCGCTCGCCGAGGCGCTCGGTGACACCCTCGGAAACCTGACGAAGCTCGAGGCCTCGCGTCGCGAGCTGGTGGCCAACGCGTCGCACGAGCTACGGACGCCGCTGACCGCGATCTGCGGCGCTTCGGAGACGCTCGTGACCGGCGCGATCGACGATCCGGAGACCGCGCGCGAGTTCGTCGTGCTGATCGACGACAACGCGCGCCGGCTGCGGCGACTCGTCGACGACCTGCTCGATCTCTCGCAGCTCGATGCGGGTCGGTTCCCGCTGCGCTGGGAGCACGTCGAGACCAACCCGCTTGTCGAGAGCGTCATGCGGACGTACCGCGCGCGCGCCGAGCTTCGCGGCATCAAGCTGACGAGCGAGATCGAAGCCGAGGCGCGCACGGTCTACGCCGACTCGCGCGCGTTCGAGCACGTGCTCGGGAACCTCATCGACAACGCCGTCAAGTACTGCGCGCCGGGAAGCGAGGTCGAGGTCCACGCGTCGCGGGTGGACGACGGCATCGTGTTCTCGGTCGAGGACTCCGGGCCCGGGATCGAGCCCGAGCACCTCGCCAAGGTCTTCGAGCGGTTCTATCGGGCCGAGACCAGCCGCTCGCGCGAGACGGGCGGGACCGGCCTCGGCCTCTCGATCGCCAAGCAGCTGATCGAGGCGATGGGCGGTCAGATCGGCGTGACGAGCGACAAGGACCACGGCAGCCGGTTCTGGTTCTCGCTGCCTCGCAACGCGTCGTGAGGGCGGGCCGTGCGTCATGTTACCGTCCGCGACGTGGGGTCTCGTGACGAGCATGACGAGCTGGGACAGACCAACGTAACGGCGGTCGGCACGTCCGCCCTCGATCTGGAGCCCCTCCCGGGGCACCTCCAGATGGTGGTGATCGGCAACGGCACCTTCGCGACCCATCCGCTACCGAACGAGACCGCGATCACGATCGGACGGAGCAGCCGCTGCGATGTCTCGATCGATGACGAATCGATCTCGCGGCACCATGCCGTGCTGAAGATCGGAGACAGCGCGACGATCGAGGACACCGGCAGCGTCAATGGCACGGTCGTGCGCGGCGCCCGGCTGGAACCCGGGAAGCCAGCGACGATCGACGTCGGGGAGCTCGTCGGTGTCGGCTCGATCAGCATGATCCTGCAGCAGCGCTCGCGGCCGATGCGGTCGCGGCGGCTGTGGACCCACGATTACTTCGAGGCGCGACTCGAAGAGGAGTGTGCACGCGGGGATCGCTCGGGTGCGCCGTTCGCATTGCTGCGCATCCACGCCGACCGGCGTGCACCGTCGAGCCTCATCGAGGAGACACTCAGCGAGGTGGTGCGCGACTCCGACATCCTCGGGAAGTACGGGCCCCACGAGTACGAGGTGCTCCTGCTCGACACGCCGCCGGCGAGGGCCGACGATGCGATCCGTCGGATCGACGGCAAGCTCGTCGAGCGCGGCCTGAAGTGCCGGATCTTCGTCGCGTGTTGCCCGCGCGACGGGCTGAGCCCGTACCAGCTCGCGGCCAAGGTCGAGCCGCCGAGCACGAAGGAGAAGCCGTCCGGCATGGCCGGCGACGACATCGTCGTCACCGACGGCCAGATGCAGAGCCTGCACCGGCTGGTCGAGCAGATCGCGGCGTCGCAGATCGGCGTGCTGCTGCTCGGCGAGACCGGCGTCGGCAAGGAGGTGTTTGCCCGCGCCGTGCACCGCGCCTCGCCGCGCTCCGCCGGGCCGTTTGTCGAGCTCAACTGTGCGGCGCTGACCGAGACGTTGCTCGAGAGCGAGCTGTTCGGGCACGAGAAGGGCGCCTTCACGAACGCGACGGCGGCGAAGCCCGGCCTGATCGAGATGGCCCATGGCGGGACGCTACTGCTCGACGAGATCGGCGACATGCCGCTCAGCACCCAGGTCAAGCTCCTCCGTGTCATCGAGGATTCGAAGCTGCGGCGGGTCGGCGCGCTCAAGTCGCGATCGATCGACGTCCGGTTCGTCGCCGCGACCAACAGCGACCTCGAGGCGCAGATGGCGGCGGGTGCGTTTCGCAGCGACCTGTTCTTCCGGCTCAACGGCGTCACGATCGTGATCCCGCCGCTGCGCGAGCGGCTCGCCGAGCTCGAGCCGCTCGCGCAGGCGTTCATCCGCGCCGCGACGCCCGAGGGTCGACGACCGCCGGTCCTGTCACCCGAGGCGGTGGCACTGATGAAGGTCTATAGCTGGCCGGGCAACGTCCGCGAGCTCAAGAACACCATGGAGCGCGCGACGCTGCTGTGTGCCGGTGGCCCGATCACTGCCGAGCATCTACCGGCCCAGAAGATGCGCGGGACGCTGATGACGAGCCGGATGATCGCGCTGACGCGGCCGCCGGCGGAAGCGCCGCTGGTGGTGCCGGAGATCCCGCCGCCCGTGCAGCATCCACCGCGGGGCTCGGAGGCCGAGGAGCAGTGGATCGTGCAGACCCTCGAGCAAGCCGGCGGCAACCAGACGGTGGCCGCCCGCCGGCTTGGCATCTCGCGCCGCACGCTGGTCAATCGGCTCAACGACTACAAGTCGGTTCACCGACCACGCAAGACGCCGAAGTCCGAGTGATCAGGCACGAAGTCGCGTGGCGCATCGCAAGTTGATCGGTTGCGCATCGCTTCGCATCGTTGCGCATCGTTGCGCATCGTTGCGCATCGCTTCACGGCGTTGCGCAACGCAGGCTGACGACGACCCCCAAATCCTCGTGATTCAGCGTGATCGCGGATGGCACGAAACGTTCATAAGAGGCGAGGGCGGCTCAACCCAAGGAGAACCAGAGAACATGAAGACCGGAATTGCCAGTTTCCTCGCCTGCGGCGTCGCCTCCCTCCTTGTCGGCTGCCTCGATGCGCCGGAGACCAGCGAGCTCGGTCAGGAGACTGCGGGCAGCGGTGCGGTCGGCACCATTCTCGCGAGGACCAGCCTCGGCGAAGCCAAGACCGAGATCTTTGCGAGCGGCCATGAGGCCGAGATCAAGGGTCCGACGACGCTCGTCATGCAGGAGATCACGGTCCAGCCCGGTGGCCACACCGGCTGGCACACCCACGGTGGCCTCGCGCTCGTCTCGATCGTGAGTGGCGCGTTGACGATGTACGACTCGCACCATCCCTGTGACGGGACGCCGTTCAACGCGGGCACGGCGTTCATGGACCCGGGTGGCGGTCACGTCCACATCGGCCGCAACCGGGGCACTGACGTGACGCTCGTGCGCGTGCAGTACATCCTTCCGACCGGGGCTGCTGTGCGCATCGATGCGCCAGCGCCTGCCGGCGCGGACGCCTGCCCGTAACGATCCCGCGCGCCCGCGATCAGGGAACGACGAGCTCGAACGAGCGCCAGTCAGCGCCGCCGCGGTCATCGCGGAGGATGGCCCAGCCGTGGACGGTCCCGGCGCCGCTGGGTGCTTCCCACTCGGTCTCGAAGCGCGCACCGGCTTCGAGCTCCTCGGCGCTCCAGCGCTGGCTCGGACGCGAGAGGGTGCCGCCGGTCACGTACCACGAGACCGTGAGGCCCTCGACCCGGTCAAAGAGCGCGGACTCGATGGCGCTGTAGACGAGATAGGCCTCGCGGTCGGTGGCACCTGGAGCCAGCGAGAGCGCGACGGTCGCACCAGCGCTCACCGCGATCTCGGTCGCCGACTGGCCATCGAGCAGCAGCTCGCTGACGGAAGGATTGACGTTGTTCGTGTAGCCCTTCTGGTAGGCGTCGAAGACATCGCGCGTGGCGCCGGCGAGATCGCAGCGCACGCGAAGAAAGCCAAAGGAGCGCGCGCCTTGGCCCGCGGCGGGCTGGTAGTCCGCCCTGACCGGGACGAAGAAACCACCGGTGGGATCTGGATCCGAAGGGCGTCGCGGCTGCTCGCCTTCGTTCTCGTTGGGCGGCGAGATCGGACCGAACCTGGAGCACGCGTCGCCGAGCATGGGAACTGCGCTCGGATCGGCGATCGCCTGGAGCTGAGATCCGGTCAAGCACGCCGCCGTCACGCTGGTGCGCTCCTCGATCCTTCGCGGCTCGACGCAGAACGCCCAGCTCAGCGGCCCATCGACCGTGCCACCAGGCGTCGCGACGAGAGCCTCGAGCGCCACCTGTTGATTGGGCACCGCTTCGGCCGGTGTGCCGCGAACCGCGAGGATGGTCGGCTCCGGGATCAAGTACGGCCGATCCTCGAACTCGGGGAAGCATGCCGGCAGCGCCAGCAGCACGACACTCATGGCCTTCGCGGTCGCTCGGCCAGAGGGCCTCGCTCCCCTCCGGTCAACTCCAAGCGCAGGCGGGTGCAGCTTCATATGCGGACCTCCGCGCCGAGCAAGGGCAAGATTGGCAATCCCTCGATATAGGAACGCTTGTTAAAGTCCGACGAATAGATGATCTCTTCCTTGTTGGCTCGATTGCTGACGTTCTGAATATCGAGCCACACCTTGTAGTGCGCATACGACGTCTTGCCTTCGAACGCGATGCGCGCCGAGAGCTGGAAGAACAGCGGAATGCGCTGGTCGTTCTGCGCGCCGAAGACCGGGTCGTGGCGAGCCGAGCCGGCGTCGAAGACGGTGCTGACCACGGATGTGCGCGGAAACCCCGAGCTGATCAGCATCCGACCGCCGAGCTGAAGTCCGGACGAGTGCTCCCAGCTGCCCAGGGCCTGCAGCACGTGCGTCTGATCCGAGTCGAACAGTCGCCAGTTCATGCCGTCGTGATCTTTGCGCTCGGCGCGCATCAGCGAGTAGGTCGCCCACGCGAACAGGTTCTCCGCGGGACGGTAGCGAAGCGCGACCTGGGCACCGTAGTTGCGCCCTTGCCCTTCATTGACCAGAAGCTGGGCGGTGGGTGGCGTCGGGCTGTCCGCGCGCACCACCAGCGAGTCTTGCTTGACCCAGAAGCCGACGAGATCCGCTTCGACATCCGCGCGCAGCTTCGCCTTCACGCCTGCCAGGGCATGGATCGCCTCGGACTCTGCGAGGAACGGGTTGCCGAACACCGGCGACAGGTCACTGGCGGCAGGTGGTTGATGGTAGCGCCCGGTGGCAGCGAAGACGTCGAGGTAAGAGGCGACCTTGATCGAACCGCGCAGGCGCGGATCGGCGCTGAACGACGCCTCCGAGTAGCCGACTTCGGGATCGACGGGCCGCGCGGGCTGGATCCGGTCGCCGCTGATGACGCTGGGCTCGAGCCTGAGGCCCGGCTCCAGCGAGATGCGGTTCTTCCACATCGTGATCGTCGCCGCGGCATACGCACCCGCCGCAGCCCAACCCACGGTCCACTTGTCGACGTTGACGCGATTGCCGGGTGGGAACCCGAAGACATTGATGTCGCCCTCGCGAGCCGGCAACGAGAGCGCGCCTTCGCGAGACACCGTGGTGCTGGCGAGCTCGAGGTCGAGGCCGGTGATGAGGGTGACATGATCGGACAGCGCGCGACGCTCGGAGATTCGCGCGCCACCGCGATACGCGGTCTGCCGCTCCACCGCCTTGACCTCGCGAAAGTCCAGGGTCGTATCAGAGGTGTCGATGCCGATCCACGGGGCGACCTCGGTGGTCACGCCCTTCGCGTCGACCTTGCGCAGGCGCGCACCGATGCGGTGAAACCCGATCTTCGTGAGCTCCGAGAATCCCGAGTCCGCTGTGATCCCGGGGATGCCGCGCGCGTTCGTGTCGTTGGCGCCGAGGACCACGACCTGAAACGTGGTCGACCCGTCGATGCGAATGTCGGTCTTGGCCTGGTAGTCCCAGTAGTCTGGAATCGGCACCAGCTCCTTCGAACGACCGGGTGCGACCAGATCGAAGGTCTGGTTCTGCACGCTGCGCCGCACGGCGAGGGTGCCCCACACACGATTTCCCAGGCGTGCCTGGGTGCCGACGGCGACATCGATCGGATCGAGAGAAGCAAACAGCTCGCGATCCTTGGTGCCGGATTCCGCCTCGAGCGTCTCCACCAGCACGAGCCCGCCGAGCCCGCGGCCATGACTGGCGCCATAACCACCGGGGACCAGGCTCACCGACTTGACCAGATGAGACGACAGGACCGAGCGTCCGGCGCCCAGGTGAAACAGGCGAGGCACCGGCACGCCATCGATGTAGAGACGCGTGTTCGACGGCGATGCCCCCCACACGACCAGCTCGCTGCTGCCGGCTGCGGCACGGCCGACGCCGCCGAGGGTCTGGATCACCTTGACGACGTCGCCCTGGGTGCCGGCCACCTTGTTGCCCTGAGCGCGATCGATCGTGGTCTCGGTGACTTCCTTGACGACCTTGGCGCCACGCACGACCGCCTCGTCATCGATCTCCACGTCCTCGATGACCATGGGCTCTTCCATGGCCACGCGAATGTTGATCTTCTTGTCCTTGCCGATGGCTTGCTGGAGGTTGACCGCGGCATAGCCGTCGCGCGAAAGCTCGATGCGGTATTCGCCGGGAGGAATGTCGAGAAAGCCAAAGCGCCCCGCTTCGTCGGTCACTGATTCGATCTGCAGATCGGGCAGCACCACCTTCACACCGTCGAGCGGCGTCTTCTTGAAGCGATCGTAGACCTCGCCGCTGAGGTTCTCGACGGGCGTCACCACCGCACGTACCGGCGGAGTAAAAACGTACTTGTACTGGATGCGGACGGGCGTTGGCACGCCATTCACGGTTGCCGGCGAGAACCGAAACCGCTGCGCTGCCGCGGTCGCGGCTGTATCGAAGAGCTCGCCGCCGGATTTCAGTACGACGACCGCGCCGACGGATCCCGTGGCATCGATATCGAGCGACAGCAGCACCTCGACCAGCGGCGGGTTTTCCGTCGCCAGCACCGAGGCCGGGTACTCGGCCGCCACGAACTCGCCCAGCTTGGGTGGGACGACGACGGGGCTCTGCGCCGGTGCTTGCGCCGCTACAGGAGCGGCCCAGAGCGAGATGGCAACCAGGACGAGGAGGGTACGCAACAAGTCTCTGGCCTCTCCCTACGTACCGATCTCGAAGCGTCGCGCGATCGTGAAGGTACTCTCCATCGGCTTGCCGCACTTGCTCGCCGGAGTGAAGGTCCACCGCTTGAGGGCCGCTACCGCGGGCTCATCGATGAGTGCCCCCGCAGAGCGTACGACCTCGACCGTTCCCACCTTGCCGTCGGCGCCGATCTGAGCGCGCAAGACCAGCTGCCCCTCGATACCTTGCTCGCGCGCCGCCGCCGGATACTCGATGGGCACTTTGTTGGTCGCCGTCGCCTTGACGACCTCCTCCGTGCAAGCCGCGGGTTCGTTCTTGGGCTTGGGCTTTTCGTCTCTGACCTTCTCGACCGCCCGTGGCTTGGGCGGTGGCGGTGGCTCGTTGGGATCACGGCCAGGGTTCTCGGCTGTTGGCAACGCCGGTCCGCTGCCGCTGTCGTTGGTAAACGACATGTTGCCCAGATCGAGGGGTGCCTTCGAAGGCGGAGGCGCATCACTGGACGGCTCGGGCGCGGGCGCGGCCTTGGGCTTGGGCTTGGGTTTTGGGGGCTCCGCCTCCGTTTTCGGTGGTGGCGGAGGCGGTGGCGGTGGCGGCTCGGGAGCCGGCTCGGGCTTGGTTTCGACCACCCGGATCGCGGTCTTGACGTTGGGGTTGAACGGCGCTTCGGTGCGTGTGATCACCGAGAACAGGCCGACGTGCACGACCGCGGAAGCGACTATCCACCCGACATTCACGGCGTGGCCTGCTCGACGTTGATCGCGAACTTGTTGATCTGAGCACGCTTGGCCAGATCGATGAAATGCACGACGCGCCCGTGCTCGACCTTCTCGTCGGCGCTGATGATGAGCTCGGCGGAAGCGTTGGCGGAGACTGCCGACGCTAGCTCTTTCTTGAGACCGGCTTCGTCGATCGCCTTGCCGTTCCAGCGAATGGAACCGTCGCGAGGCAAGGTCAGAGTCAGGGGTGAGCTCACCTGACCATCGGAAGAAGCCGACTTGGGCAGCTCGACCTTGATCGTCTGGGCGACGATATAAACCGAAGCGACCATGAAGATGATCAGCAGCACCAAGAGGATGTCACACAACGGCGTGACGTTGATGTTGTTGATCATGCCGCCGCCGGCGCCACGACGACGGCGGCTCATCGACGCATCGCCACCCATCTACTTTTTTCCGCCTTCGCGACTCGATCTGTCGATGTTGGCGATAAGGATGTTGCATAGGCGCTCCACGTTCTCCTCGACTCGCTGCGCCCGACGGGAGAGCATATTGTAGGCGACGACTGCGGGGATCGCCACCAGGATGCCGACGGCGGTCGCAATGAGGGCTTCACCGATTGCGCTCATGACTCCATCCATGGCGCCTGCCCCTCCAGCGGCCGCGCCATGCCCGAGCTTCTCGAAGGCCTCGACCACGCCGAGCACCGTGCCGAAGAGGCCGATGAAGGGAGCGTTGTTTCCCACGGTGCCGAGGAAGATGGTGCCTTTCTCGAGCATCGGCCGACGCTCCAGGACGACGGCATCGAGAATGCGCCGCAGCGCATCGCGGCCGTCCGTACGCCACTCGAGGACCCGCAAAGCCATGCGTGACTCTTCCGAGTTGTCCTTCTTGAGCACCTGCTCCGCGCCCTCGAGGTCGCCCTTGGTCACCTTGGCCATGAGCGCAGGTACCAGCACTTCCATCTTGGCGCTGTTGCGCAAGAAGTAGATCAGTCGCTCTATGGTGATCGCGATTGACAACATGGACAGGACAATGAGCCCGTAAAGGACCCATTCCCCGCCGACCCTTGCTACTTCAAGAAGTTTTTCAGTCAGCACGTTTCGCTCATGGTACCTCAAACTCCATCAGCAAGAGGCCAGGCGCGGTCTCGTCTGCGGGGAGTTGTCGTGCGTCGAACTCGTACAGGATGCTAGCGCCGCGCTCGATGACTTCGCCGTCGAGTTGCGCGACGGCCTCGAAGGTGACGGAGCTGGCGCCGCATGGAGCAAAGAGATTTGCGTACACCTTGTAGCGTCCCGACGGCGGCGGCACCGCCATCGGGTCACCCTCGCGCTTCAGCCAGACGACGTTCTCTCGGTTGATTCCGTCGATCCGGCACTCCTGGTTGGAGTCGTGGTCGAGGAAGCCGCCATACATCCAGCTCGGGTCGCCGGGATTGGGGCTCGGAACGGTCGAGTTGATGTTCTTGGCGCCCACGATGGTGCCATCGGGCAGTTGGAGATGCAGATCGAGATCCGCCGCGGCGTTCCATCCGAGGGAGACCAGGAGCGAGGCGGGCGGGACATCGGGCAGCATCGTGAACTCGGCCAC
>JBKJUF010000668.1:0-9587 GCA_046590445.1 Kofleriaceae bacterium
CCGCGATGGCGGCGATCCGGCGCCGTCGCCGTCCTGACCACGGCACGAGCAGCAGGACCGCGATCGCGAACGCGCACGCGCCGACGAGGAGGCGCTGCGAGCGGGGCCACTGGTGAAAGAACAGCAGCGTGTCGGTCGCGCCCGCCCTGGCGATCGGCCGCAAGGCATCGGGCTGCTTGCTGCGGAGCCACTCGAGGTTGTGCCGCGCGCGCGCGTTGCGGCCGTCGAGGGCAAGCGCGCGGCGATAGGCCAGCGTGGCGGTCGCGACGTCGCCCGCGCCGAGCGCCGCGTTGCCCCAGTCGGCGAGGAGCTCCGGGCGATCGGGGTGCTGGCGGACGGCCTCGCCGAGCGCGACCGCAGCACGCGCGAACGCGTTCCTGCGGCCGGTGGCATCACCGGCGAGCTCCATCGCCTCCTGGTAGAACGCGCGACCCTCGGACAGCGCGTCGGCGCGTGCAGCCGATGGCAGCAGGCCGAGCACGAGCAGGCTCGCGACCGCGGTGTGCTTGCGGCCCTTGCCGGGCTTCGCGCGCCTCGCCTCGGTGAGCCAGCGGCGCAAGAGGCCTGCGGCGTTCGAGCGCAGATCCATCGAGAGCGGCCGGCCTGCGGCCTCGGGCGCGAAGCTCTCGGTCTCGAGCTGCGCGAGCAGTGCCACGTCGGGCGGTTCGAGGCGGCGGTCGAGCACACGCGACAGATCGCGCAGGGCAGCGACGAGCGGCCCGGCGAGCTCGCGTGCGGGCGCGGTGCCCGAGCGATCGAGCAGCTCCTCGACGCGGCGGCGTGCGGTCCGGACCTCGGCGGCCTCCTCGCGCTGGCCTGCGGTGCGAATGCGCCAGCTGCGGAACCCGAGCAACGCGAGCGGCACCGCGTAGAGCAGGCCGATCAGGACCCACAGCAGCGAGCCGCGGAGCGGATGATCGGAGACCGCACCCGGCGTCGACAGCGCGAGGTCGGCCTTGACCGGATCGAGATCGCTCGCGGTCTCGGTGACCGGCCGCTTCGCCGGCGTGTTGGCGACGACGTCGCCGGCACCGACAACGCTACCGCCCTTGACGGACAGCGCGATCGGCTCGGAGTGGATGGTCTGGTAGCTGGTCTTCGTCGGATCGAAGTACGAGAACGCGATCGCGGGCACCTCGGTCGCAGGCCCCGTCACCTGGGCGATCACCTTGAACGTCTTCGCCTTGCCGTCGTCGGACAGCTCGCCGGTCGCGGGCTCGTCGGGCACGGTGAACTTGTCCTTCGGAAGCCGGCCCTCGGTGTCGAGCTTGCCGAGCGCGAGCGCGTCGACGCGCTGGTTGCTCTTCACCGTGATGTCGAGCTGCACCGGCTCGCCGAGCTGGACGACCGAGCGGCTCGTGCGCACCTCGATCGCGTACTGATCGCCGACCGCGCCGGCGAAGCTCGGCGGTCGGTCGGTGACCGGCAGCGGCTTGACCTCGAGCGTGCGCGTCGTGTCGGTGGCGCGGAACAGCCGGCTCGGCGCCTCGCCGAAGAAGTTGGCGCGGCCGACCGGCAGCGCGACCGCCACCGACGACGGCGGGATCTCGAGCTTGCCGCCCGTCGGTACGGCCCGCGGCGCGACGTAGAAGTCGACCGTCAGCCGGTTGTACTCGACGCCGCTCACCGTCGCACGATCGACCGTGTACGGCATCTTGATCGTCTTCGCGCCGACCGCGAGCTCGATGCCCTCGCGATTTCCGGTCACCGGTGCGTTGCTGATCGTGAACGTGTCGAGGCTCATCAGCGGCACCGAGAACTTCGGGTTCTGCTGGGGCTGTCGTCGGAACAGCCAGACCAGCTTCGCGGGGACGGTCTCGCCGACGAAGACCGGCCGGGCAGGGAGCTGGAGCTCGAGCTTCATGTCGTCGGCGACCGGCACGACCTCGACCTCGATGTCCGCGCTGCCGACGACGGCCTGCTTCGTGCCCTGGTTGATCGACAGCGACGGCACCTTGAGGACGCCCTGCTTCGTGGTCAGCACGCGCCACCGCATCACCCACGTCACGCGCGTCGCGTCGATCCGGCGCCCCTGGATGATCTGGATGCTGCGCGAGACATTTGGCTGCACACCGACCGGCGTCACCGTGGCGCCTGCGATCTCGAGCTTCGGCTGCCCGATCGCGGGGGCCTCCTCGAAGCCCTCCGCGATCACGTCGAGGTGAAACGGCACGTCGACGTGCGGCTGGTCCTGGAGCCGGAACTGCGCGACCGGCGCCTGGGCGTGTGCGACCCCGGCGCTCGCCGCAAGCCCGAGGCCGAGGCAGAGCAGGGCGACGGAGAGGAGACGCATCACCAGTCCTTCTCGACTTGATCGGAGCTGTCGGTCTGCTCGCGCCGCTTGCGCTGCTGCTGGGCGTCCTGATCGCGCGCGGTCTGGCCGGCGCCCGCCGGCGACTGCTGCTGTTGCTGTTGCTGTTGCTGTTGCTGTTGCTGTTGCTGTTGCTGTTGCTGTTGCTGCTGCTGCTGCGGGTCGTCCTTGTTCTGCTTCGGCGGCTGCAAAAGGCGCAGCGCGTTCTCGAGGTGCTCGATCGCCTGGGCCTGGCTCTTGACCGCCGGCGCGAGGCTCTCGCTCGAGGTCGTCGAGTCCTTTGCCTTGACCAGCGTGCCGCGCGCGTCCGTCATCGCGCTGCCGGCGAGCCGGACCTCGTCGGTGGCCGATGTCAGCGCCTTGGCGTCGGGACCACCGGCCTGCTGCGCCTGCTGCGGATTCTTCGCCAGCTCGTCGGCCTGCGCGGCGAGTGCTTCGTTGATCGCCTTGGCCATCGCACCGTGCTCCTCCTCGCGGGTCACGAGGCCCGGCAGCTTTGGCGCGCGTGCGAACGGGTCCTCGCCGGAGGTCGCCGACGTCTGATCGCGGGTCTCTCCCTGATCGCGGATCAGCTGCTGGAGATGCTCGATCACCGAGAAGAACAGCTTGCGCAGCTCCTCGATCCGCTGCTTGGCCTCGGTCGCCGGCGGGATCGGCTCGCCCGCCTTCGCGAGCGCGGTGTCGAGCTTGCCGAGCGCGATCTGCGCCTGACCGCGCAGCTCCTCGGCGCGCTGCAGACGCTGCTTCGCGCTGTCGAGCTGCTGCTTCGCGGCGTCGGCCTTCGCCTTGGCGTCATCGGTCGGAGCGGGAGCGGCCGGAGCGGGAGCGGCCGGAGCGGGAGCGGCCGGCGCCGCGCTGCCGGTCGCGCGTCCGGTGCCCGTCGCTGGTGCCGCGGCGGCTTGTGCGGCGAGCTGTTGCTCCTGCGCGGCGAAATTCGCCACCTCGTCCGCGATCAGGCCTTGCAGGCGCGTCATCCGCGCGACGTTGCGTGCGAGCGCATCACGGGTCTCCTTCGCGCGGTCGGCGGCGGGCAGATTCTTCGCCTCGGGCGCGAGCAGCGTGAGGATCTGCTGCTGATCACCGTACGCGAGCTCGATCGTTTGCTTGAGATCGGCGAACTCCTCGATCGCCCGCGCGAGGGCCACCAGCGCGACGCGCTCGTGATCGAGCGCCGGCTCGAGCTGACGCTCGGCGAGCGCCTGGCGCGCGCGGTCCATCGCACCGCTCGCATCGATCACCGACGGCAGCGCGGTCCTGACCCGCGCGAGCAGCTTCTCCTGCTGCGGATCTGCGGGCTTGCCGGGCTCGCTGGGCGGTGGTGGTGCCTCGCTGGCGGCGGCCAGGCGCGCACGCACCTCCTCGAGGCGATCGCGCAGCCCACCTTGCCGGTCGGCGAGCACTGCAGGCTCGAGCCACACTGGCGTCATGGTCAGGGCGTCGGCGGTTGCCTTCGTCGGCCCGGGCGTGGGATCGAGAGCCAGCTTCGCGCCGGCGCCGCTCCCCATGGTGTCACGCACGATCTCGAGCTCGTCCTGCGCAACGGCGCGAAGCACGGTGATCGGATCGAGCAGCTGCTCGCGGGCGCGCTTCAGCGCGATCAGCGCGGCCTCCGCCTTGCCGAGTGCGTCCTCGGCGGCGAGGTCCTGCAGCTTGCGCCGAGCCTCGGCGATCCGGTTGCGGCTCTCGAGCAGGTAGAGGTCGATGTTCTTGAGCTGCACGACCCGGACTTTCTCCTCGTCGGTGCGCTTGTCCTCGGGCTTCTTGGCGATCGCGTCGATCTCGTCGGCGGCGACGTCACTGATCGCCCCGACCTCGGCGACGATCGCGCGCTCGAGATCCGCGAGGTGTGTCAGCGAGCCCTGCTGGGCGAGCGGATCGCTGCCGCCCGTCTTCTTGATCGCGAGCCAGGCCTCGCGAACGCCGTCGAGCACGCCGCGTTGCTCGGTGATCGCGCGCTCGAGGCGCGCCTCGAGCTTGCCCTCGCCCTTGCGGAGCTCGTCGGAGATTGCCTGCACGCGGGTGCGCACGATCGCGAGGTTCTGCTTCGTGGCCGTGTCGTTCGGTCGCTGCCGGCTCGCGTCGGCAAACCACGAGGCCGCTTGCACCGCGAGCTCGAGTGCCTTCGCGAGATCGGCGTCGGGCTCGCGCCGGATCTTGTCCGCGTGCGCGGCATAGGCGATGCCGAGATCGTAAGCGGCTCGGAACCGGAGCTCGGGATCGACGCCGGCCTGGCTCCGCGCCTCGAGCAGCGCCTTGACCGCGGCCTCGAAGTCACCCTTCGCGAGCGCGCTGACGCCGGCGTTGTACTTGGTGCGGGCCTCGCGGTACTCGCCGCGCGCACAGCCGACGGCGAGCAGCAGGAGTACGAGAAAACCGACCACGCGCGTCATGCGGCCCTCCGCTCGCCCGCACCGGCGCCGACCCACAGCGCCGCGAGCAGAAAGCCGAGCGACGCGAGCACGAACCACGGGTAGCGCTCGGCGGGGATCACGCGGACCGCCGAGTCGGCCGCCTGCTTGACGATGGGTTGCACGTGGCTCTCCATGATCGAATCGAGATCGATCGCCGAGGTTCCGGCAGGGATGTACGCACCCTCGGTGATCAGCGCGACCTTGCGAAGCTGCTCGTCATTCAGCTTGCTGATCACCGGAGCGCCCTCGTGCATCATGGTCGTCTTCGCGCCGGTCTGCGGATCGGTCAGCGTGATCTGCGAGCCGGCCTCGCTGCCGAGCCCCACCGTGATGATCTTGACGCCGGCGTCGCGCGCGGCCTTCGCGGCCTCCTCGGAATACGGATCCTGATCGTCACCGTCGCTGATCAGCACGACCAGCTTCGCGCCGGGGCCGGGCGGGAAGCCGCGCAGCGCGGCCTTGATCGCCTCGCCGATCCGGGTGCCGCCGCGGCCGGCGCTGCGGGTGTCGACGGTCGCGAGCACGGTCCGGAAGAACGAGTGGTCAGGGGTCAGCGGACACATCGATGCGGCGCGGCCGGCGAACGCGACGAGCCCGACGCGGTGGCCGTCGAGGCGCGATACGAGCTGGCCGATCTCCGCCTTCGCGCGCGCGAACCGGTTCGGCGCGGTGTCCTCGGCGAGCATCGACCGCGAGGTGTCGAGCACGAACATCACGTCGGCGGCGTGGCGCGACGCGGTCACCGTCTCGGTCACACCGCGCGCCTGCGGCCGCATCACCGCGAACACCGCCGCGAGCATCGCGGCCAGCACGAGCACGAGCTTGACGATCACCCGGGTCGGGCTCGCCTGCGCGGTCAGCCGCCGCTGCATCACCGGTGACAGGAACGCGGACAGCGCGGTGCGCGATCGCAGCTCGAGCGCGAACAGCCCGCCGGCGATCGCGATCGCGAGCCACACGAGGTGGACGCTCTCGGGGTGCGTGAAGTCCCAGTCGAAGATCACGGGAGCCTCCGCAGCACGGTGCCACGCAGCAGGAACGCGAGGACGACGAGCGCCATCGCGAGCCCGACGAACCACGGATAGAACTCGTGATACTCCGCGAACCGTTCCTCCTCGAAGGTCGCGCGCTCGAGCTTGTCGATCTGCGCATAGATCCGCCCGAGGCTCGCGTTGTCGGTCGCCCGGAAGTACTGGCCGCCGGTCTTGTCGGCGATCTTGCGCAGCGTGGCCTCGTCGATCGAGACCTGGGTCTGCATCAGCTCGGTGCGCCCCCCGCCGACGTCGACGCGGACCGGTGCGATCCCGTTGGTGCCCGCACCGATCGTGTAGACCTTGATGCCGGCCTTGATCGCGTCCTCGATCGCGGTGTCTTCATTGATCTCGTGGACGTTCGACTCGCCGTCGGTCAGCAGGATCGCGATCCGGCTGCGCGTCGTGAACGCGGCGAGTCGCTGGACGGCAAGCTCGAGGCCGGCGCCGATCGCGGTGCCATCCTCGCCCTCGGGCGCGAAGTCGAGGGCGCGCGCGGCGGTCACGAGGTTGCCGTGGTCGAGCGTGAGCGGGCTACGGGTCTCGGCGTAGCGCGCGAACGCGACGAGCCCGATCGCATCGTCCGGACGCCCGGCGAGCTTGTCGCCGCCGAGCACGAACTGCTCGAACACCTGCTTGACGGCGTCGAGCCGCGTCAACTCGCGGTTGCGCCGCGACAGATCGAGCGCGCGCATCGAGCCCGAGATGTCGATCGCCATCATCACCGCGATGCCCTCGCGGCGGATCCGGCTCGTCTTGTCACCCGCGCGCGGACCCGCGAGCGCGATCGCGAGCGCGAACACCGCGAGCGCGAGCATCACGTCGGGCACCCAGGCGATGCGCGTGCGCCAGGTCTGGCCACCGAGGGGCAGGGCGCGCAGCGACGAGAACACGACGCGGCCCGCGCTCCGCCGCGACCACCACAGCGCCGGCACCGCGAGCACCGTGGCGAGCAGGAACCACGGGTGCGCGAAGTCCGGCAGCCTCATGCGGCCCTCGCGGCGGGTGCCACGACGCCCGGCTGGAGCCGGGTGTCCTCGATGAAGCTGCGCGCCGCGGCGAGCGTTGCCAGCGACTCCTCGGCATCCGGGCGATAGCCGGCGAACTTCACGCGATCGCAGCGCTCGAGAAACTGGGTCAACAGTACGCGATGGGGCTCGCCGAGCTCGGGGCGCGCGGTCGCGACGAGCAGGAACTCCTCGGTGGTCAGCTCGGGTGCGCGGATGTCGTGGCGCTTCTCGAGATAGGTCCGCACGATCGCCGAGAGCTCGACGAACCACGCGTCCGCCGCGACCGCGTCGGGTGCACCGCGATGCTCGAGCTCCCGAAGGTGCGAGACCGCCTCGTCGTACGCGGACCGCTGCTGCTCGAGGCGGCGCCGCGCCCGCAACGCGCGGACCGCGAGCACCGAGCCCGAGCCGATCATCACCGCGATGCTCGCGATCCCGAAGATCAGCACCCAGTTCGTGCCACCGACGTCCGGATCGAGCGTGCCGCGTGCCGGGGCGAGCTCGGCCGCGACCGCCTCGCTGGCGACCGGCGCGATCTCGAGCGGGATCTCGTCGGTCAAGATCTCCTGCGGCGTCGGCTTCTCTCCGCTGGTCTGGCCGCTGGTCTGGCCGCTGGTCTGGCCGCTGGTCTGCCGCGCGTCGAGCATCTCGAGGCGCAGCGGCGGGATGCGATGCTTGCCGCTGGTCTGTGCCTCGAGCGTGTACGTCTGCTCGTGGAGCTGGCCGCCGCCAGGCTTTCGCGCGGTGTCGCGCACGAAGCCGATGACCTTGAACCGGCCGAGCCGCTGATCTCCGGCCTCCTGGAACGGCGCATCGATGCTGATGCCCGCTGGCGCGTCGACCTCGAGCCGCACGTAGATCGTATCGCCGAGCGTTGGCTTCGCCGGCCACACCTTGACCGTCGCCTTGACTGGCCCGTTCTCGACCGTCTTGATGATCGCGTCCTTCGCCGGCGTGATCACGACCGCCTCGGCCGACTCGGTCGGCGCGTCGTCGCCGCATGCGAGGAAGCCGAGCGAGCCGAAACTGATGATCGCGAGGAGCAGGAGGCGCCTCATCGGTGGATCCTCCGCTCGCGCTCGCGGAAGAACCGCAGCAGCGGATCGACCATCGAGCCCGACGCGTCGAACACCACGAGGTCCATGCCGGTCGCACGCAGCTGATCCTTGAGCTGGGCCTGGCGGTTCGCGGCGCGCGTCGCGAGCTCGTTGCGGAACGCCGCGGACTGGGTATCGACGAGGCGGGTCTTGCCGGACTCGGCATCCTCGAGGGTGACGAGGCCCGCCGGTGGCATCGCGGCCTCGCGCGGATCGGTGATCAGCGCGGCGACGACGTCGTGCTTGCGGTTCGCATGGCGGAGGACCTGGAGGTAGCCATCGTCGAGGAAGTCCGAGATCAGGAACAGCACCGCACGCCGCGGCAGCACCTTTCGACAGAACTCCAGCGCCGCCGAGATCGACGTCGCGCGCCGTGTCGGGTGGCCTGCAGCAGGCGCCGCGGCGTCTTGCTTCAGCTTCGCGAACCACCGGCGGACCGCGCGCGGCAGCTCGAGCAACGCGCGCCGCGAGCTGACTCCGGCCGCCTCGGTCTGGCCGCGCGCGAGCACCTCGCGAACCACACGGAGCGCGTGCTTGCCGCCCTTGCGCGGCGGGATGTAGAGGTCGGGGCCGCCGTGGAACAGCAGCAGGCCTACCTTGTCGCCGTTCTCGACCGCCGACATCGCGAGCAGCGCTGACAGCTCGGTCGCCGCCTCGAGCTTGCTGCGGCGGCCCGAGCCGAAGTCCTGCGACGCCGAGACGTCGACGAGCAGCATCACCGTCAGCTCGCGCTCCTCGACGAAGCGCTTGATGTGCGGCTCGCCGGTGCGCGCGGTGACGTTCCAGTCGATCGCGCGGATGTCGTCGCCGGGTACGTATGGCCGCACCTCGTCGAACTCCATGCCGCGTCCCTTGAACACGGAGAGGTATGCGCCCGCCATCACGTCCGACACGTGTCGGCCGGTGATGAACTGGATGCGCTTGACGGCTTGCGCGATTTCGGCGGGCAGCACGGGGACCTCAGGGAACCGGGACGTTCTCCAGGATCTGCGCGATCACGTGATCGGTGGTCTTGCCCTGCGCCTCGGCCTCGTAGCTCGCGAGGATCCGGTGGCGCAGCACGTCGTGCGCGATCGTCTTGACGTCGTGCGGCGAGATGTAGCTGCGGCCGCTCAGCAGCGCCTGCGCCTTCGCGACCTTGATCAGCGCGATCGACGCGCGCGGCGAGGCGCCGTTGTCGATCAGCGTCGCGAGCTGCGGCAGGCCATTGCCCTTTGGATCGCGGGTCGCCGCGACCAGGTCGACCGCGTAGCGCTTGACCTTGTCGTCGACGAAGATCTGCCGCACGACCTCGCGGGCCGCGAGGATCTCGTCGGTGCCCATCACCTTCGACGCGCTCGGCTCGCTGCCGGACCCGGCCATGCGGTCGAGGATCTTGACCTCGTCGTCCTTCGACGGATAGCCGACCTTGACCTTGAGCATGAAGCGGTCGAGCTGGGCCTCGGGCAGCGGATACGTGCCCTCCTGCTCGATCGGGTTCTGGGTCGCGAGCACGAGGAACGGCTCGGTCAGCTTGAAGGTCTGATCGCCGAGGGTGACCTGCTTCTCCTGCATCGCCTCGAGGAGCGCGGCCTGGACCTTCGCGGGTGCACGGCTGATCTCGTCGGCGAGGATGAAGTTGCCGAACACCGGTCCCTTCTTGACCGTGTACGTCCCCTCGCGCGGGTTGTAGATCTGCGTGCCGACCACGTCACCCGGCAGCATGTCGGGGGTGAACTGGATCCGCG
>JBKJUF010000435.1:0-13310 GCA_046590445.1 Kofleriaceae bacterium
GATCGGCGTCGCCTCGGGTGGCGGCGGCATCGTCGTCGGAATCACGTCGACGGTCAGCCCGAGTGGCGGCAGCGCGGGCAGCTCGTCACCGCGGACGATCGCACGCGCAGCGCCCGCACGTGCCGCCTCGCGAAGCACGCGCTCGATCACGGTCATCCCGCCGATCACCATCGCGGGGACGCGCTCGCGGCCCTGGTAATCGACGTAGACGGTGCCGGCGCTCATGCGCGGCTACGGCGCTAGCGCGCGGAGCGCGACGCGCGGCGGCCCGCGGCGCCGACCTGCGAGCTCGACTCGCGGACAGCGGGCTTCGCGATGGCGATCGGCGTCGTGTCGGCGGCGCGCAGGTGCGCGAGCTCCTGCGCCATCACGCTGAGGAAGTGCTCGATCGCCTCGATGCTGAGGTCGCCCATGTTCGCGATCTGCATGTACCGATCAGCGAGGACACCCTTGCAGCCGTAGACGATGATCCCGCGCTCCTTGACCGCGTCGTAGAGCGGCTCGAACGCGACACCGTCCGGCAGCCGACAGGTGACGATCGAGTGCGACTCGCGACCGGTCGTCGTGTACGACGGCATACCGAGCGCGGCGAGGCCGTCGCGGAGACGGCGGTTGCGGGTCTGGTAGGTCTCGAAGCGCGCCTCGTGCCCATCCGCAAGGAACTCGGAGCACGCGGCGTCGAGCGCGAAGTACACCGATACCGCGGGGGTGAACGGGGTCTGCGCGAGCTCGTCCATGTAGCGGCGGTAGCGGCGGAGATCGAGGTAGTACGACCGCGGCTTGAGCTTCTCGATCCGGCTCCACACGCGCGGTGCCACGCACATGAACGAGGCTCCGCTGACCGCGTGCAGGCACTTGTTCGCGCTGCCGTAGCAGATGTCGATGTTGTCGCGAACCACGTCGAGGTCCTCGGCGCCAAGCGACGAGACCGCGTCGACGACGAGCAGCGCATCGTGCTTCTTGCAGAGCGTGCCCACTTCGCGGACCGGGTTGAGCAGGCCGACCGAGGTCTCGTGGTGGATCATCGCGACCACGGCGATGTCCGGGTACACCGCGAGCGCGTGCTCGACGTCGTCGACCGCGACCTCCTGGCCCCACTCGTAGCGCAGGTGGACGACGTCCATCTCGTGGACGGTCGCGACCTCGACGAGCCGCGCGCCGAAAGCGCCGTTGTCGATGATCAGGATCTTCTTGTCGGGCGGCACCGTCGACACCAGGGCCGACTCCATCGCCGCAGTCCCGCTGCCGGTGATCGCGACGACCGTATGGTTCGGCGTGCCGCGGTAGATCCGGCGCAGCTTGCCGGTCAGCGAGACCATCAGCTCGCTGAACGTCGAGTCACGATGACAGACGTCGTGGTGGACGAGCGCACTCTTGACCTTGGCGGTCGTGTTGACCGGCCCCGGGTTGAGCAGCATGTAGTGCGCGTGGTGCTTCGCGTCGAGCAGCGCGGTGACCTTGTCCTCGATCTCGACGGGCTGCGGCGCGCTCCACTGCCAGGCCGTGGCGAGCGCGACGACGCGGCCGCGCTGGGCGAGCTCGAGGAGGCCGTGCTCGAGCTGGGGGTTCGGCAGCTGCTTCAGGGCGTCGAGGATCGACGGACCGACCAGCGCGTGGCCGGTGAACACGCCGTCGGCATCGACGAGATCCTCACCGATGTTGCCGACCGTGTAGAGATCGGTGTCGCTCTCGCGGGTCACCTGAACGCGCGCCTCGGAGCCGCGCTCGACGTCGGCATCGCGGGCGAACAGGATCGCGGCATCGCTGCCACTCTCGCGGCCGATCTCGATCAGCGTCCGGAGCGTTCCCGCGTCGACCGGGCGATCGCCGCGGACCACGAGTGTGTGCTCGCTGCTGTCGACCCACGTACGGGCTGCGAGAACTGCCGAGCCGCTGAGGTTCTTCCAGTTCAGGTTCGCGAGGACGCGGACGTTCAGGGATGGCAGCGTGTGGAGCTGCAGGCGATCCCGGAGAGCCTCGGCATGCGCGCCATCGACGATTGCGACCTCGCGAACACCAACCGCAGCAAGCGCTTCGAGGCTCTGACGAACGCTCATCACTGCTGCGGACGAGAGCCGGTTCCCCGATTCGAGGACCAGGCGCGTTGCGAGCACGACGGCGTGCGTGACCATACGTGGCGCCCGTGCAACATGTGCACCCTTCGAGGTTTCGAAGACTTGGGCCGCAGACCGTCAGCTTTTAACCGCTTTGTGGCGGTCGTTTGACAGGCTTGTACCAGCCACGTGCCCACCCGTGAACGCGACGATCGCCGGTCCTCGCGGGCCGAGATGGAGCGAGCCAGCGGACGCTGGCGAGCGGGGTGATTGACTGATCCATGCCATCGAGTATCGTGCCGCGGCTTCCGCGTACGTATCTTGCTTCCGGGCTGTTCCGGTCGCGCCAGCGGATCGGTGAGTACTTATGAAAGCTGTGATCCTCGCTGCCGGTGTCGGGTCGCGTCTCGCACCGCTCACCAACGACCGCCCCAAGGTCCTCGTGGAGGTCCTCGGCAAGTCGATCCTGTTCCGCCAGCTCGACTGGCTTGCGGCCGCGGGGATCGCGAGCCGCGACGTCATCGTGGTCGGCGGGTATCGCATCGCTGCGCTGCGCGACGCGCTCGGCGGCGCCGGCCATGCCTGCGAGGTCGTGCTCAACGACAAGTACGAGCCGTGGGGGAATTTTTATTCGCTGCAGGTCGCGGAGCCGTTCGTCCGCGGCCATGAATTCCTCCAGCTCGACGGTGACGTCATCCTCGACGCCAAGATCCTGCCGAGGATGATCGCGGCGCCCGGCGACGCGCTGCTCGCGACCGATCCGACCGCCGAGCTCGACGACGATGCGATGAAGGTCCAGCTCGACGCGGCCGGCCACGTCAAGGCGCTGTCGAAGACGATCGACCCGGCGGTCTGCATGGGCGAGTACATCGGGGTCACCAAGCTGTCGGCCGCAGCCGGTGCCAAGGTCTTCCACGAGCTCGCGAAGTTCCCGGGCGAGGGCCTGACGCACGAGTACTACGACCACGCCTACCATAGGCTCAGCGAGCGCGGCGAGGTCCCGTTCGGCATCGTCGATATCCGCGACTGCACCGTCCTCGAGATCGACGACAAGGTCGACCTCGAGCGCGTCGAGCGGCGGCTGCGCGAACAGGCCGATCTGTCAGCCAATCCCGGGGCCAATCCGCGGACATGACCGTCCCGACACCGCCGCGCCCGGTGGCGTCCGCCAGCGCGTTCGACGCGATCGTCCTGGCCGACTCGCCACACGCGAACGAGGTGCTGCTCGGGCTGACGCTCGTCGAACGCGCACGCCGGGTCGCCGGGCGCGTCGGCGCGCGGCGGATCTTCGTGGTCGACGGTCCGGCCAAGGCCGGCGAGCTCGCGGCGTGGGATGCCGAGCGCGGTGAGGCCGCGTTGCTCGTGGTGCGCGGTGGAGATCAGCTCGTGCACATGCCGCTCTTGCGCCCGCTCGTCGAAGGCAGCGGCGCACGAGATGGAGCGAGCCAGCGAATGCTGGCGAGCGGGGACCGCCGGATCGCGATCGATCCGCACGGTCAGTACGCCGGCGCGATGTGGCTCACGAATGCGGACGCCCGCGCGGCGATCACCGCGATCGCGCAGCATCCCGCGGACGCCGATCGCGAGCTGGCCGCGGCGTGGCTCGCGAGCGGGGCGACGACGAAGATCGTCCACGGGGACATCGCGCGGCACCATGCGGCCACGCCGGCCGAGCGCAAGGCGGCGACGAAGATGCTGCTGCGGATCCTCGTCAAGCCGACCGAGGACAGCCCGGTCAGCCAGTACATCTACCGCCCGATCTCCAAGCCGATGACGCGCGCGCTGCTGCACACGTCGATCACGCCGAACCAGGTGACGGTCATCGTCGGCATCATCGGCCTCATCGGCTGCTACCTCACCGCCCTGCCCGGTCAGGCGATGCTGATCTGGGGCGCGTTCCTCGTGTTCTTTTCCGGGATCCTCGACGGCTGCGACGGCGAGATCGCGCGGCTCAAGCTCACGAGCTCGCCGCTCGGTGCGTGGCTCGACACGATCGTCGACGAGATCACGAGTGTCGCGTACTTCATCGCGATCGGCTACCACACGTACCGGCTCCACCCGCACGACTGGGTCGCCGGCAGCATCGTGATCGGCACGATCTGCTACGCGGCCTCGATCTACGGCATCTACTACTTCTGCATCGTCGTGTTGAAGGCCGGCGGCAGCCAGTACTACGTCGGCACCCTCGACGTCGTCGAAGGCCACGACGGCGTGGGGCTCCGTGCCCGACCGCGCGCGCCGTCGAACCTCGCGCCGTGGATGCTCGCGGTGGGCCAGTGGATGCTCTACGTGATCCGCCGCGACTTCATCAACCTGGCGGCGCTCGCACTCACGCTCGTCAACGCGTACGCGCTGATCTACGGCGGCATTTTCGCCGGCGCGGTCGTCAGCGGCCTCATCGTCACCCGCGAGCACATCCGGTTGCGCAGCCAGCTCGAGGAGGTCGCGCGGCGCGGTGGCATTCCCCGGCTGCTATCGAGTTGACGCGTCGTCGCGCGGCTCGCTGGGAATGATCTCGACAGGCGGCGCGGGATCGTCGAGCACGGCGTCGCCATCACCCTTGATCGCGCGGATCGCGCTGCGGATGCTGAGGCCCTGGGTGTACGCGAGCAGCGCGCCGGTCACCGTGACGACCACGACCACGGTGATCCCGAGCCGCACCGCAGGGATTGGCGGCAGGATCGCGTGCACGCCCCACGCGACGAGCGCCGCGGCGACCATACAGAGCGCGACGCCGCCGACCGCGCCGAGGTACCCGCGCAACGTCCACTGGAGCGTCGACAGCGCGAGCCCGATCAAGACGGCGAACGCGATCGGATAGCCGATCGCCCACGCGACCGCCACGGACATGTAATCGAGCGAGTCACCGAGCAGCACGGCGCCGAGCCAGAACGTGAGCGGCAGGACGATCGCCGCGATCAGCGAGTACACGAACGTCCGGTTCGGGTAGCCAATGCCGTCGAGCATCGGCGGCACCACGAAGCTGACCGAGCGAAACACCGCGACGATGCAGAGGATGCGGATCGCGTCGACCGCCGCGGTGTACTTCGGAAAGAACACGTCGAGCACGTCGGGGGCGGCGACCAGCACGACGGCCGAGTACGCCATCACCGTGATGAGGTTCAGCTTCGTGAACGACACGAGCTGGCCGATCAGCCGGTCCTTCGCGTAGCGCAGCCGGGCGAACGCGGGGAACGCGATGTCGACGACGACGTTCGAGATCATCCGCACCGGCTCGAGCACGACCTCGTACGCGAGCTTGTAGATGCCGAGCGCGGTCGGCCCGAAGAAGTAGCCGACGATCGGGTAGTCGACGTTCGTGTACATGTAGAACAGGATCTGGCTGCCCGACGTCCGCAGCCCGAACGTCACGTACTCCTTCGCGGCGGCGAACCGGAGGATCAGCTTGGGGCGCCACGGGTGGCAGATCTGCGCGCCGATCCCGGTGACCAGCACGCGCGCGAGCGGGCCGAACACGAAGCACCAGATCCCGAAGCCTGCCGCGGCGAACCCGACCTTGCCGGCGAACTCGGCGAGGTTCGAGCAGATGCGGATGATCGACAGCTCCTTGAAGCGGAGCTCGCGCTTCATCATCGCGACCGGGATGAAGTAGACGTTCTGCCAGAGCAGCTTCGATCCGTACGCGATCAGCATGTAGCCGATGATCGCGTGGCCGTAGATCCCCTGACCGATCAGCGGCGCGAACACGAGGAGCAGCATGAACAGTGCGCTCGCCGTCATCAGGTTGATCCAGAAGACCGTCGAGATCTTCGCGTCGTCGTGGTCCTCGCGCTGGATCACCGCCGCCGACAGCCCGAGGTCGGTCGCCTGGTCGAGGATCGGGAACATCCAGTTCGCGAGCGTCGCGATCCCGTACTGCTCCTTGTCGACCCAGTGATTGAGGATGATCAGGATCGCGAGGAAGTCGAGGATACCGACGAGCGAGCTCGCGATGCCGATCCATGCCAACCCGCGGTTGACCTCGGTCGACATGCGCTTTGGGCTCGGGCTCGACGCTCCTGACATTCGAGGTCGCTGCAGCCTACAGCGACTCGCCGGTAGCAGCACGTGCAGCCGACGGCAGTCCGCGATAAATAGGACGGATGAATCGCGAGCGGCTCCAGCGGATCCGGAACTTTCAGTCCGATGACTGGTATCCGGCGCTCGTGATGCGTCCGCTCACGATCCTCGTGATGCTGCTGATCGCGGACTGGAAGTTCTTGACCCCGAACCGGCTGACGACGCTCGCGAACATCTTCAAGCTCGCGGCCGCGTGGCTGATCCTGGATCCGGGGCGCTGGATCGAGGCGGTGATCCTGCTCCACCTCGGCATCCTGTTCGATCACCTCGACGGCACCGTCGCGCGCTATCGCCGGACCTTCACGAAGCTCGGCTCGTTCTACGACAAGGTCTCCGACATGGTCACGTGGTGGCCGATCATGCTCGCGGCGGGCTGGCAGGCGTATCGCCAGACCGGCGACGCCTGGTATCTGATGCTGTCGACGTCGTCCGCGACCGCGATGAACGTGCGCGCGTACATGAAGTGGCTCGCCCAGGCCGAGACCGAGCGCGTCCGCTGGCTCGAGGCGCGCGAGGATCCCGCGGCCGCGGTAGCGAAGCGCACGCAGCCGATCGTGATCAAGCCACCGCCCGTGCGCACGCGTCGCGAGTGGCTGCGGTGGTTCGCCGTGCGGTGGTCACGGATCGTCTGGTTCGAGGAGATGGACCTGTGGTTCTGGCTCAGCCTCGCCCTGCTGATCGATCGCCTCGAGTGGGGGCTCTGGCTCCTGTGCGTCACCCAGGTCGTCGGCTGCTTCGCGATGATCATCGTGCGGCACATCGAGATGACGAAGGTCGACGCGCGGCTCCGCGAGCTCGAGGCCATCACGTCCCCAGCCGCGCCCAGCGCGCCGGCGACGCATGCGAGCACCCCGTGACCGCGAGCCCGGCGGAACAGCGCGCGGTGCCGCGTCGCCACAGCTACGCGGAGCGCTATCGCCTGATGCGCTCGAAGTGGAACGCCGAGTGGTGGAGCGTCGCGATGGGCGGGCCGATCGGCAACGTGCTGAACGCGGTGATCGCGGACATCCCGTGGATCAGGCCGAACCACATCACGCTGTTCGGCTTCCTGTGCAAGCTCGCCGCCTGCCCGCTCCTCCTGCTTGGTGATCGCGGCGCCGATCTCGCGGTCATCCTCCTGCTGCAAGTGTCGGTGATCTGCGACTGCATGGACGGCAGCCTCGCGCGCTACCGCAGGGCATCCTCGTACATGGGGGCGTTCCTCGACAAGATCACGGATGCCATCGGCTACGCGGTCGTGTTCGGCGCGTTCGGCTGGCGCGTGTACACCGACACCGGCGATGCACTGGCGATCGTCGTCGCGCTCGCGATCCCGCTCGCGATGTTGACGCGCGGTTACGTGTACTGGGTCGTCGTGACGATGCAGAAGCAGGCCGATGCGAACCCGACCGCCGGCACCGATCAGCGCAAGGACTTCTCGAGCTCGACACCACGTGAGCGCGCGGTGCTCTACCTCAAGTCGATGCCGGGCATCGTCGAGTTCAACGAGTCGGATCTGTTCTTCTGGCTCGGGCTCGCCCTCGCGCTCGGCGAGCCGTGGATGCAACGCGGCGTGTACTTCATCGGGATCGCGAGCGGGCTGTGGTTCGTGGCGATCATGGGCCTCCGGATCGTCACCGTGATGCGCCTCGAGCGCGACAGGAAGAGGACCTCGTGAACGATGCCAAGACCGCGATCGTGCTGGCGGCGGGTTCGAGCCGCCGGATGGGCGCGGCGACCCACGACCGCCCGAAGTCGCTGTTGCTCTACAAGAATCGGACCATCCTCGGGCGGCTGCTCGCGCAGATCGCGACGACCTCGATCGATCACGTCGTCCTCGTCGTCGGCTACCAGCAAGCGAAGGTCCGCGAGCTCGTCGCGACGCCTGATGTCGCGGCCAGGACACCACGGATCACCGTGGTCGAGAACGATCGCTACGCCGAGGACACCAACATCCACTCGATGCGGCTCGCGCTGCGCGAAGTTGGGTCCTCCGTCGTGATCTTCGAGGCCGACACGATCATGGAGGACGCGATGGTGCGGTACGTCGCCGGCACCGACTTCGAGGACCAGTCCGCGTGGTTCACGCGCGGCGCATTCGTCCCACCGATGTACGGCGGCATCGTCCACAGCGACGCGCGCGGCCAGATCGATGACGTCCGCGTCGTCCCGGAATGGGAGCCGCGGTTCGCCGACTACCGCAAGATGACGGGCGTGATGCGGGTCAGCGCGGCGGCGCTGCCGGTGTTCCGAGCGCTCGTCGAGCAGTACGCCGAGCGCTCGATCGCACAGTACTTCTTCGTGCCGTGGGCCGAGCACATCGCGCGGCTGCCGTCGCTCGAAGGCGACGCGAGCCACTACCAGTTCAAGACGTTCAACACGCCGGACGAGTATCGCGAGATCCAGGCGGAGGACTTCGACGCCCCGCCACACCGTGGCGACGTGCGAATCGAGCTGGTGTCACCGCCGGGGCTCAAGCACATCGAGGGATTCGACGAGGCGCGCGTGCTCGCGCTGCGCGCCAAGATCGAGCGCGAGGGCGTGTGGACCAAGCCGCTGTACATCGAAGCGACACATGGTCTCGTGCTCGACGGCCAGCATCGGCTTCAGGTATCGCTGCGCATGGGCCTCGCGCGCGTGCCGGTGCAGCGCTTCGCGTACCACGACGTCGCGGTGTGGACGCTGCGCAAGGAGGAGCCGGTCGACGTCGCGACCGTGATCCGCCGCGCCAATGCAGGCGACCTCTATCCCTACAAGACGGTGAAGCACAAGTTCCCGAGCGTGATCGACGATTGCGCGATTGCCCTGGAGGATTTGCGATGAGGCTCGTCGTGCTCGCGGCCGGACAGGGATTCCGGCTCGACGGCTTTCACAAGCTGCGGATGCGCGACCCGCGCACCGGCGAGGCCTTGCTCGCGCGATTCGGCCGGCTGTTCGAGGGCTGGGACATCACGGTCGTGCTCGGCTACCAGGCGATCTCGGTGATGAACGACTTCCCGGGCTTCGACTACATCTACAACGAGCACTGGAGCATCACCGGCAACAGCTACAGCCTGAGCCTCGCGCTCGACGAGCGGCCCACGGTCGCGATCTCGAGCGATCTGTTCTTCGAGGACGATCTGGTCGCGCTGATCACCGAAGCGCCCGGTGATACCGTGTTCGTGCAGCGCGCGGAGAACAAGGCTGCGCACTCGGTGCGGTGCAGCGCCGACGGCGGCCGGGTACGCGAGCTCTACGTCGGCGAGCCGCGCCGCTCCTCGGATGTCGAGACCATCGGCATCTACAAGGTCTCGACACCTGCGCTCCTGCGCACCTGGAAGCGCGACTGCGCGAAGAACCGCAGCGTGTTCTGCGGGATCAACCTGCCGGTCACCGAGGGAGCGTTCGCGGTGATCGACAAAGGCGACCGGTTCCTCCACGAGGTCAACACGCACCTCGACTACCTGAACCTCATCAAGCGGGTTCGCTCTCCCTGATCTTCAGGCGCCATCGGGTGCACGCGACGCTTCAACGCGTCGATTTGACAGACGGTCGCGATGCTGATGTCGTGATCAGATGGGTGAACGGTTCGGCTCGTACGAGATCTACGAGGAGCTCGGCGTTGGCGGACTCGCCACCGTGCACCTCGCCAGGTCTCGTGCGGTCAAGAACCCGGTCGCCCTCAAGCGGATGCACCCGCACATCGCGAGCGTCCAGGAGCTAGTCGGCTCGTTCATCGACGAAGCACGCCTCGCGCGGCACCTGCGGCATCCCGGGATCGCGCGCGTCTACGAGTTCGGGAAGTTGCGGGGGATCTACTTCATCGCATTCGAGTTCGTTCCGGGCCCGACCTTGCTGCAGATCCAGCAGCAATGTAGGGAGTACGTCGGCCGGATTCCTATCATGGTCGTGCTCGAGGTCGCGTACCAGCTCTGCGATGCGCTCGATCACGCGCACAACCTGTGCAACGAGCTCGGTTACCCGCTGGGGATCGTTCACCGCGATGTCTCGCCGGCGAACGTGATCGTGTCGAGCACAGGCCAGGTGAAGCTCATCGACTTCGGGCTCGCCAAGACCAAGCAATCCTCGGTGCAGAGCCAGGCCGGCACGATCAAGGGAAAGCTCAACTACGTTGCGCCCGAATATCTCGACGGTAAGCTCGATGCGCGCGTCGATCTGTGGGCGCTCGGTGTGGTCATGTACGAGCTGCTCACCGGCCGACGTCTGTTCGATGCGCCCGAACCGAGCCAGATCCTCGATCGAGTGCGTTCGCTGCCTGTCGAGCCCCCGTCTCGCTCGAATCCCGAGGTGCCGCGGGAGGTCGACCAGATCGTCCTGAAAGCGCTCGAGCGCGAACCGAACCGGCGCTGGCAGAGCGCTGGGGACATGCGCGATGCGATCGGCGTGGTGGCCGCCGGGCGGCTCACGCAGCGGCAGTTCGTGTCGTGGGTCGAGTGGGCGTTCACCCAGAAGCAGCCGTTGCGGCGTGAGGACAGCGGCGTGTCCGCGCTCTACGAGATCATCCAGAGTCGAGAGGTCGAGGTCATTGGAGAGCTGCCGGCAATCTCTGCAGCCATGGAGCAGCGCCGGCGCGAGAGCGTCGCGATGATTTCCCCGGTTGGCACGGCGATGATCCATCGGCGCACGTCCCGCCGCGGCGTCGTCTGGATCGCGATCCTGTTGGTCTGTAGCGCAGCCGGGTTTCTCGCGCACGCGCTCGGCGCGTTCTGATCAGGCACTCGACCCGCGACGTGTGCTGAGCGACCTGTCGCCGTCGGCGCAACCACAAGGGCGCCATCGCCGCCATGGAAGTCTCTTACCGTCCGACCGCGACGAGCGACGGCAACGCGGGTCAGCCGCGTCGGCCGCGATAGAAGAACCCGCCGCCGCCGAGCAAGAGCACGACGAGGATGATGAGGAGGAGCGTGTTGGTAGACATGTCCACGATGCTCAGCAAGGCTCGTGCCGCGCGCTGAGGGCACCCGCAGGGCCCTGTGGAGCTTCCGACTCAGGAGTTGGGCCACGTCGCCCGCTATCGTGCACACACCCGCCACGTCGCTGGCACGTGATCACCTGCGCTGCTGCGCACATGGCAGCGGGACTGCGCGAAACACCGCAGCGTGCGGTTCACCGAAGGAGCGAGGCTGCGCGCTCAGCTTGTTACCTATGCGCACGCTCCGGGTTTGCAATCCTCGGTTCAGGAGACTCTGGTTAGCGCCACCTGCGGGCCCTGATGCAGGCGTGAACGATGAATGACGGAGCGGCAGCTGCGGAGGGTTCAGGCGCGTACGAACCGATAGATCCTGAGCCGGGTCTCGGGGAACTTGTTGAGCACGCAGCCGGGCTCGAACATGTCGTCGTCGCGTACGCACGTGTAGCCGATCCGTGCGAACGCCGCGAGGTATTCGTCACGAGTGCGGTAGATCGCGGCGTAGTTCGCCTGCAACGCCTCCGACCACCGCTTCGTGATCTCGTAGTGATCCGGAACGCCGGTCCCGTCACGGAGCAGGACGACGCTACCGGCCTGGCTGTAGCCGGCGATCCGATCGAGGAGCTGGTCGAGCTCGTCGTCGTTGAGGTAGAGCAGCAGGCCCGAAATGAACACCAGGTCGTAGCTGCGCGTGCTCGTGAAGTCCTGCGCCGCGGCGTGGGTGAACGTGATGTTGTTGACGGCGAGCTCCGCGGCCTTCGCGGTGCCGCGCTCGACGAGCGGTGCGCAGAAATCGACGACGTCGACGTGCGCGACGGCAGGCGCGATCTTGAACGCCCACACGCCGTAGCCACCGCCGAGATCGAGCACGATCGACTCCTCGCGCAGGGTCCCGAGGTAGTCCGCGACACGCGCCTCCTCGAGCGAGATCTTGAGATCGCGCAGCTCGGGGTTCTCCTCGAGGTTCGTCAGGCCCGGGTCGTCGGCGTGCCGCGCGGCGCGCTCGTCCCAGAACCGCTTGACGTCGGCGGGATCGATCGTCATCCGGCACCGTCTTGGGGCTCCGGCCTCTTGAGAAATCCGAAGGGCGCGCCGCGGATCGACGTCCCGACGAAGCCGAGGTCGCGCATCTTCTTGATCCGCGTGTTGAACAAGAACTCCATATTGAACGCCGTGAACTCGTTCGCCTGCTTCGTCGGAATCGGCAAGATGCGCACGCCGAGTGGCTTGTTCAGCACGGTCGACGCGGTCGCGACGTCGAGGATCATCGCGGCGATCTCCTCCTCGAAGCTGTCGCCGGGGACCGGCACCATGTCGACGCCGCAGCCGCAGACGGTCGAGTAGAGGACGAGCGAGTCGATCGAGTACAGGTTGTAGTTGTTGCGGCGGCCCATGTACTCGTCCTCGAGGAGCGAGAGCATCACGCCATTGAAGCCGACCGTGCGGAGCCCGCCGCGGCGAATCAGCTCCTTGAGGATATCGGTGAGGTACGCGGTGATGAACAGCGTGCCGTGGCCGCCGTACTGCTCGAGCCCGAGGAGCTCCATGAGCTGCGCGACGCTGCCGTTGGTCTCCGGGTACGGCGCGATCGAGACGTCGACACCGTGAAACACCACGCCCTGCTCTGCCGCGACCCGCACCGCGATGTCGTGGACCTCACGGATGCCCGGCAGGAGCTGGACGAGGAGCGCCTCGCGGATCTCGGCGAGTGACGCGCCGGCCATGCTGCCCACGATCGAGAGGAACGCCGCGGGCATCTCGAGGCCGATCGAGAACCCGAGCTCGTCGGAAGCGTACGCAAACGGAAAGAACGGCGTGCCCGGCGCGATGTTGCAGCCGACACCGACACGGAAGTTGTGATAGCCGGACTGCTCGATCCCCGACACGTTCTTGATCAGGCGACTCGCGCGGGTGATCGCGTCGTAGGCGATCTGACCGTCACGCGCGCAGATCAGATGGACGAACGACCGCGGGTGGCGCTTGATCACCTCGAACGCGAGATCGGCGAGGGTGTCGAGCGTGGCCGCGTGGCGGTAGCGCGTCATGTCGAACGGCACGCAGAACCAGCGGATGCCGAGCTCCTCGCACGCCTTCGCGACTGCGTTCAACGAGCCCGTCGCGACTGCCGCGTTGATGGCCTGGTCATCGCTGCCCTCGCCGATCGGGCTGAGCGCGACCCGGCAGGTCCGAACCGCGATCTCGCGCTCGACGAGCTGATCGCGCAGCGTGTCGGCGAGGCGCTGCAGCCGCGGCTGGACCTCGCCGAGCGATCGGACACTGCCGAGTGG
>JBKJUF010000536.1:0-7725 GCA_046590445.1 Kofleriaceae bacterium
GTCGCGACCTCGAGCAGCGCGCGGTCGTCCGCCGACATCGCCGCCGGAGCGCGGCCCGAGAGGGTCTTGTCGACGAGGTCGGCGAACGTCTTCGCGTGCGCGCGCTCGGCCGCCGTCGGCTCGGCATCGGGGTCGGGCACCGGGCTCGTGAGGATGTCGTCGTCGGTCGCCATCAGCGGTCCTCTTTCTGTGGCACGGGCTCGCCAAGAAGCTCGTTGCGCTCGCCGAAATGCTTGCGGAATGCGCGCACGGCGCGGAACAGCAGCACGTCGAACGTGCCGATCGTGACCCCGAGTCGCTTCGCGCACTCCTCGCGCGGCAGCTCCTGGATCAACCGGAGCTCGATCGCGATGCGGTAGCGCTCGGCGAGCAGCAGCATGGTGTCCGCGATCCGCTCGCGATGCGCCTTGCGCTCCTGATCGGCGATCAGCTGGGCGTCCGCGTGCGTCTCCGGATCGCTCTCGCGCGGGATCTCGTGCGCCATTGCATCGGCGAGCCGGCGCGATCGCTTCGACTGGCGGTGGACATCGAAGACCTTGTTGATCGCGATCTGGCGGAGCCACGGGTAGATCGTCTTGCCCTGCCAGGTGAACCGCTTGATCTTCTCGACCGCGGTCGCGAGGGTGTCGCGCAGAACCTCCTCCGCACTTGCGGTATCACCGAGGCGCGGCAAGATCACCGTGCCGTACAGCGGCTGTGCATAGCGTTCGAGGATCGGGCGCATCGCGTCGAGGTTGCCTTGCTGCGCCTCCTCGATCAGGCGCTGCTCGTTCTCGAGCTCGATGCGCTCCTGATCTCCATGAGGTGTGGAGGCCACGGACACCGTTGTAACGCGAGTCGTCGCCCGGGCTTACACGTCGCGGCGCGTTCTCTCGTAACGGACCTCGACGAGCTCGAGGCCATGCGCCGGTGCGGTCCTTCCGGCCTCGACGCGGTCGCGACCCGCAAGGATCTCGGGCACTTGACGCGCCGTGAGGCGCCCGACGCCGACGTCGACCAGAGTCCCGACCACGATCCGCACCATGTTGCGAAGGAACGCGTTGCCCTCGACATCAACCACCAGGCGGTCCGCGTCCTCCGTCAGCTCGATCCGGTCGATCTGGCGAACCGAGGTCTTCGCCGAGCAGCCGGCCGCGCGAAATGCGGCGAAGTCGTGCTGACCGTGCAGGGCCTTGGCGGCCTCGCGCATCGCGGCGAGGTCGAGCGGCTCGGGGTGGTGCCACGCGCGATCGCGCCAGTGCGGCGAGCGGTCACGCCGCACGAGCACCGTGTAGCGGTAGTGCTTGCCGCTCGCGGAGAACCGCGGATGAAAATCCTCGGGGACCTCGTCGACCTCGCGGATCGCGATCGCGTCGGGCAGCATCGAGTTCAGTCCGCGGCGGATCCCGTAGAGCGGGATCGTGCGCTCGGTCCGAAAGCTCGCGACCTGACCGCGCGCGTGGACCCCGGCATCGGTCCGCGATGCGCCGACGACCCGCGCGGGGTGCGTCAACAGCTTCGCCAGCGCCTCCTCGAGGTGCTGTTGCACGGTCGCGCCATTCGCCTGCCGCTGCCAGCCGTGCAGCGTGGTGCCGTCGTATTCGATCACGAGGCGGATGTGCCGCACGCGCCCTTGTACACGACGGATGCGCCGCGCGTGCGCGGATGCACCACTCGAGCGGGCCCGCGCCACCGGCACGCGGAGCCATCCCTCCTAGATCCCATGATCCTCGGGAGATCCGTGACTGGTATGCCGGTTGCTCGAATTCCTGATGCGGCACGACCTCGTGAGCTCTCGCGTGCGGCGGCCTCTCCACATGTCGCCGTTCTGCATTCTCGGTTGTTGGTGATCGTTGATCACCAGGCGTAGCGGCGGTGCTCGCGAGGGTGCCGCCGCGATCGCCATTCCGGACACCCGATCAGAAGCCCCACTCGAGGCCAAGCGTGAGCCCGTGCTGAGCCGCGCGCGCCTCGCCATCGACGAGGTATGCAGCGTCGTAGCGCAGGTATCCGGCAGCACGCGGGATCGGCGGGACGTGGACGCGCAGGCTCAGCGAGCCGGCCGGGCCGTAGCCCGCACCGAGGTGTGCGCCGACGCCGCCACCCAGCTCGAGCCAGCGCGCGACGCCACGGGCCGCGAACGAGAGCAGCACGCGCCCCTGCGCGTCGCCGTCGAGCAGCCACAGCGAGAGGTCCGCACCGAACATCGCGCGGCGACCGACCTCGAGCCGCGTGCCGAGCGTGACGAGCCCCGCGGACTCCCCACCGGCGCGTACGAGACCGCCACCGAAGCCGAGCGTCAGCCGGGTGCGACCGCCGAGCAGCGGTGGCGCCATCGCCATGATCTCGATCTCCTCGGCGCTCGCGTCGGTGCCGAGCGCGGTCTGCGGCGACGGCGCATCCCGCGGGGCGCTCTCGTAGTCGGCCTCGTCATCCGAGTCCTCCTGCGCGACCGGCTTCTCGGCGCGCGGCGCGGGATCGGGGTGCGTCGGCGCGGGTCCTGCGGCGATCGGCTGGCGCGCGGGCTGGCGCTTGCCGGCCCGCGTGACGTCGCGCTCGCCGTCGCGATCGTTGTCGACGCGGGTCGTGCCCGACACCTCGACCGTGATCTCCTTCTTGACCTGTTGCCACTTCATCCCGGATGGCACCGAGACCGGGACCGCGACGCTGCGCCGGGTTCCGCCCTCGACGACGACGTCCTCGCCGATCGCGATCATCGACGTGTACGGTGAGACCAGCCCGAACTTCAGCGCGAGCTCGGTCACCGCGGTGCGATCCGCTGGACGCGGGGCGGCGAGCAGCTCGTCGAGCCGGCTGCGGGCCCAGCGGCGCGCGAGCGGACCGACCGGCGTGATCGACCCGGTGATCGCGGGTGCTGCTGCGAGTGGCTCGATCGCGAAGACCGCACCGGCCGCGCGTCCGTTTGCGGTGGTCGCGCGATCGACGCGCGCGAGCACGAGCATTGCCTGCCCCGTTCCGAGCCGCGGCATCGCGCCGGGCACGACATCGCGCGCGGCGAGCGTGCCCCATGACACGGCGAGTGGTGGCGGTGGGCTCGCGGCGTCGGCGACGACGGCGCGTGCGATCGCGGGCAGATCATCGCCGGGAACCGCGAACCGCACAGTCCCGCCGGTCGCGGTCGCGAGCTGGGTCAGCAGGCCGCGTGCGGGAGCCGGCCCCACGCCGATCACGTGGATCGGTACGCCGAGCGTCCGCGCGGCCGCGAGCGCGGCACGGTCATCGGCGACCAGGGCACTCGTGACGATCACGATCGGCGCGCCGTCGGGACGCGCGGCCAGGAGCACGCGGGTCAGATCGAACGCGCCGGTTGCCTTGTGCCAGCTCTGATCGAGCGCGCGCAGCACGTCGGCCGGTGGGCTCCAGCCGAGCGCGTCGCTTCCCGTGACCGCGATCCGATCGGCCGCCGAGAGCCCGCCGAGTAGCTGGCGCACGAGCGGCTGCGCGATCGCATCGGCATCGCCACGCGAGGTGGCCGAGCGATCGAGCACGAGCAAGCACCGCAACGCGCCCTTGCGCGGCGGGACCGCGGTGGCCCCGACGACGACCGCCGCGAACCCGCCCTCGGGACCGTGCTCGACCCAGCCGCTCGCGGGCGCCGCTCTCCAGCGGATCACCGCATCGTGATCGCTGCGCGGATCGGTGAACGTGGCGTGTTGCCCCGCGACCGCGAGCTCGTGGGTCGGGCTCGTCACGTCCCAGACCTTGTCGGCGAACCGGATCGATACCTGGGTCGCACCACCGGCGCCGGGCGCGCCAGCGGGCGTCACCCGCGAGGCATCGGGTGCGCGATCGGTATCGGGTGCGCGACCGGTGCCGGTCGTCGGCCGCGCGGTCGCGACGCCGGGCACGTAGCGCGGCGCCACGACCATCGGTACCGCAAAGCCCCACGCGCCGTCGTAGAAGTGCGCCATCGCGTCGTAGCGCAGCGTGATCTCGACGGTGCTGCGCGGCGCGATGCCGGCGACGGTCTGGGTGAACACGTCAGGACGCTCCTGATCGGTCAGCGCGGCGGTCACGCCGGCACGCACGGCTTCCTCGTAGCGACGCTGCGCCTCGTCGCGCTTCGCGATTGCCCCGCGGATCGTCTTGGTGCCGGCCTTGATCGACATCGCCGACACCGCCGCATCCGGCGGCAGCGGAAACACGTACGTCGCCTCGATCGCCTGATCGGTGCGGTTGGTGAAGCGCTGGGTGACGACGACCTCGATGATCGGCCCGCGCACGTTGACCCAGATCTTGCTGTCGAGCATCGGCAGTGGCTGGTTCGCTGCCGTGTAGAGCCCGCCATAGCGCGGCAGCTCGGTCGCGCGCGCCGGCGCTGCGCCGATCACCAGCACGATGCACGCGACGAGCAGCGGACGGAGCATGCCTGCCGACCTTACACGCACGGCGGACCCGACCGATCTACGACCACCGACAACGCGTGGACCTGGCTCGCTATTTCCGGCGTCGACCGACGAGGCGGGCCGGCGTGTCGCCGCGTCCTCCGCGGTCGTGTCTCGCGGGCCACTCGGCGCGCAACTGCTTGGGATCGTGACGACCGTGGAGGGCACTCCCCGTGCACGAGCCCCGCGAATGCGCTGGCCCACTCGCGGTGTCGTCTCGTCGTGCTTGCTCGGACTCGTGATCAGCGGCGGCCTCGGCTGCGGAAGCGAGGGAAGCGCGCCGGCTCGCGAGCTGAAGGTGCTGGCCTACTCGCCCGAGGGCTCGGTCGACGGCACCGAGCTGATCACGATCCGGTTCGACAAACCGGTCGTCGACGAGGCCATCGTCGGTACACCGGTCGCGCCGGGCACTATCGAGGTCACCCCAAAGTTCTCCCACAAGGGGTACTGGCAGGACACCCGCACGCTGGTCATCGATCCCGTGGAGCATCTCGCGAGCTCCACGCGCTACCGGGTCGAGCTCGCCGGCGAGCTCGCCAAGCGAACGTCGGGGTTTCACTTCGCGTTCGTCCACGACCCGCTCGCGGTCGACGGCGTGTGGGGCATCGACCCCGACATGCTCGCGCTCGATGGCGAGCTGCCGGTGTCGTTCAACCAGCCGGTGCGTCCCGCCGATGCCGCGAAGCACTGCAAGCTCGTCGGCGCAGGCGGTGACCTCGCGCTCGTGCTCGCGACCGCCGGGGCCACCGAGCCGGTCACCAGCGTCGCGCTCGTGCCGGGCAAGCCGATGCAGCCCGCGGCGAGCTACACGCTGACGTGCGCGAGCCTGACCGGCGCTGGCGGCACCACGCCGCTCGCGGCGCCGTATGCGCTCGCGGTCCGCGCGCGGCCAACGCTGGCGGTCGCGTCGATCACGCCGACCGGTAACGACGTCCCCGCCGACGAGGCGACGTTGACGTTCACGTTCACGACACCGGTCGCGCTCGAGGTCGTGCGCAAGGCGATCACCAGCTGGCCGCGGATCCCCGGCCTCGATGCCGGCTACCTGTCGGGTGACGGCACCGTGTACACGGTCACCGCCGATCTCGACACCGAGACCGACTACCGCGTGAAGATCGGGAAGCTGACCGACACGTTCGGACAGCAGCTCGGCAAGCCGCACGTCCACGAGCTGCGCACCGGCAACGCGCTACCGCGGCTGTCGATGGAGCGCGGGATCTTCGCGCTCGAGGCAAGCGCCAAGGGCTACCCGCTGTGGTCGCGCAACGTCGGCAGGTTCGAGCTCGAGTGCGCCGCGATCCCGAAGGACCGGATCGTCCAGGTCCTGACGACCGACATGAACTACGACCCGTGGGGCGGCAACGACGACGACAAGCCGATCGACTGGAAGGCACTCAAGGTCAAGGCGAAGACCCGCACGCTGCAGACCTCGGGCAAGAACAAGTGGCGCCTCAACGAGCTCGCACTCGGAAGCTTATGCGGCACCACGCAGCGGAGCGGCACCGAGCCACGAGGGGTGTACCTCGCGGAGGTGCGCTCCGACGAGGTCGAGGCCGACGCGAGCCGCTACTGGTCGTCGCGTAGAAACCGCGTGCTCGCGAACGTCACCGACCTCGGCGTGTTGATCAAGACCGGCACCGCATCGGGCCTGGTGTGGGTGACGTCGCTCGCAACCGGTGCGCCGGTCGCGGGCGCGAAGGTCACGATCTACACGCCGCAGGGCAAGGCCGTGCACACCGACGTCACGACCGCCGACGGCATCGTCAAGGTGCCAGGCAGCGTGCTGCTGAAGCAGCAGGGGCCGACGCCCGATCCCGAGGAGGAGTACGAGGACTGGGACAGCTATCGCAGCCAGCGGCTGATCGCGATCGTCGAGAACGCAGGCGACATCGCGGTCGTCGATGGCAACTGGGCCAACGGCATCCAGCTGTGGAACTTCGGCGTGCCCGAGGACCGCCGCGGCGGCGTCACCAAGATCCGCGGCTTCATCCAGAGCGACCGCGGCCTGTATCGGCCGGGCGAGCTCGTGCAGTTCAAGGGCATCGCGCGAGAGATCGCGCACGGCAAGCCGCCGCGGGTGCCCGCGAAGGCGACCGTCAAGCTGGACATCACCGACAGCCGCGGCGCGAGCGTGCTCGCGACCCGCGTGAAGCTCACCGAGTTCGGCGGCTTCGCGTTCGAGCTCCCGCTCGGTGCCGACGCGGCGCTCGGCGACTACTACGTCGCCGCGACGATCGCCGACCAGGAGTTCCGCGAGAAGTTCAGCGTCGAGGAATTTCGTCCGGCGACGTTCGAGATCAAGCTAGCGAGCCGCAAGGCGAGCCTGCGACCCGGCGAGCGCCTGACCTTCGACCTCGACGCGAGGTACCTGTTCGGCTCGGCCGTCGACGGCGCGCGCGTCGAATGGGGCCTGCGCCGGCGCGATCACGTGATCCGGTTCCCGGGCTTCGAGCAGTACACGTTCTCGGCGAACCCGCGGCAGTCGTGGTGGGAGCGCGAGCGCGAGGACTACGGAGACTTCATCGCCGACGGCGAGGGCACCACGAACGGAAGCGGCCGGCTCGCGATCGCGGCCCGTGACAGCGCGACCAAGCTCGGCGGCCCGGTCGACTACATCCTGACGACGAACCTGACGGACAGCGCTGACCAGACGATCGGCAAGTCGCTGATCGTCACCGCGCACCAGACGAGCTTCTACCTCGGCATCCACGCGAACGAGTACGTCCAGGCCGTCGGCATGCCGTTTGGCGTCAACCTCGCGGCGCTCGCGCCCAACGGCACGCAGGTCGCGACCACGGCGAAGCTGTCGCTCGTGCGGACCCTGTGGTCGTGCGCGTGGACGGACGTCGGTCACCGTGCGTTCCAGAAGTGCGAAGCGAGCGAGAAGCCGATGCTCGAGCGCGAGGTCACGCTGGCCGCGGCGGGCTCGCATACCGAGCGGATCTATCCGACCGAGCCCGGCAACTACATCGTCAAGGTCGAGACCAAGGACGACCGCGGCAAGGCCGTGGTCGCCGCGAGCGAGGTCTGGGTGATCGGCAAGGGCGAGGCGTTCTGGAGCGGCGACGAGGGCGACCGGATGTCGGTCGTCGCTAGCAAGCCGAGCTACCTGCCCGGCGAGACGGCGCGGCTCGTGGCGATGGCGAACCTCGTCAAGCCGACCGCGCTGATCACCATCGAGCGCGACGGCATCATCGAGGCGCGCGTCAAGAAGCTCGGCTCTCCGTCGGAGGGTCTCGAGCTCGTGATCGCCGATGCGTGGGCGCCGAATGTCTACGCGAGCGTCGCGCTGGTCTCCGGACGCCGCGGCGCCGGCGACAAGCACCGTCCGATGTTCAAG
>JBKJUF010000696.1:0-3409 GCA_046590445.1 Kofleriaceae bacterium
TCATCGAGCACCTCCAGCGCGCGCTCGAGACCCCGCCGTGGACGAAGTCGCCAACCATCCTGTGACATGCGATCGATGACATGCGATCGATGACGCGATCGATGACGCGATCGATGACGCGATCGATGACCGGCGCACCGAACTACGGCATCGTCCCGCCATGTCGGACACCGTCGATTACGCCACGAACCTAGCGAACATCTACCTGCTGCCGCTCGGCGTCCGGATCGTGATCGCGATCCTGGTGTTCTTCATCGGCCGGGCCCTCGCACGCGCACTCGTCCGCGCCTTCGATCGCGCGATGGAGACGAGCAGGCTCGACGTCTCGCTGCGCCGCTTCCTGCATGACCTGGTCTACGCGGTGATGCTGATCGCGGTCGTGATCGCCGCGCTCGACGCGGTTGGCATCGAGACCACCGCCGTGCTCGCCGTGCTCGGCGCAGCCGGCCTCGCGATCGGCCTCGCGCTGCAGGGCTCGCTCTCGAACTTTGCCGCGGGCGTCATGCTGATCACGCTGCGCCCGTACAAGGTCACGGATCTCGTCGTGCTCGGCAAGTATGTCGGGCGGGTCGAGGCTATCAAGGTCTTCCACACGATCCTGATCACCGCCGATCACCGCGAGGTCTCGATCCCGAACGGTCAGATCATCTCCGCGGCGGTCGAGAACCTCACTGTTCTCGGCCGCCGCCGCGTCGACCTGATCGTCACCGTCAACGAGGCGCCCGACGTCGCTCGCATCAAGCAGCTGCTCGAGAGCGTCGTGCTCGCCGACGAGCGTGTCTCGGCCGCGCCGCCCCCGTCGATCGAGGTCTCGCGGGTCACCGAGAATACGGTCAAGCTGTTCCTGCGGCCGTGGACCACCGTCGAGCACTACGAGGTCGTGGCCGCCACGACGATGGAGCGACTGCGCGACACGATGGCGAGTGCGGGCCTCAAGTTTAGCGTCACGCTCCAGACCACATGACGCGCGTCCGCCGCGCCGCGATCGTCGCCATCCGGGCCGGCATCGGTGGCCTCGTCGTCGTTGCGTTCGCCGCCTTCCTCCCGATCTGGCCGTGCTCGCTGTTCGAGCACTTCCGCGTCCAGTACCTCATCGCCGCCATCCTCCTCGCCGCCGCCGCGTATCCGCTCGCACCGCGCGGCTGGTTCGATGCCGCGCTGATCACGGCGCTCGTCGAGCTCTGCATCCTCGCGTCCGATCTCCAGCGCGCCCGCCGCCCGCTGCCCGCCGACGGCACGCCCGTTCGCTTCCTGCTCGCGAACGTCCTCACCGCGAACGAGCGCTACGGCGACGTCCGCGATCTGATCACGACCACGCGCCCCGATCTCGTTGGCCTCGTCGAGGTCGATGACAGCTGGCTCGCCGAGCTCGAGCCTGCGCTCGCTGGCTACCAACGCCTCACCAGCCCGCGCTCCGACAACCTCGGCATCGCCCTCTACGCCCGCGGCTCGATCGACGGCACCATCGAAGCCCTCGGCACCGAGTGGCCCTCCGTCGTCGCCACCGTCACCTTCGCCCACGCCCGACTCTCGGTCGTCCTCACCCATCCGATCCCGCCCATCACCGCCGCCCACGAGCGCGCCCAGATCCGCCAGCTCGATGCCGTCGCCGCCCGCGCCCGCATGCTCCCTCCTCCCGTCGCGATCGCCGGCGACTTCAACGCCACTCCATGGTCTCGCACCTTCCTGCGCCTCGTCGCGCGCTCCGGCCTCTGCGACTCGCGCGCCGGCTTCGGCGTGCAGGCCACCTTTCCGACCAACTGCGCCATCCTCGCCATCCCGATCGATCACGTCCTCCTCTCCTGCGACGTCGGCGTCCGCGATCGCCGCATCGGCCCGGCCATCGGCTCCGATCACTTCCCCGTGGTCCTCGACCTCCTCCTGAAAGGGGTCAGACGCAATTAGCGCAACTTACGATCTGCATCTCGCTGAAAATGTTCGATGGAGGGGGTCAGACGCAACTAGCGCAACTTCCGGCACGAAGGTGCGGGCTATGTCGCGCAGTTCAGAAAGGCAGGACTTGCGAATCGTAAGTTGCGCAAGTTGCGTCTGACCCTCCGCGCAAATGCCGACTTGCAGATCGCAGCGGTGCTCGTGGCCTTCGCGAGCTGGGATCGATACGGCCCGGTTGGGTCGTGCTCGTCGCTGCCAGGTGCCCAGTCAGTCCCCGATGTCCGCTGACGATCTTCCTGAGCCTTGACTCCGGTCGCCTACGGGCGCTTCGTTTCGGGCTCTCTTCAATCTCGCGGGACGGACAAAACGCGCGCTGCGATAACGTACGAGCTTCGCCGACGACACCACGATCAACGCGACCTGCGCCGCCCGCCGCCGGCGACGTAGTTCTCACGCGGCCAGCCGGCAACCACTAGCGCTCGCGCTGCGACGTCGTCGTCAGCATGATCCCGTGATCGACCTCGGTCGCCGCGTCGGCCACCGGGAACGTCCAGCGGCTCGCCGCGCTCGTGATGCACTTCGCGACGCCAGCGGGAAGGTCACCGTTGACCTCGACGCTCGCGACCTTGCCGGTGCCGTGGATCGACAGGTGGAGGATCGCGGCGGACACCACGCGCTTGGCGGGCGGCAGGCGCAGCCAGCAGTACTCGAGCTCGTCGCTGCGCTCGCGGACGATCTTGCCGACCTGGCTCTCGGTCAGCGCCTTGGCGTCGAACTGCTCGCTGTCCTCGGCGATCTGCTCGCTGGGCATCGCCGCGCGGCGCTGCTTGAGGCCGTACGCCAGGCCGAGGTCGAGCTTGGAGACCTCGTCGACGACCGGCTTCTTGGGGAGCGCGGGTAGGGTGTTCGTGACGCGCGAGACCGCCGGAGCGACCGTGGCGGGCGCCGGTGCGGGGTTGACCACGCGGGGCTTACCAGCGAGAGCGGGGCTCGCGAGCACGGCGACCGTGGTGGAGACGAAGAGGACACGGCGGGCTGCGAGGAAGGCGTTCATGCACACACCTGTGAGCACCAGTCGTGCCATCGGCAGATCGCTCTGGTTGCGGGCACTTCGCTCGTGCTGGGGTCAACCGATCACCAGGGACAGTTTTCCCCGTGGCGCCTGGAGTGGTCGGCAGGCCCACGTGCTAACCGAGGGCGTGGCGATCGTCGGAACAGCGCGCGTGCGGTGCCCGGCGTGCGGCCTCGAGCAGGACGCCGAGCTCGTCCAGAGCATCAACACGCAGAACCACCCGTCGGCGAAGCAGCGCCTCCTCGACGGCGAGCTCAACGTGCTGGCCTGCGCCTGCGGCAAGCGCACCCGGCTCGCGGCGAACCTCCTGTTCTCCGAACCCGCCGCCGACTACCTCTGCCAGGTCTGCCGGGGCGGCGACGAGGCGATGGCGAAGGCGGCCGACACGTTCCGCGCGGTCGCCGCCGGCGCCAGCGGACCGCAGCGCCTCGTCCCGACGCTGAA
>JBKJUF010000687.1:0-2737 GCA_046590445.1 Kofleriaceae bacterium
CATCAGCGTCAACCGGGCCGCGCGCCTGCCGCGCCAGCCGTAGACCTGCCGGGCGACGAGCAGGCCGGCGTACGCGAGCCACGTCACGCCGGCGAGCGGGTACTCGAGGCGATCGAGTGACTCGCCGAGCTTGCTGACCCAGATCGCGCCGAGCACGAGCGCGACGGTGAAGATCGGGAACCCGACCCAGATCAGCCGGTTCGAGAGCCGATCGAGCGCCTCGAGCGGTGCGCCGTTGTCCTTGAACGCGACGGCGTCGAACTTCTTCTTCTTCAGCGCGCGTTCCTCGACGAGATAGATCGCCGACAGCGCGCTCGCGAGCGCGAACACGCCGACGCCGATCGTCGCGAGCGAGATATGGATGCGGCCGAGTGCCGAGAGATCCTCGGGAGCGGTGCCGGCCGGCGTCAGGCGCGCGGCGAGCAGCATCATCAGCGACACCGGCATGACGACGACGCCGCCGATCGTGAGCCGGTAGCGCGCGCTCGCGATCAGGTAGCCGCCGGTCAGAATGAACGCGAGCAGGCCGATCGACTCGCGCACCGATTGCGCGGGATGAACATGCTGGGTGCCGCGCCAGCCGATGTCGACGCCGTGCGCGACGAATGCGAGCCCGACGACCGCGACCGCGGCGCCACGCAGCCTGGTGTGACCCGCGAGCACCAGCAACAGCAGCGTCGCCGCCACGGCGTACGCGACGATCGCGACCCAGAACGCCGGCGACGGTGCAACCGACAGCAGACGAACGGGTTCGAGCGCGCTCACGGCGTCAGCGGCTCGCCGATGAAGCCATCGATGACCTCGTACGCCGTGTCGTTGTAGATCACGGAGTTGCCGAACTGCTCGGCGCCGAGCTCGTCGAGGGCGACCTTGGACTTGACCCGGCCGAGCAGGTCATAGGGATCGTGGTCGGTCCCGGTGACTGTCTGGAAGGCGACCGCGGGCTTCATGATGAAGGCCCGCCCGTGCTCCGTGAGGGTCATCCGATCCCCCTCCAGCTTCGCGCGGCCCTCTTCCGTCCAGTTGTCGAGACGCTCGACCGAGATAAACAGGCGCGACATCTTCCAGAGTGTACCCAAAACCCGGCGGGCTGGTCAGGTTGCCTCCGCGGAGCCGCAGGGTTACATAAGAAGTCCACACCCGGAGGTCTCATGGCTAGCGCGCACGTAAAGGAGCTCACCGACGCCAACTTCGATAGCGAAGTGCTCAAGGCGGACCTCCCAACCCTCGTCGACTTCTGGGCGGTGTGGTGTGGGCCCTGCAAGCAGATCGCTCCCACCGTCGCGGCGCTGGCCGAGGAATACCAGGGACGCCTCAAGGTGGCCAAGATGGACGTCGACCACCACCAGATCGTCCCGCAGCAGTACGGCATCAAGTCGATCCCGACCCTGCTGATCTTCAAGGGCGGCAAGGTCGTCGGCCAGCTCGTTGGCGCGATGCCGCGCAGCAAGCTCGAAGCCGAGATCCAGAAACACCTCTGACATTCGATCGGCACCGATCGGGCACCGATCGGGCACTGATCGGACACCGATCATTTGGGCGGCTCGTGCGTATGCTCTACGTATGAGCCGCTTCGCGTTCGTCATCGTCCTGATCGCGCTGGGTTGCGCGCGCGAGCGGTCCCGGCTCGATGTCGGCAAGGAGCGAGCGGACTGTCGCCCTGCCCGGTCGTCGGGGGTGGCCGGGCCCGACATGGAGCGAGCCGGCGGACGCTGGCGAGCGGGGCCCGCCTCGGCGGATGCAGCCCGCTGCGATGTCGGGCTGATCTGCCTGAGCGAGCTGTGTGTGCGCCCGGCACCTGCGGACTGCACGGTGGTCGCCGAGACGCTCGCCTCGATGGATCTCGGGAACTACGCGGAGCCCGAGCAGCGCGCGCCCGTGGTCGCGAAGTACCGAGCGAGCTGCGAGCAGGTGCGGGTCTCGAAGGAGGAGGCGACGTGCCTCGACGCGGCGCGCGACACCTGGAGCGCCGGCCAGTGCGTGCCGCGGATGTTCCCCGAGATGGCGTCGACGAGCACCGCCGATTGCCGCCAGGTCGCCGACAAGGTCCGCGCGACGATGACGCTACAGCTCCAGGGCACCCGAGATGGAGCGAGCGAGCCGAGCGGAGCGAGCCAGCGGACGAACGGGATCGACAATCCGCAGGTCCGCCAGTGGATCGACGCGACGATCCAGGTGATGCAGCAGTCCTGCGAGCAGGATGCGTGGCCGGCGGGCCTCAAGCAATGCGTGCTGCGCAGCACCGGCGATGGCACCACGGACGCGTTCACGAGCTGCAACCAGCAGATGCCGCCGGCCCTGCAGGCGAAGCTGCAGGAGCGCCTGCAGACCGCGATGCAGCAGCAGCAGATGCGGTGACCGCGAGATCAGCACGATGCCGGCTCGATCGTTGCGCCGGCTCGACCGCGGTGATAGCGATGGCCGGTGCAGCATGGTGCGTGGATCGTGGTCGCGGTGCTCGCGAGCAGCTGCCGCGACCAGCCGGCCGATGGCCCCGCGACAGCGCCGGTCGTCGCACGGCTCGCGCAGGATGCCGTCCTCGAGGATCTCGCGGCGCTGCGCGAGCAGATCGAGGCGCAGGATCGTGACGGCCAGCTCGGTCCGGCGGTCGCGAATGCCGAGCGCCTGGTCGCCGAGCTGCGCGCGCGCAAGCTGACGGGCGATCGCCGGTTCGCGCTCGCGCTCGAGCTGCTCGGCCGCCTGCTGTACCAGGCCGGGCGCTGGAAGGAAGCCGAGT
>JBKJUF010000013.1:0-13217 GCA_046590445.1 Kofleriaceae bacterium
CTCGAACTTGTCGACCGCCTTCATCAGGCCGATGTTGCCCTCCTGGATCAGATCCAGGAACTGCAGGCCGCGGTTCGTGTACTTCTTCGCGATCGAGACCACGAGGCGAAGGTTCGCCTCGACGAGCTCGCTCTTCGCGCGGTCCGCCATCCGCTCGCCCTCGTGGAGGTCGCGGAACGTCGACCGGAGCTCGGGCGCCGTCGAGCGCGCCTCCTCCTCGATGACGGCGACCTTGCGCATCGCCTGCTTGATCATCTCCTCCATCTCTTCAAAGTCGGCGACGGTTATCATCGTCTTCTTGCCGACCGCCCGGGCCTTCGCCGGGTTCGCGCGCATCTCGCGGAGCGTCTTGCGAATCTCGCTCGCGCTCATGCCCGCCTTGCGCTCGCACTCGCGGACCTCGAGCTCGGCCTTGTCGAGCTTGACGATGATGTTCTTCAGCTGCGCGACGATCCGGTCGACCGTCGGCTTGTTGAGGCGGAGGTCCGAGAGCTCCTCGAACATCTGGGCGCGGTTTGCCTTCTGCGCCTCCTTGACCTTCTTCTTCTTGCTCTCCGAGGCGCCGTTCTCGTCGATCTTCTCGTCGAGCTTCTCGGTGTCGCGCTGGAGCTTCTTGACCTTGTCGATGATCTTGCAGACCCGGTCGACATAGAACTGCTCGTTGAACTCGGCCTCGTCCTCGTCGATGTCCTTGACGACATCCTTGACGCGGATCTTGCCATGGCGCAGCCGGTCGCCGATCGCGAGCAGCTCCTCCACCGCGACCGAGCTGTTGAGCACGGCCTGCAGCATCTTGCGCTCGCCGTCCTCGATGCGCTTGGCGATCTCGACCTCGCCCTCGCGGGTCAGCAGCGAGACCGAGCCCATCTTGCGCAGGTACATGCGGACCGGATCGCTCGTCCGCGAGTACGCGTACTCCTCGTCCTCGTCGACTTCCTTCTCGCCGTCTTCCTTTTCGATGGCGATCGCCGCGGGGGCGTCGACGATGTCGGGCGTCCGGCGCGCACCGGCGTCGACGACCTCGATGCCGTGCTCGCCGAGCACCGACAGCCAGCCGTCGATCTGATCGGTCGAGACCACGTCCTCGGGCATGTGGTCGTTGACCTCGTCGTAGGTGACGAAGCCCTTCTGCTTGCCGAGCTCGATGAGCTTGTCGCGCATCGAGTCCTTGACCGCGCCACCGGCGGCGCGGCCGCCCTTCTTGGCGGCGCGGGTCTCGGCCTCGAGCGCCGCGGCATCGGCCTCGGCCGACGTGCTGCGCGGCTTGATCGGCGCGCCGGCGACGAACTCATCATCGTCATCGTCGAGCGCGAGCGCAGGGCCGATGTCGTCGTCCTCGTCGAACGTCGGGATCGGTGTCTTACCGCCCTTGCCAGGTGCCTTCGCGCCCGGCTTCGGCGCCTTCGGGATCGGGACGAAGTCGTCGTCCTCGTCGCTGTCGCTGCCGAAGTCATCGTCATCCTCGCGCGAGCGCGCGGGCTTCGCGCCGACCGCGGCGACCGCGACCTTGGGCGAGCTCGTCGCCTTCGCGAGCTTGCTGTTCTTGATGTCGTCCTTCCGGGAGTCCGCCTTCGCGTCCTTCTCCTTCTTGGTGTCGACCTTCTTGGCGTCTGCCTTCGCGGGGGCTGGGGCCGGCCTCTTCGCCACCGGCTTGGTTTCCTTCGCGACCGGCTTCGTCTTCGTTGCGTTGGTACGCGCCATGTCAGTCGACCTGCTTTCCATTGGACGAGATCTCGGCTTCCCCGGTTTCGAGCCCGATTTCTAGAGAACTGCGAATGCGAGCAACCAGCTCGCGATCACCTTTACGCTCGGCCTCCGCCAGCTGCGCCAGCAGGCGGGCCATCTCTCGGTCGCCGCGCTTCTGCGCGCTCGCGAGACTCTTCTTGAGCTCGGCAAGGCCGACCTCAGACTTGCGAACTTCGAGGTTGCGCGTCATCGCGACGAGATCGCCGCGAGGATCCTTGGAGTCAGCGTATTTTCCGGACAGCACGTGCACGGCGATTGGCGGGGATATGTGCCCTGAAGCAGCGGCAAGCTCGTGAAGAGACTGGCCCGCCCGAGCCGCGGAATACATGTCGCGAAGGCGAGCGTCCGTCAAGAGCCAAAAAGCCTTGTCTGCTTCGGGTGTTGCGATCAGCGATGGGTGGTCGGCCAGGAGGGAGATCACCTCGACCTCCTCGGAGGGCGGCCGGGGGGCCACTGGTGCCATCTGCGGGTCATTTGGACCAGAGGAGCCGCCCGGACGCGCGACGCTGCCGCCGCCCGCCCCCGGCGCATTCGGGTGGGCGCTGGCGCTTGCATTGGGGTACTGCGCGGGGCGCTGAGGCGGCATCGTTTCTCGACCCTGGCCGGGCCTGTGGTCCCCGACCCGCGCGACGGCATTCCTGACGACCCCGACGTCCACATCCAGACCGTCGGCCAAGGTGGCGACGATTAGATCACGCTTCATCGGGTTCGCAACTTTCGCGACCAGCCGCGCGGCGTCCTCGAGTGCACGCGCGCGGGCGTCGACGTTGCCACGGGCCTTGCTCCACACCTCGAACGCGAAGTACTCGACGCCACCCTTCGCGTGATCGATCGCCTCGCGCAGCTGATCGGCCCCGCCGCCGGCGACCAGGCTGTCCGGGTCCATGCCGCCCGAGAGCGGGCCCGAGCCGCCCGACTTCGCGTTGCCCGGGCGCGATGCGACCTGGATCTCGACGTCCGCCTCGACGCACAGCCCGAGCGCGTGCATCGTCGCCTTGTAGCCGGCCTTGTCGCCGTCGTAGAGCAACACCACTCGCTCGGCCATCCGCTTCAGCACGTTGATCTGCTCGGGCGTCAGCGCGGTGCCGAGCGGCGCGACGACATCGGTGAAGCCGGCCTGGTGCAGCGTGATGACGTCGAAGTTGCCCTCGACGAGCACGCACCGCTTGGTCACCGCCATCGCCTCGCGCGCCTGGGCGAGCCCGAACAAGAGCTTGCTCTTCTTGTAGACCGCGCTCTCCGGCGAGTTGATGTACTTCGGAGGTTCACTGCCGTCCGCGGATGGCGCGGCGGCGCCGACGACGCGTGACGAGAACCCGACGACATCGCCGCCGGGTACGATCACCGGGCACACGAGCCGGTCGCGGTTGCGATCGTAGTAGCCGCCCGATTTCGGCCGCGGCGCGAGCAGCCCGACCTTCACCGCGAGCTCGAGGTCCGCGCGCTGCGCCTTGAGGTAGTCGGCGAGGGCACCCCAGTCGCTCGGCGCGTAGCCGAGCTGGAACCGATCGGCGATCTCGTCCTTGACGCCGCGCTTCGCGAGGTACGCGCGCCCGGCCTCGCCGCGCTTCGGATCGGCGAGCACTTCGCGGTAGAAGGCGGTCGCGAGCTTGTTGAGCTCGAGCATCGCGACGCGCTCCCCACGCGCCTTGCGCAGCTCGGGCGACTCCTCGATCCGGGGCACCGCGATCCCGAACCGTCCGGCGAGCTGCTCGGCGGCCTCGACGAAGCTCTTGCCTTCGAGCTCCATCACGAACGTGAACACGTCCCCGTGCTTCTGGCAGCCGAAGCAGTGAAAGAACCCCTTGTCGGGGGACACGTTGAACGACGGCGTCTTCTCGCCGTGAAACGGACACAGCCCCTTCCAGTTGCGGCCCGCCTTGCGGAGCTGCACGTGCTGACCGATCACCTGGATGATGTCGGCCGCGTCGCGGATCTGGCTGATGACGTCGTCCCGAATCATGCGCTCACGTCACGTCCTGCCCCATCGCTCTCCACTGCATCCCTCCCCGCAGGACGGGGTGAACCATGACCGATACGCATCTGCTGCGGTAGGTCCTAGCGGGGCACGACCGAGGTCGCCCCCGACGTTCCCGACATGTCCCGCTTCGGGCGCGATCCGTCGACCAGCGCGTACACGACGAGGAGCATCGTCAGCGCGATCCACAACCCGAGCAGCACCTGGATTCCACGCGTCGTGCCGGTCGCGACCACCGGTCCGTGATCTTCGTGGCCGAGGTCGTGGCGATGCTTGCGCCGCTGCGTGCCGGCGATCTCGCTGTCCGGGGTTTTGCCCTCTGCTTCCTCGGCGGCGCTCATAGCGCCGGACCTTGCCCGAGAGGTCCCGAGGGGTCAAGCAAGTAGGCGCTGTCTGCGACGGCGGCTTAGCGGCTCGCGTTACGCATCAGGCGCGCGAACGCGGCACCGGCGGCGGCGGCGATCGACTCGGCGGTCGCGATCGGCGCGTCCGGCACGGTCACCATCGCGATCACGCACATCACCTGGCCCGCGATCGAGATCGGTACAACCACGAGATCGCCGGCCTGCTGGCCGAGCGACACCAGCAGCAGCTGATCGATCGCGCCGAGGTCGGTCGCCGGGATCCGCGCGGTGACGTTGCTGGTGACGACACGCGGCACCATGCCGGGCTGGTCCATCGGGATCGCGATCTCGGCGAGCGGCGCGCCCGATCGGCAGAACCCCTTCCACGACATCGCCGCATCGCCACGCACGACGAGCAGGATCGCGGCCTCGCACGACATCGAGAACCGGAACAGCGTCTCGATGACGAGGTCGGCGACGCGGTCACGATCGAGGCTGCGGCGGATCGCGCGGGTCGCCTCACCGAGCGTCAGCCCGACGGCGACCTCGTTCTCCACCATCGCGCGGGCGGCCTCGGCGGCAGCGGTCACCGTCGCGGTGACGCGCCGGATCGAGATCCGGCCGAGGGCGGCCTGCCGCTCGCGCTCGGTCTCGCGCTCGGAGTCGGTCGACGGCTCGTCGTCGATCGTCCGCACGTAGCGGCGCCGCTCGCGGCCGGTGGATTCGTCCGCGGTCACGGCCTGCGGGACGGCCGCATCGTCCTCGGCGAAGATCTCGAGCATGTCGTCGTCCGCCAGCGGCGCGGTGCCCACGTCCTCGACCTGGGCCGGCACCGCATCCGCCGCGACGGCAGCGGCCGCACGAGCCCGGATCCGTGCGCTGAGGTCCGCGTGCGCCCCGGCGATCTCGAGGTCAGCGTCGGCGGGATCGAGGTCGAGGTCCTCGAGCGGTGCGGCAGACACCGCGGGCGCTGCCGGCCTGACGGGCGTGGCGGGCCTGACGGGCCTGACGGGCGTGACGGGCGTGACGGGCGTGGCGGGCGTGACGGGCGTGGCGGGCGGGGCGGGCGGGGCGGGCGGGGTGGGCGCCGGTGCCGCGAGCGGGCGGGTGGTCGGCCTCGGCAGCACGGCGAGCTCGCCGGTGTCGGTCGGCAGCGGCATGTCGACCTGCGAGTCCTCGAAGGCGAGCGGGTCGATGTCGAACTGCGGGAACGGCGGGATGGTCTTGCCGCGCGAGCGCAGGAACCGCGTGCCTCGGGGAATCTTGTAAAGGCGCTCGAGGTGGTACTTGATGCGGAGCTCGGCGGCGATCGACACCACGATCTGCGCGGGCGTCACCGCGAGCTCGTCGGCGATGATCGCGGTCGCGCGGGCGTCGAGCGGGGCGATCGCCGCGACAATGATCTGCGTGCGATCGCGGCCGCCGTGGAGCAGCGGCACGCAACCGAACCGCTCGGCGACATCGGGCGACATCCGGCGCTGGAGCGCCGGATCACCACGGTCGAAGTGGCGGCCGAGCGCGGCCGGGATCTTGTGCTGGCGGCCGAGCGCCTGCGCGAGCTTGTCGAGATCGAGGTAGCCGAGCTCGATGATGTTGGTGCCGAGCCGGCCGCCCCACATCACCTGCGCGCGCAGCGCTTGCTCGACCTGTTCGGGGGAGAGCGTTCCGGCTGCAACGAGCAGCTCTCCGAGTCTCGCCATGACGTGCGTCAGTCTAGCAAGGGGCTCTCGGACGATCAGGCGACCGTGACGTCCTTCGACAGGTAGACGTCCTGAATCGCCTGCAGGAGGTCGACGCCCTCCTTGAACGGGCGCTGGAACGCCTTGCGCCCGGCGATGAGGCCCATCCCACCTGCACGCTTGTTGATCACCGCGGTCGCGACCGCGTCCCGGAGATCATTCTCACCCGATGCGCCGCCGCTGTTGATGAGGCCGACGCGGCCCATGTAGCAGTTCGCGACCTGGTAGCGCGTCATATCGATCGGGTGATCCGACGTGAGCTCCGTGTAGACCTTCTTGTGGGTCTTGCCGAGGCCCTTGAGCGCGGGGTCGTTGTAGCCGCCGTTCAGCTCCGGCATCTTCTGCTTGATGATGTCGGCCTGGATCGTCACGCCGAGGTGGTTGGCCTGGCCGGTGAGGTCTGCCGCGAGGCTCTGGTCGCCAACCGCGGTCTTGAACGCCGAGTTGCGGACGTAGCACCAGAGGACGGTGAACATGCCGAGCCGGTGGGCCTCGGCGAACGCCTCCGCGATCTCGCCGAGCTGGCGCCGCGACTCGGACGCGCCCCAGTACACGGTCGCGCCGACGCCCTGCGCACCCATGTCGAAGCACTGGCGAACGCTGCCGTACAGCGTCTGGTCGTAGGTGTTCGGATACGACAGCAGCTCGTTGTGGTTGATCTTCACGAGGAACGGAATCTTGTGCGCGTACTTGCGCGCGACGATGCCGAGCACGCCGAACGTCGACGCGACGGCCGAGCAGCCGCCCTCGATCGCGAGCTTGACGATGTACTCGGGATCGAACATCTGCGGGTTCGGAGCGAACGACGCGCCGGCCGAATGCTCGATCCCCTGATCGACCGGCAGGATCGACAGGTAGCCGGTGTTCGCGAGCCGTCCCGTCGAGAACATCCGTTGCAGCGCGCCGAGCACGCGGGGCGAGCGATCGGAGAGGGCATAGATGTCGTCGACGTAGCTGGGCGAGGGGATCGTCAGCTGGCTCGCCGCGATCGTCTTGCACTGGTGGTCGAGCAGCGCGGCCTGGTCGCCGAGGATCTCGCGAATGTTGCGCATGCTGGGGTTTTAGCCGGCCACAGGGCCGGAAGTAAATTCGGGCCCCTCCATCTCGGCCCAGGGCCGGAAGTAAATTCGGGCCCCTTCATCTCGGCCCCGACCGCGAAGGCGCAAGCTGTCACAGTCGTCCGCCGGCGCGTCGGAATCGAGTTGATTGCCGCGGCCAGGGTGGCTAAAAGGTTCCATGTTTCGCCCGGAGCCGCTCATGAAGACTCGCATTGCTTTCACGCTGACCTCGTTCGTGCTTGGTGTTGCCACGGCTGCCTGTGGCGGTGGTGGGTCGAGCACGCCCCCCGACGCCCCGATGAAGGACATCGGCTTCAACAAGCCGACCGGTTCGCTCAAGGCCAACAACGAGGTCTCCGCAGATAACTGGGTCGAGATCGGCGCCGCGGATCTGTCGTGCCTCGGCACCCCCGCGAATGACCCGGCGTCCACGACCAGCGTCGCGCTGTCCGCGGTGATCCGCGACTTCCAGAGTGACAACCTGGTCCCGAATTCGAACGTCGTCGTGTTCAAGGATCAGGACCAGAGCATGGTGATCGACACCAAGCAGGCCGACGGCAACGCCGCGGTGACGTTCACGCTGCCGGTCGGCACCAAGCGCTTCGGCTACAAGATGACGAGCGACAGCGCGCTCGACACGCTGCTGCTGAACCAGAAGCTCAAGAACGACATGCCGACGCAGGACGCCGGCATCATCAAGAGCGTGTCGAAGACCACGGCGCAGACGCTGCCCGCGCTGATCGGCGTGTCGCGGACCACTGGCACCGGCGTCCTCGCCGGCGCGTTCCGCGACTGCAACGACGACGAGATCTCGAACTTCATCGCGACCGTCTCGACGACATCGGGCACGGTCAACCACGCCGCCGGCGCCGACGCCTACTACTTCTCGCCGACGGTCGGCCTGCCGGTGCGCCACTCGCAGCAGGCCGCGGGCAGCAAGAACGGCCTGTTCATGATCATCGAGCTTGCGCCCGCGGCCACGGCGTTCGTGCAGATCTGGGGCTACAAGACCGATGCCGACCTCGCGGCCGACAACCTCGAGCTGGTCGCCGAGCTCAAGACCGCCGTCCTCGCCGAGACCGTCATCACCGGCGCGTACGAGCCGCTGCGCACCCCGTAAACCGCGGCGCTGGATCGGGTACGGTTAGTCCTCCGTGGCCCGACCTCCGAAGGCTTCGATCGTTGCCGGGGCCGGCCCGCGTGGCCCGCGGGGCAACGACATCCAGCCCGAGCACGCACTTCGCGACGCGGTGATCGCGTGGGCGATCGTCGCCGGGCTGGTCACGATCCTCGTGCGGATCGACATCACGCTCCCCGCGATCGGTCACCTCGGCTCGGCGCTGGTCGCCGTGCTGTTCCTCTACGTGCCGATGATGGTCGCGTGGCGGCGCTCCGAGGATCTCGACGACTATGGCTTCCACGCCGCGCCGATCCAGCAAGGCCTCGTCACCGCGGCGTGCGCGATTGGCCTGGTGTTCCCGATCTTCGCGCTCGGTTACTTCGCGTTCTACGAGATCGCGTGCAACTCCGAGCTGCTCGCGCACCTCGTGCCGCGCGGGATGTGCAGCCGCTACGGCGGGCTCGCCGGGCTTCACGCGCCCGACCTGACCTGGAAGCTCGCCGAGTTCTGCGCGGTGCAGCTCGTCGTCGTCGCGCTCCCCGAGGAGCTGTTCTTCCGCGGCTTCCTGCTCGGCCTGCTCGAGAAGCGGTTCCCGCCGAAGCGCCGCATCCTCGGCGGTGGGATCGGGCTCGCGCTGCTGCTGTCCGCGCTCGCATTCTCGGTGATCCACCTGCCCAAGGATGGCGATCCGCGCGCGCTCGCGACGTTCTTCCCGGGCCTCTTGTTCGGCTGGATGCGCTCGGCCACCGGCTCGATCCTGGCGTCGACACTCGCCCACGCGGCGTCCAATATCCTGATTCGTTTCCTCGACCTGATGGTGCTGCGCTAGGTGGCGGCTGCTAGGGTGCACGCATGCTGACCGACAGCGGCATCACCAACATCCGCCTGCGCGGCACGAACCCGCAGCTCTCGACGATGCTGCCCGGGCTCTACAACATCAACGCTCAGTGCGGCAGCTTCGGCAGCTTCCTCGACGAGGCGGTGCGCTACCTGTCGTCGGCGCGGCTCTCGGTGATGACGCTCGAGTATCACGCCGGAACCCGCGAGATCACGTTCCTGGTCCGGGGCTGACCGGGCGGAAATCGAATGCGCGCGGCATTCTTCGACATGGACCGGACGCTCCTGCGGGTCGACACCGCGATGAGCTGGACGCAGTTCCTCTACGCGCGCGGCGAGATCGGCAAGCGGACGATCGCGAAGGCTGTGTACTGGAGCACGCTCTACAAGCTCGCGATCCTCGACATGGACACCGTGTTCAGCCGGCTCGCCGCCGATCTGCGCGGCGATCTCGAGGACGAGATGATCGCGAAGGCCGAGGTCTGGTATCGCCAGCACGTCGAGCCCCAGATCGCGCCGGCGGCCCGGGTCGCGGTCGAGCATCACCGGCAGGCCGGCGACGTGATCGTGCTCGCGACCGGGTCGACCCAGTACGCGGCGCGGCCGGTCGCGCGCGGGATCGGCATCGATCACGTGCTGTCGTCGGTGCTCCACGTCGAGGCCGGTCAGTTCACGGGCGGTGCTACGCCGTGCTTTGGAACCCACAAGGTCATGCTCGCCGAGCGGTGGGCTGCCGACCACGGGATCGACCTCGCCGCGAGCACGTTCTACTCGGACAGCTACAACGACCGGCCGATGCTCGAGCGCGTCGGGACCGCGGTCGCGGTGAACCCGGACGGACGGCTCCGCCGGCTCGCCCGCCAGCGCGGCTGGCGCGTCCAGCACTGGGCGTAGCTCGTAGTTTTCACGATCTCCCGTCGATGTGATATCGCTGCGAGATGCCGACGATGAGGCTCCTCGCGATCTTGATGGTGGTGGCCGGTCTCTCGTGCGGTGACAACATCCGCCCGGGGAGCTCGGGACCGGACGCGACGGCGATCGACACGCCGGTCGACACCACGGCGGCGGTCTGCGGCGACGGCATGATCACCGGCGACGAGCAGTGCGACGACGCGTTGCCTGGCGACTGCTGCTCGGCGTGCATGTTCGTCGGATTTGGCAACGAGTGCCGCGCAGCCGCCGGTGACTGCAACCCGGCCGAGGTCTGCGACGGCATGGCGGCGACCTGTCCGGTCGACGCGGTGGCCCCCGACGGCACGACGTGTCCGATCGGGTTCTGCCAGGACGGAACCTGCACGACGTGCAACACGGCGATCGACGCCGACTTCGATGGCTCGAACCAGTGCCTCGACTGCGATGACACGAACGGCCTCGTCGAGCCGGGCGCGACCGAGAAGTGCGATGGCCTCGACGACGACTGCGACGGCAAGATCGACGAGACGTTCGACGTCGACCTCGACACCTACTCGGTGTGCTCCGACGATCCGCTCGTCCGTGACTGCGACGACAACGCGGCGTCCACGCACCCGGGCGCGCCCGAGCTGTGCGGCCCCGCCGGCACCGGCAACGGCCGCGACGACAACTGCAATGGCTACACCGACGAGACCTGCCAGCCGTGCGACACGACCGACAACGACGGCGACGGCGTGAACGAATGCATGGGCGACTGCGACGACACCCGCGCGACCGTCGGGCCGGCGCAGGCCGAGGTCTGCGACGGCCTCGACACCGACTGCAACACGTTCACGCGCGACAACTGCGGCGTCAGCGACCCGTGCAACTTCACGGGCAACGCCGACGTTTGCAAGGATGATCTCCAGTGTGGCTGCGTCGTCGGCGCGACCGGCCTGTGCACCGGCGACTACCGCTGCGCGTCGTTCTGCGAGGGCAGCTTCACCGGGCCGATCGGCGAGGGCTGCACCGCGACCCAGACGTGCCGCTACCGGTGGACGCTCTCGGACAACCAGCACGCGTGCGCCGAGACCACGGCGCAACTCGGCACCAAGCGCGCCGGCGAGGTCTGCACCGACAACGCCGAGTGCCGCAGCGGCGATTGCGATAACCCGTGTGTCGGGCCGGGCTGTAACGTCAAGCGCTGCCTCGACTACTGCGATCACCACGATCCGGGCGACGCCGGCAGCTGCGCCACGGGCACGGTCTGCGAGATCGTGGCGCCGACCGTCGGGGGCGGGATGTACGCGCGGTGCCAGCTCGACAACAACGGCACGCGCACGACCGGCCAGTCGTGCAGCCTGGTTCAGACCTGCGTGTGGGGCGGCCAGTCCTGCGTCGGCGACGTCTGCGCGCAGCCGTGCGGCGACGACGCCCAGTGCCCGACCGGCTTCCATTGCTCGCTGCGCGGCAACCAGGTCATGGCCGGCACGTGGAGCGCGGCGAATCCGCCGGGCGTCGCGAACCAGCCCGCGATGGAGACCGTCCCGGTCTGTCTCGTCGACAGCGGCACCGGCCTGCACGACCGCCGCGGCGGCGCGGCCTGCACGCAGAACGGCGACTGCGGAAGCCAGTTCTGCGATCGCGGTCTCCTGGTCTGCGTCGATCCCTGCATCAGCGACACCTCGTGCCCCGCGGGCCTGACCTGCGAGCCACTGTTCCTGCGCGCGAAGACCGGCGGCATCACGTGGGGCCGCGCCTGCGTCAACGCGTCGTTCGACGAGTTCCTCGAGGCGCTGTAGCCACCGCCAAGCCCCACGGTTTGGGGCTACGCGGCACTGAACCGCCAAGCAGCACTACGCGTCGTGACATGGCGTCGTGTGAATCACGCCCCGAGTTGAACCGCCAAGGCGCCAAGCGCGCCAAGGTTTTTTCTGCGGCCGGGATCCTTCTTGCCCGGATCGTCCGCGATCAACCAACATCACAAGTACGCGCTCCGCGGACGAGATCGGGACGCGGGTGACGCGAGTTGGGCTCGCGAGATCACGCTGAGCGCACACGAACTGCGCTCCAGAAAACCTTGGCGCGCTTGGCGCCTTGGCGGTGAAAAAGTCCGAACGCGAAGTGCCCGGCGGCCCGGCGGCCTGGCGGTCGAACGGCCGCGTTTACTTGCTTGGCGGTTACGAGGGCGCGTAGTCGAGCTCGGCCGGATCGATGCCGAGCGCGAGCAGGATCGAGGTCGGTGTCGACGCGCCGAGGACGGTCTCGACGCGCGGATAGCCGGGGTTGGCGTCGGGGCGGTTGTCCCAGCGCACCGGCGGCTCGAGGCCGCGGTAGATCGTCACGACGAACCAGCCGGTGCGCGTGTTGTACATGACGTCGTAGACCGGACCGTCGAACGAGGCCGCGTAGTCGATCACGAGCTCGCCGGGCTTGCCGGTGACCACGGTTCCGAGCTCGGTCTCGCGGAGCACGATCGCGTCGGAGCTCCCGACGGCCGCCACGGCGTCGGGCTTGGCTCCGCAGATCACACAGGCGCTTCGGGTCTGTAGGCTCACGCCCAGAACCATGGTGCGTGGTCGGCGGTCCGGCAACCGGCCGCGAAGAATCTGCGAGGTTCGTGCAAATTATCGTGGATCGATCGTCAGACGGTTCGTGTATATGTCGCGAACCATGGGTGATGTATCCGTGCTCCGCGGCCTCGCGGCAATCCCCGCCGTCCGCCGGCTCATCGAGCTCGCGCTCGACGAGGATCTCGGACGTGGTGACGTCACCAGCCAGGCCATCTTCGGCACCAGTGGCGGAGGCGTGGGCACCGACGGGCCGACGGTGATCGCCGACATGAACGCGCGCGAGCCGATCGTCGCGTTCGGCATCGAGATCGCGGCCGCGGTGTTTCACCTCGTCGATCCGCGGATCGCGGTCGAGCACCACGTCCAGGACGGCGCCCGGGTCGAGCGCGGTGCGCTGCTGCTGACGGTCGAGGGGCCCGCGCACGCGGTGCTGTCGGCGGAGCGGACCGCGCTCAACTTCGCGCAACGGCTGTCCGGGGTCGCGACGCTGTCGAAGCGTTACGCGGACCACGTGGTCGGGACCAAGGCGCGCGTCGTCGATACCCGCAAGACCACGCCCGGCTTTCGCGTCCTCGAGAAGGCCGCGGTCCTCGCGGGCGGCTGCTCGAACCACCGCGTCGATCTCGGCAGCGGCATCCTGATCAAGGACAACCACATCGCGGCATGCGGCTCGGTGCGCGCTGCCGTCGAGGCTGCCAAGGCGAAGGCGCCGCACCCGCTGCGCATCGAGGTCGAGGTCACGAACCTCGGCGAGCTCGACCAGGCGCTCGCGGCCGGCGCCGAGATCGTGCTGCTCGACAACATGACACCGGCTCAGGTGAAGGAGGCCGCGGCGCGCGCCCACGAGCGCGGCGTGCTGGTCGAGGTCTCCGGCGGGATCACGCTGGCCACCATCCGCGCCTATGCCGAGGCCGGGGCCGATCTGATCTCG
>JBKJUF010000014.1:0-4001 GCA_046590445.1 Kofleriaceae bacterium
GCACTCGCGGTGACGCCGAAGGGCGAGGACCTCCTGGAGATCCGCGCCGCGCAGCCGCTCGATCCCGGCGCGTGGACCCTCGCGTTCGACTACAGCGGCGAGCTCGATCGCGTGAACACGACAGGCGCGTTCAAGCAGACCGTCGCCGATCGCACGTACGTCTACACGCAGCTCGAGGCCGTCTACGCGCGGCGCGTGTTCCCGTGCTTCGACGAGCCGGACAGCAAGGTGCCGTGGCAGCTGACGCTCGATATCCCGAAGCCGCTCGTCGCCGCCTCGAACACGCCCGTCGCGAACGAGCGCGTGCTCGACGCCCGGACGAAGCGCCTCGTGTTCGCGGTGACCAGGCCGCTGCCGTCGTACCTCGTCGCGTTCGGCATCGGGCCGTTCGACATCGTCGACGCGGGCAAGACCCGGCGCGGGATGCCGGTGCGGATCCTGACGCTCGCGAAGCGCGCCGCCGAGGCGGGCTACGCCGCGCAGATCACCGCACGCCTGGTCGATCTGACCGAGGAGTGGTTCGCGACGCCGTATCCCTACGAGAAGCTCGACATCATGACGATCCCGCTCACCGACGGGTTCGGCGCGATGGAGATCGCCGGGCTCATCACGTTCAGCGAGGCGCTGATGCTGCTCGATCCACAGAAGGCCTCGCAGGAGCGCAAGCGGAGGTTTGCCGTGGTCGCGGCGCACGAGATCGCACACCAGTGGTTCGGCAACCTCGTGACGCCGCAGTTCTGGGACGACATCTGGCTCAACGAGGGCTTCGCGACCTGGCTCGCGGGCAAGACCGTCGCGCGCTTCGAGCCGGCATGGCGCGAGGACGAAGGTGTCCTCGAGGGCCGGAACTACGCGCTCGTCAACGACGCGCTGGTCAGCGCGCGTCAGATCCGCCAGCCGATCGCGGTCGCCGACGACGTGCTCAACGCATTCGACAGCATCACCTACAACAAAGGCGCGAGCGTGCTGACCATGTTCGAGCGCTACCTCGGTGCCGAGGTGTTCCAGCGCGGCGTTCGCGAGTACCTGGCGGCGCGCGCGTGGGGCAACGCGACCTCGTCGGACTTCGTGTCCGCGATCGGCAAGGCGGCCGGCAAGAACATCGACGCCGCCTTCGCCTCGTTCCTCGATCAGACCGGCGCTCCCGAGATCGCGGTGACCGCGACGTGCAGCAGCGGCAAGGCCGAGCTCGCGATCAACCAGCGCCGATACCTACCACCCGGTGCACCCGTGCCGTCCGCGACTACTCCGTGGCTCGTGCCGATGTGCATCGCGTTCGACAAGGCCGGCACCCGCGCGGAGATCTGCCAGCTGCTCGGCCGCGCGTCGTCGACGGTCGCGCTCGAGGGCAAGGTGTGCCCGCGCTGGGTGATGCCGAACGTCGACGGCGGCGGGTACTACCGCAACATGTACACGATCGGGCAGGTCACCGCCCTGCGCGACGAGGCGTGGCCGAGCCTGAGCTGGATCGAGCGACGGGCGGTGTTTTTTGATGTTTCAGCGGCCGCGCTGACCGGCAAGCTGCCGCTCGCGCTCGCGCTTTCGTTCGTCCCCAAGCTGCTCGCCGGCAACGATCGGTTCACGGTCGGGCTCGCGCTCGGGCTCCCCGGCGAGCTCGAGACCTTGGTGCCCGACGCGCTTCGCCCGAAGTACGAGCAGTGGATCCGTCAACAGTTCGGGCCGGCGGCGACCGCGATCGGCGTGATCCCGAAGGACACCGACACGCTCGACAACGAGTCGATCCGCGAGGACCTGGTCTCGCTCGTCGGTTGGGCTGGACGCGAGCCCGGGTTGGTCGCCGAGAGCGTCAAGCTCGCCGAGCGCTGGCGTGACCTCCCGCAGTCGATCCGCGGCCTCGTCCTCGCGATCGCCATCGATGCGAATCCCGCGCTGTTCGCGAAGATCCTCACCGATGTCGGCACCGAGCCGGATCGCACGCGGCGCAGCGAGATGTACGCGGCGCTCGGCTCGGTCCGCGACGTCGCGCGCAAGCAGGCCGCGCTCGCCCTCGTGACCGACACCCGACACGACATCCGCGAGACCATATTCGTCATGCGCACGAGCGGCAGCGAGGCGACGCTGGCGGCCTCGCAGCAGTACTTCCGCACCCACCAGGCCGCGATCCTTGCGCGGTTCCCGAAGTCCGAAACGTCGAGTCGGCTGGCCGGGCTGGCGTGGATGTTCGCCGCCACCTGCAAGGCCGAGCAGCGTGACGCGATCGCCGACTACATGATGAAGACGTTCGGGACGATGCCGGGTGGTAGGCGGGTCGTGCGCCAGGCCGTCGAGGGCATGGATCACTGCATCTCGAAGCGCCGGTTGCTCGAGCCCGAGGTCCGGGCGTGGCTCGGGGGCCTGCGGATCCCGAAGCCGAAACCGTAGCCCGGCAAAATTCTCGACCCGGATGTAACCCGAGGGCAGGGGGCCAGCACTGTGAGTGCAGACCCCGACTTGCGACGCGCTGGAAGTCCCGGCTCGGCGAGGTCACGAGAGGACCGTCATGCCACGCCTGGCCCATGGGATTCGTCTGTCTGCGCTGCTGTCCACCGTGCTCGGGTCCGCGATCGCGTTCGCGCAGCCCGCCGGCAACATCCCGCTCGATCCGTTTCGCCCGGCGATCGACTCGCGCGGCTACCTGACGATCAACGCATCGCAGCCGCTCGGCGACAAGGAGGTCTCGTTCGGCATCGGCTCGCTGGCGTGGGGCCACAAGCTGTTGAGCTTCGAGAACGCCGGCAACACGTATTCGGTCGACGACGTGATCACCGCGACCTTGATCGCCGCGATCGGGCTGCACGTCGGCCCGATCGAGCTGCAGCTCGGTGCCTCGGTGCCGCTGACGATCCTGTCGGGCGATCGCGGTCCGGACAGCCTCGGAGCGCCCGGCGACGCCAACGACGACATGGACTACAAGCTCGATGGCCAGGGCATCGGCAACGTCGGCCTGCACCTCAAGACGCGGTTTGTGAAGACGAGCCGGCCGCCGCACGTCGGCGTCGGCGTGATCGCGAGCGTGTTCCTGCCGACCGCGAGCCCGGCCGATCGCTTCCTCGGCGAGAAGCGGCTGACGCCGCAGCTCGTCGGCATCGTCGACAAGGAATTCGGCCGTCACGGTCGGTTCCGGGTCGCGCTGAACGGCGGCATCCGCATGCGCAGCACGTCGACGTTCACCGATACCGGTGACATGGGCGCCCCGGCGACGAACCGCACGATCCAGGCATCCGCCGAGGTGCCGTACGGCGTCGGCTTCGCGTACGGCCTGTCGCCGAAGAAGTTCGACCTCGTCGGCGAGCTTTACGGCGCGCTGCCGCTCGGCGATCACGAGAACTACCAGCCGCTCGAGGCCATCGGCGGCATCAAGCTGTACCTCGCGCGCAACTCGTTCCTCTCGATCGGAGGCGGCCGTGGGCTCGCGACCTCGAAGGGCAGCAGCCCCGGTGCCCGCGCGTTCATCGGCATCGTGTTCGAGCCGAGCCTCGGCGATCGCGATGGTGACGGCCTCAAGGACGATGTCGACAAGTGCCCCGACGATCCGGAGGACTTCGATCGGTTCGAGGACGAGGACGGCTGTCCCGAGCTCGACAACGATCGCGACGGCATCATCGACGAGGACGACAAGTGCCCGAACATCCCCGAGGACAAGGACAACTTCCAGGACGAGGACGGCTGCCCCGAGGGTGACAAGAACGACCGCGACGGCGACGGCATCATCGATACCGCGGATGCCTGCCCCGACGATCCCGAGGACTTCGATCAGTGGCAGGACGAGGATGGCTGCCCCGATCCCGACAACGACGACGACAAGATCCTCGACGTCGACGATCTGTGCCCGAACGATGCCGAGGACTACGACAAGTTCGAGGACGAGGACGGCTGCCCCGATCACGACAACGACAAGGACCGGATCCTCGACAAGGACGACAAGTGCATCAACGAGCCGGAGACCTACAACAACTTCGAGGATGAGAACGGCTGCCCCGATCGCCACGGTGCCGAGCTCA
>JBKJUF010000708.1:0-5127 GCA_046590445.1 Kofleriaceae bacterium
TCGTCGGCACCACCACCGACGGCGCGACGATCGTGGCGGTCACGACCCCGACACCTGACCCCGGCGCCAAGCCGGGCACGACGACGACCACCACCACCACGACGATCACGACGCCGCCGAAGCCGCCGAAGTCCGAGACTCCGCCGACGCCGAAGCCCGCCGTCGATCTGAAGCTCGCGAAGCAGACCTACGAGGAGGTGTGCTCGCAGTGTCACGAGCTGTCCGAGGTCGACAAGGCGCCACCGAAGACCGTGGCCGAGGCGCGCTCGATGATCCAGCGCATGATCCGCGAGAACGAGGCCGAGATCACCGCGCCACAGATCAAGCTGATCGGTGCGTGGCTCGAGGCACACTTCGTGAACAAGCAGTGATCAGCGGACGTGCGTGAACACGTGGTCGCGCGGCGCGTCGTCGTGGCAGCCCGCGCACAATGACTGGCCGATGCTGTCGGCGATCACGCTGTCGCCGTAGGCCTCGTACCAGTACCAGCTCGCGGCGTCGGCGCCGCTGGTGACCTTGAGGCCGACCGCGTAGCCGCTGACCTCGGTGCCCCGGTAGAGCTCCTTCACGGACGCCGCGCCGACCGGATAGCTCCCACCCGCGGACGCCGATAGCGCCGCGTTGCTGCAGATCCGGTTCGTACCGTGCGCACCGGGTGGCCGCGCAGGGTGCGGCGCGCCCTCGCAGGCCCACGTGAGGTAGTGACCGCCCGCGAGCCAGGCTTTCAGTGGCAGGTGGCCGGTCGGCGGCAGCTCTGGATCGCCGATCGCGACCGTCGCGTCGACCCCATCGACCGGGTCCGGCGAACCCGTGTCGGATCCACAGCTTGCGAGAAACAGCGCGACTGCGAGGCGGTTCATGCGTCCAGCCTACGACGCCCACACATCGCGGTTACCCGAAAACTTGGGCTGCCGTTTCGGCGTGTAGGACGATGTATTTGTGACTTCGTCTTCGAACAAACCGCGCAAGGGTCTTCCAGCACACATGCTCCGTATCGATAATGGAATGATGCGCCCTCTTCTTCCGATGGTGATGCTGCTAGCAGCATGCGGGGACAATTTGCCGGTCGACGAGATCGAGGAAGGCCCGACGGCCATCGATGAGCCCGGAGCCGAGGAGCCCACTGCGAGGTTCCTGCCCGACATCTGCTCGGTCCGATCGTGGCCGTCCGTGGCGTTCGTCGATCGCGACGTCGACATCTCCGTGGTGCCGACCGCGCGTGGCGCGGCGATCTTCAGCGTCGCACGTAGCGGTGGACCGCTGCGCGGCTTCGAGATCGATGGTCGTGGCCTACTCGCCGGTGCGGACGAGGGCGTGGTGATCCGCGATGATCGCGCGTTCACCGCAGTGTCTGCCGCCTACATCGACGAGCGCCTCGTCACCGCTGCGGTCAGCGATGGCAGCGTCTCGATCGACATGATCCGCGATGACCTCGGCGATCGCGCGAACCTCAGCACCGCACGCGGATCGCTCGTCGCAGACCTGCCGATCGCGCATGGCCGTGCCAGCCGGATCGCCACCGTCGGCGACAGCGACGGGCTCACCGCGATCAGCTTCGATAAGTCGTGGGCGACCACGGGCACGCAGCTCGTGACCTCGACCGAGCCCCACTCGATGACGGCCTCGCGTTACCTCGACGACTCGATCGTCGCGTGGTCGACCGACACGACGTGTCACGTGCAGCGCGTCGCCGCAGGCGTGACCTCGAGCCGCAACTTCGCGTGTTTCAACAACCGCATCGCGATGGATCCCGCCGCCCGCGCCGGTTTCATGGTGTTCGAGCGCGATGACGTCGTGATGATCTCCGACATCCGCATCGGCGCCGAGAGCGAGCTCGCCAACCAGCGCCTGCTCGTGCCCTTCGCGAGCTCGCCGCGCATCGTGTTCGATGGTAGCCGCTACTGGGTCAGCTACATCGACGCCCGCGACGACGTGGTCGTCGGCTACCTGCAGGCGGATGGCTCGCTTGCCTCGATGGCGCTCGAGGGCACGCAGCCGCTCACCGCGGGTCACGAGCTCGCACTCGTCAACAACGGCGTCTGGGTGTTCGCGGTCGATGGCGCCGGCATCGGCGCGCAGCGCGTCTGCTTGAAGCCGATCTACTAGATCTAGATCAGCCGGGTGGTAATTTCGCGCGGTGATCGCGATCGATCTGCCGAACCTCGTCCAGTGCGAGGCCTACACCTGCGGCGCCGCGGCGTTGCTCGCGGTGGCCTCGTACTACGGCGTCGGGCCCGACAGCGAGGCGGCCATCGTCGACGACATGGCGATGGGATCCGACGGCAGCGATCCCGCGCATCTGCTGCGCGCTGCGACGCGCTACGGGCTGAGCCATCGCGAGTACCGGCCGATGTCCCGCCACGAGCTGGTGCGCTGCGTCGATCGCGGTCGCCCGGTGATCGTCATGCTGCAGGCGTGGCCGGATGCGGCGCCGCCGCACGGCTTCACCGAGATCTGGGATACCGGCCACTGGGTCGTCGCGATCGGCCATGACGCGCGCGGCGTCTACTTCGCCGACCCCTCGCTGCCCGGCGCACGCGGCTTCCTCGATCACCGCGCGCTCGCGGAGCGCTGGCACGACATCGAGGGACCCGACGCGCGCCCGGTGCAGCGCTACGGGCTCGCGCTGTGGCGCCAGCGGGTCGTGAACCGCGTCGTGCTCGATCGAGTGAAACCGATCGGCTGACTTACACGCGCCGGCCGAGCGCGCGGAAGGCGTGCAGCGAAGCTCCGGCGAACACGCCAACGTGATGCCCGAAGCGGTGGCAGAGCATCGCGCGCCCGAGCTCGCCGACGCCGGGTGCATCGAGCTCCATCCACAGGAGGTGCTCGAGGCCGGGGGCTTCGGCGAGGAGCTGGGCACCCGCGTCGGTAAGACCGAGCGCCTTCAGCACGAGCGTGTGCAGCCGCGGCAAGCCGCGCGCGGATGCCAGCACGCGGGCGCCTGCATCGTCGAGTCCATCCGCGACGAGCGTTCGCAGCGCCGGCAGATCGCTCGCGAGCAGCGACTCGAGCGCGCCTGGCTCGAGGCCGGTGATTGCGAGGTACTCGAGGCGGGCGGCGATCGGCGAGGCCACGAGCGAGTGCACGCCACGTGCGGTGAGGGCCGCACCATCGAGGACGAGGGTGTCGAGCGCGGCGAGCCGGCCCGCGATCAGTGCGCCGACTGCTGCGTCGTCGAGCGCGTTGCCACCGAGATCGAGCGTGCGCAGCCGGCTGCCGAGCTCGCTCGCGGCGAGCAGGCGCATTCCGGGCTCGCCGACCGCGGTGCTCTTGAGCCGAAGCACCTCGAGAGCGGTCAGCGTCGACGAGCGCGCGAGGGCGCCGACGCCCGCATCACCGAGCGGATTGCTCGAGAGATCAAGCGAGCGCAGATCCGCGAGCCCCGCGGCACCGCCGAGCGCGGCCATCGCGCGAGCCTCGAACTGGTTGCCGATGCACGCGAGGTGACGGAGGGCGGACAGCGCGAGCCTGTCGACCGCGGCGACGAGATCGTCGTCGCCGAGCCCGTCGTGCGAGAGATCGAGGCTGCGCAGGTGCGCGAGGTTCGGCGCACCGAGCACGGCCACGAGCCCTTCGGCGCGCAGCTCGGTGGCCTCGAGATCGAGGAGCTCGAGCGCGGGGCAGCGAGCGACCAGCGCGTGCACGCCGAGCGGCCCGAGCGCATTGTGATGCACGCGCAGCTGCTGCAGTGTGCGCGCGAATGGCGCCTCGGCGAGCCGCCGAACTGCGGTCGCGTCGAGCCGTGCGTGCTCGACCTGGAGGCGACGCAACCCGGTGAACGTGTCGGTGCTCGCGAGTTGCTCGGCGCCTTCGCGACCCATCCCGCTGTGCGGCAGCTCGAGCGTGGTCACGCTCGCGAGATGGCGAGCGCCCGCGAGCGCCCCGACGCCCGACGAGGCTGCGCTGACACGCAGCCGGTCGAGACCACGCAGCGCCGGCACCGCGGCGATCGATCGCGCGAGCTCGGGACCAGTCCCGTGCAGCATTTTCAAATTACCGTGCTGTGGCCAGCCCACGAACGAACGCGCGAGCGCGCGGGTCACCTCGAGGTTCGAGGTCGCGACGGAGATCCCCTCAAGATCGGCGACCGCAGCACCAAACGCGTCGATCGAGGCTACCTCGCGGAGTCGCGCGTGGATCTCGCGCAGCGGCGTGATCGCGCGCAGGGCCGGCACGAGCGCGGGGGCCTGATCCGCAGCGATCGTGACCCGCTCGACGAAACCGCGCCGCAGGCTGACCTGGTGCAGATGGTCGGCGAAGCCGAGGGCGCGGACGTCGCGGGTCCACGCCGTCTCGTGCACCGCGAGGAGATCGGAGACCTGGCGCTCGAGCGGCCGGCGCGCCGGATCGTCCCACGTCAAATCTTCGAGCTTGCACGCCGCGTGGACGAGCTCGCCGCGCGGATCGCCCAGCTCGAGCAGGTGATCGGCATAGACCAGGCGTGCCGCATCGCGGGCAGGATCGGCGAGGATCTCGGCGAGCAGGCGGGCGGACGCGTCGTCACTCGTCATCGCGGTCTCGCTCCACGGATTACCACGCCGGCGGGTGACTGGCGGTTCGTCACCGTCAGCGGGTGCCCTCGTGGACGGCGGGGGCGTAGACTCGGGTGATGTCCGAGGAGGACGACACCAAACCGTTCGCTGCGCGCACGCGCAAGGAGCGCGGCAAGCACGCCGCGTCGGAGCGCGGCAAGCCGATCCCGATCGACGCGCTGATCGGCCAGGTCGTCCTCGACCGCTACGTGATCGAGTCCGAGCTCGGTGCCGGCGCGATGGGCGCGGTCTACAAGGGGCGTCACCACAAGCTCAAGCGGGCCGTCGCGATCAAGGTGTTGCACGAGCACCTGACGCACGAGCCGACGATGCTCGCGAGATTTCGCCGCGAGGCGCACATCGCGGCCAAGCTCCAGCATCCGAACGTGATCAGCGTGCTCGATGTCGGTGAGACTGCGAGTGGGCTGCAGGTGATGGTGATGGAGTACGCAGAAGGCCCGACGCTGACCGAGGTGATGACGGTGTCGCCGGCGCGCCGTCGGATGATCCAGCTCCTGCGCCAGCTGCTGCTCGGCCTCGAGCACGCGCACGGCGTTGGACTCATCCACCGCGATCTCAAGCCCGACAACAT
>JBKJUF010000179.1:0-5942 GCA_046590445.1 Kofleriaceae bacterium
TCGGGTGTGGGCGCGGCGGCAGCCGGCTCGGTCGGCGCGAGCTCGGTCGGCGCAACGCCCTCGACGCCCGCGGCCGGCGGCTCCGGAACGTCCTCCGCCGACGCGGTCACGGGACGCGTGATCAGCACGGCGAACGTGGCAGCGAGCACGACGCGCATCACATCCTCGGCTTCGTCGTCCACGTCGGATCGACCGGCGCTCCGGTGAGGCTGCGCAGGAACGCCACGAGGTCGGAGACCTCGTCATCGGTGAGCTCGAGCGGGACGATGCGTGGATCCTTGCGGCCGGTGAACCCGCCGGCGTCGCCGCCCCAGCGATAGAGCTCGATCACCTCGCCCAGCGAGTCGATCTGACCCGCGTGCATGTACGGCGCGGTCTCGGCGATGTGGCGCAGCGACGGCGTGCGGAACCGGCCCTCGTCGATCGGGTCGCCGGTGACGTCGAATCGGCCGCGGTCGACCGCGGGTGCGCGGTCGCCGCGCTGCTCGACGCCGGTGACGTGGAAGCGGTCGTCGGCGAACAGCGGGCCATCGTGGCACTCGCTGCACAGCGCCTTGCCGATGAACAGCTGCGCGCCACGCTTGGCCGCGCGCTCGACCGCGTGCTTCTCGCCGGCGAGATAGCGATCGAAGGGTGCCGGTCCGGACAGCAGCCGGGACTCGTACGTCGCGATCGCGAGCGCGCCGTTCAAGTACATCTGCTTGCGGATCTCGGCCGAGACCATGATCGGCGATACCGGCACGAACAACGCGTTATAGGTGTCCAGGTAGCGGTCGAGGATGACGTCCACGAAGCGGTCGTGCGTCGAGTTGAGCGCGGCGGGGCTGGTCAATGCGAGATCGAGAACGTCCTCGAGCCGGTCGTACTTGCCGTTCCATATGAACGACTTGCGATATGCGAGATCGACCAGACCGGGCACGTTGCGCTTGGTCCACGCGGTGCCTAGCGACTGCGCGTTCGCGAGCCGGCCGTCGGCGAAGTAGTGCGCCGGATCGTGGCACTTGTCGCACGACACCTTGCCGGTCTCGCCGATCGCGCCCAGGCCGCCGTTCGCGCCGTCGTTGGCGACGGTGATCGGCCCGGCGTAGCTCGGGTCGAAGAACAGCCGTTGCCCGAACCGCGCGAGCTCGTCGCAGCGGCGCATGTCACCCGTGCACCGAACCGGTTCGAGCTGATCGAGCCGGAACGTCTCGAGGTACGCCCACTCCGGTTCGGTGAATAGATCATCGATCCGTTGCTCCCCCGAGCAAGCGGCGGCCATGGCAAGCCACACCACCAGCGCACGCACCCGGCCCCAACGTATCATGCTTGCCGGCTATGCAGCGGCCGTGCCATCGTGGCGGTCGCGAGCGAGAGGCATGGGGGATGCACTCGCGGGTGCCGATGGTGCGGGCCAGCACAAAGATCGACGACGGGGGCGACACGATCGACGGGTCGGATCGCGAACCCGTGGCCGCGCCTCGTGCCGCCGTTCCGGCAACGTCGACGACAACGGACGACTATCCGGAGCTTGTCGAGGTCGAACGTCGGCATTACGTGGTCGGCGGCGAGATCGCCAAGGGTGGTGTCGGCCGCGTGTTCGAGGCGCGTGATCTCCGGCTTGGACGCTCGGTGGCGATCAAGGAGCTGCTCCCGAAGAACCGCCACGCAGCGCGCCGGTTCGAGCGCGAGGCGCGGATCACGGCGCGTCTCCAGCACCCCGCGATCATCCACATCTACGAGGCAGGCGTGTGGCGCGGCGGCGAGCCGTTCTATGCGATGACGATGGTCAGCGGCCGTTCGCTCGCAGAGGTCGTCGCCGAGCGCACCAGCCTCGCGGCCCGGCTCGGCCTGTTGCCGAACGTGATCGCGGTCGCCGACGCGCTCGCCTATGCGCACAGCCAGGACGTGATCCATCGCGACCTCAAGCCGGCGAATATCCTCGTCGGTGCGTTCGGCGAGACCGTGGTGATCGACTGGGGGCTCGCGAAAGATCTGAGCGCGCCCGGTGATCCGGCGATGTCGCTCGAGCTCCGGCTGGCGTCGGCCGAGCAGACGCTGTCCGGATCGATCGTCGGGACGCCCGCGTACATGGCACCCGAGCAGGCGCGCGGCGAGGCGGTCGACCATCACGCCGACGTCTACGCGCTCGGCGCGCTGCTCTACAAGGTGCTCGCCGGGGTGCCGCCGTACACGGGCAAGAGCTCCGACGAGGTCTTGCAGCGAGTGCTCGCAGGACCGCCGGTTCCGGTCGACGAACGCGAGCCCGGTGCGCCCGCCGATCTCGTCGCGATCGTTCGCAAGGCGATGGCACGCGATCCGCAACAACGCTATCCGACCGCCGGCGAGCTGGCAGCGGACCTCAAGCGGTTCGAGACCGGTCAGCTCGTCGCCGCGCATCACTACACGCGCCGGCAGCTCGGCTGGCGCTGGCTGCAGCGCCACCGCATCGCCGTGGCGATCGGTGCGATCGCGATCGCGGTGTTCGCGGTGCTCGGGACGCTCAGCGTACGGGAGATCGTCGCGGAGAGAGACCGTGCCGAGTACGAGCAGCGCAAGGCCGAGCGCCGGCGGGCAGCCCTGCTCGAGGAACGAGGTCGCGCGGAGCTGCTCGCCGGGCGGGCCGGACCGGCGCTCGCGAACCTCGCCGGTGCCGCGCGTGGTGCGCCCGGGCAACCGCTCGGTGGGGCGCTCGGATTCTTGATCGCCGAGGCGATGCGACCGTTCGAGGCGCGGATCGCCGCGGTGACTGCGGGTGCGGGAACCGTGGTGGTCGCGTATCGTCCGGACGGCACCACGCTCGCGACCGCCAGCGCCGATGGCCGGGTCGAGCTGTGGGACGCGGTTGGGCGCCACGTTCGCGAGATCGCGCACGCGCATGGTCGCGTCCTCGCGCTCGCGTGGTCAGCCGACGGCACGCGGCTCGCGACGGCAGGCGACGACAAGATCGCGCGGGTGTGGTCGGCCGATGGTGTGCTCGTGCACGAGCTCGTCGGCCACGCCGGAACGATCGGCGACGTCGCGTTCTCGAGCGACGGCACGCACGTGGTCACGGCGAGCGTCGACATGCGCGCGCGGATCTGGAAGCTCGCCGCCGGGACGAGCCAGGAGCTCGTCGGTCATGACGAGGCCGTCACGACGGCTCGGTTCTCGCCGGATGGCGTGTACGTCGTCACCGCGACCCGGACTGGTGCCGCGAGCGTGTGGACGGTCCGCGACGGCCAGCTCGCGTGGCCGCTGCGCGCGCACACCGCGGCCATCGTCACGGCACGCTGGAGCCCCGACGGTACGCACGTGCTGACCGCGAGCGCGGATGGCACCGCACGTGTCTGGGATCCGCGGCGCGGCAGTGCGGTCACCGCGCCGATGCATCACAAGGAGGGCGCCGCGATCGAGGACGCCGCGTGGAGCAGCGACGGCCGGCGCGTGATCACGGCGGGCAGCGATCACGTCGCCCGGTTGTGGTTACTGCCCGATCCGCCCGCCGCCGGCGAGCTGCCAGCCGCTGCCCGCGAGCTCGCGCAGCTCGCGCACTCCGATCGCGTCGTCAAGGCGATGTTCTCGCTCGACGATCGCTGGATCGTCACCGCGGGGAACGATCGCGCCGCGCGGGTCTGGGACGCGCGTGGCCAGCCGATCGCGACGTTCGAGCACGCCGACGCCGTGGCCTCGGTCGACTTCAGCCGCGACGGCACGACCGTCGTCACCGGGTGCCGCGACGGCACCGCGCTGATCTGGGATGTCACGCGCGGGATCGCGCGCTCGCAGCGCGAGCTCGCCTCGCCGATCCATGCGCTCGCGGTGTCGCGCACCGGCGTGATCGCCGCCGGCACCGACGACAGCCGCGTCACCACGTGGCGCGCCGATGGGTTGCCGACCATCCTGCGCGGCCACCTCGGTCGGGTCTTCGCGGTCGCGTTCTCGCCGGATGGGGCCCAGCTCGCGACGGCCGGCGAGGATCCGGAAGTGCGCCTGTGGACGATCGCCAGCGTGCCGGCGCGCCGGATGCTCGCCGCCGGTGGCGTGCCCGTACGTGCGGTCGCGTTCGGGGCTGATGGCACCACGGTCGTCGCCGTCGACGACGCGGGCGTGCTCCGGATCTGGTCGGTCGCCACCGGCACGCTCGTCAAGGCGAGCCCGCCGCTGGGCATCCCGCTCACCGCGCTCGCGATCGGTCCACGCGGTGACATCGCCGCGGTCGGCTCCGATGGCGTCCACGTGTGGACCGCCGCGGGCGTCCCGATCACGCGCCACCCGACCACCGATGCGCTGCGCGCCCTCGCGTTCGACGCCACCGGCGAGCGTCTCGCCGTTGCGGGCGTCCGCGACACCGTGATCCTGCGCTACGCGAACCGGGCCCTGGCGCCGGAGCTCACTCTCGAAGGTGCGACCGGCGACGTCACCGCGATCGCGTTCCGCCGGGACGGCACCGTCGTCTTCACGGGCGGGCTCGATGGCGTTGCCCGGGTCTGGGATGCCCACAAGGGCAAGCTGCTCGCGACGCGCGACACCCAGGGCGAGGCGATCGAGGCACTCGCGCTGTCGGCCGACGACGAGCTGCTGTGGACGGGCGCCTCCGATGGCATCGCGCGCGCGTGGGATGTCCGCGTGCTGAGCGACGCGTCGGTGCTATCCGGGTTCATCGCGCAGCGCGTACCGTGGCGGCTCGGCGAGGATGACGTCGTGCGACGGGCAGCGAGGTAACGAACATGGGCAGCGTCGATCAAACCAAGAGCCGGCTCGGAGGCACGGGGAGCTTCGTCCCGGACGACGCCGCGCCTGGCATGGCGTACCTGCTGGTCCTCGAGAACGATTCGTCGTCGATCTTTCACCTGCCGCGCGGTGGCGACGTCGTGATCGGACGGGCTCCGGATGTCGAGCTCAAGCTCACGCACGCGTCGGTCTCGCGTCGTCACGCCACGATCCGGATCGATGGCGGGGTGATGCGGATCGCCGACCTCGACAGCCACAACGGCACGCGGGTCAACGGCGAGCCGGTCGCGGAGTCGCGTGCGCTGGCGTCGGGCGACGTCGCCTCGGTCGGTGATGTCGTGCTCGTCGTCAACGTCTCGCACCCGAACGCGCCGGCGCGGTCTGCCTACGGCGAGGCAGGCTGGCGGCGCCGCCTGATCGAGGAGCTCGAGCGCGCGATCACGTTTCGACGCGAGCTCGCGGTGATCGCGGTGATCGCGACCGGCGTGCCGAGCGCCGTGCTCGGTTCCGCGCTGCGGCTGATCGATGTCGTCGGCCAGACCGATGATGGTCAGCCGCTGTTGCTGCTGCCCGAGGCGGATCGCGCGACGGCGCACACGATCGCGACGCGCGTGCTCGAGATCGCGCCGCATGCCCAGCTCGGGCTCGCCGTCTGCCCGGTCGACGCATGCGATGCCGACGCGATCTTGCTCGCTGCACGCTCCGCGGCACGCGGCGCGAAGCCGGGCACGATCGCCGAACCGTCCGAGGCGATCACCCGCCTCGAGCTCGGACAGCGTCACGTGTTCCTCGCCGATCCTGCGATGACGCGCGTGTTCGGCTTGCTCGAGCGGCTCGCGAGCTCGCAGCTTCCCGTGCTCGTCACCGGCGAGACCGGCGTCGGCAAGGAGAATGCGGCCTACGCGGTCCACCACTGGTCAAAGCGTCAGGGTCCGTTCGTCGCCGTCAACTGCGCGTCGATCGCGCCCGAGAGCCTCGTCGAGAGCGAGCTGTTCGGCCACGACAAGGGCGCGTTCACCGGCGCGACCGCGGCGAAGGCGGGCCTGTTCGAGAGCGCGGCCGGCGGCACGGTGTTCCTCGACGAGGTCGGCGAGCTCGCCCTCTCGATCCAGGCCAAGCTGCTGCGCGCGCTCGAGACCCAGCGGATCACCCGCCTCGGCGAGCATCGCGAGCGTGCGATCGACGTCCGCCTGGTCGCCGCGACGAACCGCACCCTCGAGCAGGAGGTCGAGGCGGGGCGGTTCCGCCAG
>JBKJUF010000227.1:0-7848 GCA_046590445.1 Kofleriaceae bacterium
AGCGAGCCGGTAGAGCGTCTGGCCCACGACGATTTCGCGTTCGACTGCACTGATCGGGGCGAGGGTGGTCACGCTCCACTCGACATCGAGCGCAGGATGCCTTAGTGCCGCGACGCGCTGCGGACCATCGCGAGCGCGGCTTCGCCGGCGACGAGCCCGGCATCGTCGGCGTCGTGCACGGCGAGGCCGATCAGGTCGCCGCCTGCCGGTGCGGCACCGAACGCCGCATCGACGGCGATCCACGCACGACCGGTCCAGCTCACGGCCCAGCGGTGACGGATCAGCCGGTCGCCGTCGACGCGAAGGCCGGTGACGACGCGTGTCGGGATCGCGCGGCGCGCGGCGTGCGCAGCGTAGGACAGCGCGAACGTGGTGCAGTCACCGGCGGTCGCGGCCGCGGCTTGCTTCGCGGTCGTCGGACCGGTCGCGAGATCCGGGACGATGCTGGCGCGCACCGCAGTGACCAGGTCGCGGATCTCGCCGGACCGATCCGGACCGCGCGCCTCGTCGGGGAGCGCGCCCGGCAACTTCGACGACAGCGAGATCTCGATGCCGGTGCGCGCCGGGTGCGCCTGCTGACCGGGCACCGGCGGCAGCGCCATGTCGCCATCGATCACGAGGTGAGAGCCCGCGCGCGGGCCGGTGATCGGGATCGCGGTCGCGGCGATCAGATCGACCGGCTCGAACGGCTCGGCCGCGTGCGCCGCGGAGACTTGCGATGCGATCACGCCCTCGCCGTCGACGATCCGCGTGTACACGCCCTCGCGGTCGATATCGATCGTCGCCTCGGCGACCGCACCGCCGTCGAGTGCGAGTCGGGCGACGAGTCGCCCCGGCGCGGCAGGCTCGACGCGACCATGGCCGAGCAGGAAGCCGCGCGCCGGCAAGAACACGCGGCCCGCGAAGTGACCATCCCGGCGAGTCACCAGCGGTATCAGCTCGGCGGGGACGGCATCGTCGGGCAGCGTCACGAGCTCGCCGCGGTCGAGGTTGCCGTCGCGATCTCCGGCGCGGATCGTCCACCGACCACCCTCGCGGATCGCATCGGCGCGCCGGAGCGCGGGCCCATCCTCGGTCCAGCTCATGCTCGACGGCACGAGCGCCGCGTTGGCCTCGATCACGATCGTCGTGACCAGCGTGATCGGTGCGTCGCCGCGCAAGAACCGCATCGTCTCGGTGCGCCGCAGGGTGACGCCCCGGTACGACCACCGCTCGCTCTCGACCGCGGTGCCGACGCGCGCGCCACCGAGCCACACCGTATAGTGCCGCGTCTGGTCAGCCGGGCGCACCACGGGCGCGTCACCGACGGTCCGGGCGCTGTGGGGCGGATGTGCGCAGGCCGCGAGACCGGCCACCGCAAGGGCGATCGTGAAAGACACGGTGCGCAAGGACCTCTCATGGTAGCGGGCAGACCGGGACGGGCGCAAAATCACGTGCCAAGATCACCGTAATGTCCGGTCCGCCCTGGGTGATCGTCGGCTGCGGCTACACCGGATCGTACCTGGCGCGCACGCTTGCCGGCCGGGGCGCCGAGCTGACGATCACGCGGCGAGACCGGACCGCGGCGAACGAGCTCGCCCAGCAGCTCGGGGCACGCGGCGTCGGCGCAGATCTCGACGACCCGTCGACCCTCGAGGGCGTGTTCCCGGCCGGCGCCATCGTCGTGTGCCTCGCCCCGCCCGGCCACGACCCCGCCGGCGAGATCGCCGCGCTGCTCCACGCTTCGCGCGACGCCGCCAAGCTCGTCTACGTGTCGTCCACGGGCGTCTATGGGCCGGCGCGCGGCGCGTGGGTCGACGAGAGCTGGCCCCTCGAACCGACCACCGCCTCGGGTCGCGCGCGGGTGGTCGCCGAGGCCGCGATCGCGAAGGCGACGATGCCGTGGGTCGTGCTGCGGGCCGCCGGCATCCACGGGCCCGGTCGCAAGATGGCCGACCGGATCCGCGAGGGTACGCACCGCGTGATCGGCGACGGCACGACCCACGTCAGCCGGATCCACGTCGTCGATCTGGTCGCCGCGATCGTCGCGGCCGGGACCCGGCCCGTCACCGGTCACGTCAACGTCGCCGACGACGATCCCGCGCCGATCGGCGAGGTCGCCGATGCGATCGCCGAGAACCTCGGCGTCGCGTCGTCGCCGCGCATTCCGGTCACCGCGGTCTCGCCCGAGGTCGCCGGCATGCTCACCGCGGATCGCCGGATCGCGAATGCGCGGATGAAGCAGGATCTCGGCATCGTGTTGCGCCACAAGAGCTGGCGCGACGGCATCTGATCGCTACCCGGCGGCGCGGCACGCCCACAGCGCGCGGTGGATCGACGCCTCGTCGAGATCATCGCCGATCAGCACGAGCTCGGTGCGGCGCGCGGCATCGCCCCACGGCTCACGATGGGTGAGCGACGTGCGCACGCCGGCACGCTCGACGAAGCCGCGTCGATCGTCACCGGCAAGGTGGACGAAGCCTTTTGCGCGGACGAGCCGATCGCCGAGCGACGTCAGCACCGCGAGGACGCGCTCGCCGACCAGCGGCGCATCGTCTGTGAACGCGATCGCGACGAGCTGGTTCGCGTGGTGGTGACCGCCGTGCGCGTGATCGTGCGCTTGATCGTGCGCGCGCTTGCCCTCGGTCCACGCGCGGAGCGGGCGCGCCTCGACGATCCACGCTGTCATCGCGCGCATCCCAGCATCGTCATCGCGGAAGCTGGCGCGCTCGGCGTCGCGGGCCAGCTCGTCGAGTCGCGCATGGACACGCCGGACCGCGTCGGCGGGTGCGACGTCGAGCTTCGAGAGCAGCACGCGATCGGCGGCCATCGCCTGCTCGCGGGCTTCTTCGCGGGTGACCAGCGCGTCGCCACCCGTCTCGGCATCGACCACGCAGACCACGCCCGCGGGCAAGATGCGCTCGCGCACGGCGTCGGGTACGCGGAACAGCCCCTCCAGGATCGCCGCGGGCTCGGCGATGCCGGTCGTCTCGAGGACGACGTGGTCGGGCTCGCTCCGCGTGATGATGTCTGCGATCCCGTCCCACAGATCGTTCTTGGTGTCGACCTTGCAGCACACGCAGCCGCCCGCGAGCTCGAGGACGTCGCCGCCGCGACCGACGATCAACTGGGTGTCGATCGCGATCCGGCCGAGCTCGTTGACGAGCACCGCGATCTTCGGGCCTCGCGAGCCACCAGCGACCCGCAGCATGCGGTTGAGCGCCGTTGTCTTGCCGGCACCGAGCCAGCCGGTGAGGATCGTGAACGGAACGCGACGCATCACCGTGGGAACAGCACGCGCTCGACGACGTTCGCGAGTACCTCGCGGACGAACGGCCGCACGACGTACGCATCGGGACCGCCGTCGGCCCCGATGTCGTAGATGTCGATGTACGACGACGTCATCATCACGATCGGGATCTTGTCGGTGTTCGAGTCGGTCTTGATGCGGCGACAGACCTCGGCACCATCGATCTTCGGCAGGTCGCTATCGAGCAGGATCACGTCCGGCGGCTCGTGCTTGACGCGCGCGAGCGCACTCGCACCGTCACGCGCGATCTGCACGACGTGGCCGCGGCCTGACAGCACCTTGACGATGAGCCGGACCACGTCCTGCTCGTCGTCGATCACGAGAACTCTCGCCATGTCAGTCCTCGTCGATGATCGAGCGCAGACACGTCTGCGCCACCGGCGACTCCCAGTCGCGCTTGTTCACGAAGTACGCGCGGATGTTGCCCTTGCGATCGATCAGCGCACTCTCGGGAACCGCCTTGATGCCCCAGCTCGCGGTGATCGCACCGATGTTGCCGTCGTCCGCGGGCGGATCGAGCAGCACCTTGTACGGCACGCCCGACGGCAGCGCCTTGCGATATGCGTCGAGCGCGGCGGGCAGCGGGATCTCACCGTTGTCGGCGGACGGCACCGCCGCGTGCGGCGCGAGCGCGCGGATCGTCGCGACCAGCACGTCACTCCATGCGCGATCCGATGCGAGCGAGACCACCACGAAGTCATCACCGCCGAGATCACCCGAGGTGCCGGCGAGCGAGGGCTTCTCGGTCTTGCAGACGCCGCACCACGACGCCCAGAAGTTGAGGAGCACGACCTTGCCGCGGAAGTCCGAGAGCTTCACCGGCTTGCCCTGGTGGTCGGTTGCCGTGAAGTCAGGAGCTGGTACCGGCAAGTTGCAGGGCTGGCCCGCCGGGCACAGCGCCGGGTTGACCCGCTCGAAGCCGCGCATGCCGCGACACGCCGAGACCGCCTCGCGCGCCGCCGCGCCGGGGACCATCCACAAGAATACCGCGAGCACGCCGACCCCGATGAGCGCGACGAGGCTGCCGGCCACGAGCACGGTCGGGTCGATCACGATGCCGCCGCGCTCGGGTTTCGGGGGCACCACGCTGGCCGTGGGGAGGTCTTTCTTCGACGGGTCGTCGGCCATTGGTGACAAGATAACCGATCTCCCGCGCCCGGAAATCCCGGCCCACGATCTTCCGCTATGCTGTGGGACCCATGGTGCGTCGAGGCAGGCCCTAGATGTCGGTGCGCGGCGCGCTGAGCACGATGCCCGCCGAGGACGTGCTCGAGTGGGTCGGCCGGCGCAAGCTTTCGGGCCCCGTCACCTTCGAGCGCCGAGGCACCGTACGCAGCCTCGTGGTCGACGACGGCACGATCGTGTGGGCAAGCTCGAACCGGCGCGACGAGCAACTCGGAGTCATCCTCGTGAGCTCGGGCCTGGTCGTCGACCGCGCGCTGGCAGATTCACTGGAGACCCGCGCGGAGACCGGTGTGCCGCTGGGCAAGGTCCTGCTGATGGCCGGCTTGATCAGCGAGCACGATCTGGTCGACATCCTCGCCACCAAGATCCGCGAGACGGTGACCGACGTGTGCACGTGGAGTGAAGGCACCTTCGACATCGTGCCGAAGGCACAGACGCCGGCGACCGGCGTCAACGCGCAGCTGCCGATCGAGATCTGCCTCACGATCGCGCGCCGCCGCATGCACCGCATGCGCGAGGTCATGCACGTGCTCGGCGCCGATGACGTGCTGTTCTACGCGCCGCCAGCGATCACGCCGCCGGCGGCTGGCACCAGCGAGGTGATCGATCTCGCGCGGCTCTGGTCACTCGCCGCGGATCGCCGGAGCGCCGCGGACATCGCGGCCGCGTTCGCGGGCGAGCGCTATTCCACGTTCGACGCGCTCGCGCGTATGGTCGAGTCAGGCACGCTCACCGTCGATCGCCGCTACCGCGAGCGCACGAACTCGGCGGTCGAGCTCGCCGCCGGTGCGCGCGGCCGCCTACGTCAGGGCGATCGCGCGGGTGCGCTCGCGATGGCGACGCAGGCGCTTCACCAGGATCCGAGCAATGCCGAGGTCCGCAAGACGTTCGCATCGATCGAGCGTGCGCGCGTCGCCGAGGTCGCGAAGCGGCTGCTCTCGAGACACCGGGTGCCGCGGCGGCTCCGCGAGCTCGAACCCAGTGCGTCGACCGACCTCGGACTCACGACCGCAGAGGTCGAGCTCGCGAATCGCATCGACGGGCGCTGGGATCTGCTCTCGCTCGTGCGCTCGGCCGGCGGGCGCGACGCCGAGGCTCTCCTCGCCTTCGCTCACCTCGCCGAGGTCGGCGTCGTCGATCTCGGATGACCATGGACGTTGTCCCGGGCACGATCGATCGCGCGCGCCTGCTGCCGCGCAGCGGCATCGGCGTCGATGGTGCGTGGCTCGTGATCGCACCGCCCGGCAACCCGATCATCCGGCTCGACGCGCGCCTGCTCGATCGCGTCGAGCTGATCGGCCGCTCGCCGACGAGCCCGCTCGTGTGGTCTGGCATCGCGACCGCCGGCGTCGCCGCTGCGGCGCTCTCGATCGTGCCCGGTGGCGTGTTCGCGTGCGCGGGCCTCGCCTATCTCGCGCACGAGCGGTTCAGCGAGGCGCGTCGCCGCTCGCGCAGCCGTGATCTGCTCCTCGCGCTCGGTGATCTCGAGGTCGCGCTTCACGTCGCCGATGGACCGGAAGCCGCGAAGGGGATCGCCGAGCAGCTCGCGCCCTACACGCGCGACGCGCCGATCACGCGCCCCGAGGTCTACGAGGACGCGAAGCGCCGCATGCGTGCGCAGGCCGAGGGCAAGGGCGAGGCCTCGGCGCGCCGCGAGCTCGAGCACGCGCTGCTCGTCGGCAGTGATCTGTGCTTCCTGCGAGGCGAGTACCTGCAGGTCGGCCAGGTCGCGTTCCGGATCGGCGAGGTTCGCGAGTACGCGCTACGCGGCGCGAACCTTCCGCTGACTGGTGGACGCCTGCTGCAGGCGGCGATGGGCCTCCTGGTCGTCGCCGCCGAGGAGCGCGCGGCGCAGGGCGAGGACGTCACGCTGCTCTCGAAGCGAATCGCCGACTACGAGTCGTGGTCGGGACACACGGCCGGCCGCTGACCGGCGCCTCCCCACGCTACCCGACCACCGGAATCGCCCGTCCGCATGCGCTCGACGGACGCACGAAAAACGCCGCCGGGGTTACCGGCGGCGTCGGGCGCTCCGGTGGTGCTCCGCTCGATGGGGGGCGATCACCGTCGGGGCTTCGGGTGAAGCCTCGAGAGACGATTCAGCTCACGTGGGCTCGCACGGCGGCGGCTCGTCGCCCGACGGCGGCGGCGGCGGATCGTTCACGGGTGGTGGGGCGGCGGATCGTCGACGGGCGTGAAGCCAACGTACTCGTTGGGCTCGCCATCCTTGGCGATCCACGACTCGAAGGTCACCGAGAGCGTGCCGAGCGTGACCGAGACGCCGACCTGACCGATGGCCGAGCCCTCGATCTTGACGCACCCGTCGATGTTGAGGTTACCCGCATCGCGCCGATAACCTCCAAGCACTACGAGCGGAACGCGCACAGCGTGGTCGGCTTGTCGGGCGAGGTGGCCCAGCCGTCCACATGCGGCGCCAGTATGCGATCCGCTACGCCGGGACCGTGATGAGGCGGAGCTCGAACGCGCAGCCCTGGCCGTGCGCCGACGCTGCATCGATCGACGCGCCCCACGGAGCGAGGATGTGGCGCGCCAGATCGCCGAGCCCGTCGACGCGCGCGCTGCCGCTGCCGTTATCGGCGATCGACACGACCGCGCTGCCACCATCGACGAAGGTCCGGACGCTGAGCGCACTGCCGGGGAGGTCCCGTGCGGAGCCGGCGCACACGGCCACGAGCTGCGCGACGACCAGCGAGAGCGTGCCGGGGGTGCCACGCACGAGCGGCGTGTGACCGAGGTCGATCAGGATCTCGAGGTCGGGCGCGACCCCGCTGCCGAGCAGATGGTGGCCCGCGAGTCGCAGCCCGAGGTCGACGGCAGCGGCGAGATCGAACCAACCGGGCGGTTCCGCATCGAGCGCGCGATCGAGCTCGTCGAGGCGGCGCGCGAGCGTCGTGGCCTCGAGGTACGCACTCGCGAGGTCCTGCCGCAGCGCCTGGAGCGAGCGCCATGGATACGGCGTCGGGCCCGTCGCGGTCGCGACGTGTCGCTCGAGGTGATCGACGACGAGGCCGAGTCGATCGCGCAGCGACCGCACCGGCTCGGCGAGCTCCCGGGCGACATCGATCGCGACCTCGCCGGCGACATTCGCCCGATTCGCGTGCCTTGCCGATTCGTCGACCGCCGCGTCTTCGCGTTCGCTCACCGTCAGAAGCTCCCCGTCAGCATCAACCAGGTCTCGGACACACCGCCCTCGGTCAGGCCGCGCGCGTAACCGAGCTCGAACGTGCCGGGCACGAAGTAGCCGAAGAACGCGTCGACGCGAAGCGCCCCGCCGACCGATGCGCGCAGGTGCCGCTCGCGCACGAACTCGGTCTCGAACGCGGTGCCGGTATCGGAGAGCAGCGCCATGTGCA
>JBKJUF010000386.1:0-2651 GCA_046590445.1 Kofleriaceae bacterium
ATCCCTCATCCCTCATCCCTCATCCCACGCCCTGGCGACGCCCCTGCGGCTGTCGACGCGGCTGGCGACATGGCTGGCGATGCCAGTCTCGGTCAGAACGTCCGACAGCCCTCGCACACGCGCGCGGCGCACACGCCGGGCTTCGCATACGAGTCGCGGGCTCGCTCGCGAACGTAGGCGACGGCGTCGCGAAACAGCCAGTATCCCGCGTGACGCGGACTTCGCCAGATCGCACTGGACGACGGCGATTGCAGCGGGTCGAGGCCGTGGCGGCGGGCCAGCAGCATCGCGCGCGTCATGTGCCACGGCTCGGTGACCAGCAGGACGCCGCGCGCGCCGAGGCGCTCGAGCAGCGGGCGACCGCACGCGAAGTTCTCGATCGTCGAGCGCGCGTCCTCGTCGAGGATCAGCGCCTCGGCCGGCACGCCGGCCGCGAGCGCGAGGTCGCGCATCACGCTCGCCTCGGTGTGCCCCGCCTTGCCAACGCCTCCCGACAGCACGAGGCGCGGGACCGTGCCGCGCTTGACGAGCCCGATCGCGTGCTCCATGCGGCCGACGAGCTGGGGCCGCGCGGTGCCGTCGTTCGCGAGCGCGAAGCCGAGCACGAGCGCCGCATCCGCCGGTGCAGCGCGGTCGCGACTGCCGTCGATCGCGAGGTACGCCATCGCGCCGGGGACGAGTGCCGCGACGAGCAGCGACGCTGCGCACACGACACCGGCGGTCGGCCGCCACCACCGCGGCACGCCCGCAGCCGCAACCAATGCGCCGAGCCAGAACCCCGCCACCAGCGTCGCGGTCCGCGCGGCTTCCCACGGGACGAAGCCAAACCGGCGTGGGTACGGGCTCGCGAGGTCGAGCGCGACGTCGACGGCGATCAACGCGGCAGCGAGTCCGAGCGCGCCCTTGATGGCAGCCCGCGGGTCCGCCGGCTTGACGATCGCGTGCCACGCGACTCCGAGCAGCACGCCGTGCGTGGCGACCAGCACCGCGAGCCCGACCGGATCCGACTCCCGCCACGCCTCGCAGGCGAACAACCAGACGCCCGCGAGCGCGAAGCCGGCCATCACCCAGCGAAGCGCGGACATCCGGCGGATCATGGTCGGCGCTCCTTGTAACACGCGGCATTCAACGGATACGACCGAGGGGTGAACGCTCGTACAGTCATCATGACCATCTCGCTCGTGCTGTCTGTCCTGATCGGGCTCGTGCTCGCGCGCGCCCGCGGCGATGCCAGCAGCGGCCGCGCGGGCCCCGACAAGGGCGGCGAGCTCCTGATCGGGCTCTCGCTCGACACCCTCAAGGAGGCGCGCTGGCAGGCCGATCGCGATCTGTTCGTCGCCAAGGTCAAGGAGCTCGGCGCGACCGCGCTCGTGCAATCTGCGAACAGCGACGACACCCGGCAGATGCAGGACATCGAGGCGCTGATCAGCCGCGGCGTGCGCGCGATCGTGATCGTGCCGCACGACAGCAAGACGATGGCGCGCGCCGTCGAGATCGCCCACAAGGCCGGCATCCCGGTGATCGCGTACGACCGGATGATCCGCGAGTCGAACATCGATCTCTACGTCAGCTTCAACAACCTCCGGATCGGCCAGCAGCAGGCGGAGTGGCTCGTCAAGCGGCTCCCCGACGGCAAGGGCCGGATCATCCGGATCAACGGCGCGCCGACCGATGACAACGCGAAGGTGCTGAAGGCCGGCCAGGACGAGATCCTCAAGCCGTACTTCGACCGCGGCGACATCAAGGTCATCCACGAGGACTGGGCCGAGGAGTGGAAGCCCGAGAACGGCAAGAAGATCGTCAATGCCGCGATCACGGCGCACGGCCGCGACTTCGAGGCCGTGCTCGCGGCCAACGACGGCACCGCCGGCGGCGCGATCCAGGCGCTCACCGAGGAAGGCATCGCCGGCAAGGTGCTGGTCACCGGCCAGGACGCCGAGCTCGCCGCGATGCAGCGGATCGCCGCGGGCACGCAGACCATGACGATCTACAAGCCGCTCAAGGAGCTCTCCGGCAAGGCCGCCGAGGCCGCCGTCCGCCTCGCGCGAGGTCAGCCGGTGATCGCGCGCACGTCGCAGCACAACGGCACGATCGAGGTGCCGGCGATCCTGCTCGACACCGTCGCGGTCGACAAGTCGAACCTCGAGGCGACGGTCATCAAGGACGGCTTCCACAGCAAGGAAGCGATCTACCGCGGCATCGCTACTCCCTGAGCACACCGAGCTCGCCCGTGACCACGCCCATCCTGCAGGCCGAGAAGATCACCAAGCGCTTCGGCGCGGTGACCGCGCTGCGCGATGTCACGTTCGATCTGCGGGCGGGCGAGATCCACGCGCTGTGCGGCGAGAACGGCGCCGGCAAGTCGACGCTGATCAAGACGCTGTCGGGGATCCATCCGGCGGGCTCCTACGACGGACGCTTGCTGATGGAGGGCAAGCCGGTCACGTTCCGCAGCACCAAGGATGCGGAGGCGCACGGGCTCGCCGTCATCTACCAGGAGCTCGCGATGGTCCCGGAGATGAGCGTCGCCGAGAACATCTTCCTCGGCCAGGAGCCGACCAGGCGCGGCCTCGTCGACCACTACGCGATGTTCGATCGCGCGACGAAGCTCCTCCAGCGGTTCAAGCTCGATCTCGATCCGGAGGTGAAGG
>JBKJUF010000389.1:0-2542 GCA_046590445.1 Kofleriaceae bacterium
CCGGCCTCGAGTGGGCATCGGCGCCACCGGCGGAGCGCGGCAACGCCGACGATGACGCTCCGAAGCGCGCGCGTGCGAGCCGCCGGCGGCCGGTCGCACCACCACCGGTGCCGGTCGCGGTGCCGACCGCGATCGCCGAGTCCGCGCCACGGGCGCCGCGTTCCGAGACCGTGAAGGTCGAGGAGGTCGCCATCGACGTCGAGCTGTCGGCGCTCGAGTCCGAGTTCGTCGCGCTCGACGCGCCCGCCGACGCACCGGAGCGGCTGCAGTTGCTCGAGCGGCTCGGCCGCGCCTACGTCCGGCTCGGTCGCCGGCGTGACGCCGGACTCTGCTTCGCGCGCGCGGTGTGGGAGCTGAGCGGCAAGGCCGCCGATGAGCGCCTCGATACCTGGATCGCGGCGGATCTCGGAGGGGCGTCGATCGCGACCGCACTCGATGCCGCGATTCGCGAACGGTCGCCGGGCTCCGACGAGGTCCGCCGGGTCGCCGCGATCGCTGCACGCGCGCCAACGCCGGTCGCCAAGGATCCACACCGGGTCTCGCGCTGGCTCGACGATCACGATGCCGAGCTCGATGCGCGCTCGCTGTGGCTCGCACGCGTCGGGCTCGCGAAGCTCGCCGGTGGCGACACGCTCGGGCTCGCCCAGACGCGCGATCGGATCCTTGCCCGGCTCGCCGGCGGCCTGCCGGTCGAGCGCGAGCTGCCGGCGTTCTTGCGATTCGCGGGGCGCAGCGGCGCGCTCGGCAACGCGAGCGGCGAGCAGCTGACGACTGCGCTCGATCGGTTGCGCGAGAAGATCGCGACGACGCGGCGCAAGCGCTCGCCGGTCGAGGCGCCCGCCACGCACACCGGCGCGTACGTCGATCTCCAGCTCGCCCACGGCTACGCGCGGATCGGCCAGCACGAGCGTGCCCGTGCCCTCGAGGCGCAGGCCCGCACCGCGTTGCAGGCCGGGCTGACCGATCCGGTGCACGCCTACCTCGTCGCCGCGTTCGAGGCCCGCGTCGAGCAGGCGATCGCCGGTCAGGCTCCCGAGACGCCGCTGCCCGACGTGCTCGGCGCGCAGCTCGCGGCCCTCGACCGAGTGGCGCGCTACAAGGTCGATCGCCTCCGTGAGGCATCGCGGATCCTCGAGCCCCTCGAGCGCCCGGATGCGATCGGCGCGTTCAGCAAGAAGCAGCACGACGCGCGCGGACCCGAGTTCGCGGCGCTGCGCGCGCTGACCGACGTCGCGATGCGCGCCAAGGAAGTGGCGCGACTCGTCGAGACCGCGGCGCGCTCGGACGAGACCGACAAGGCGCGGCTGCTCGATGGCTGCTTCGACGTGCTGCTCGAGCTACCCGAGGCCCACGCGGCGCCGATCCTGCTCCGTGCGTGGCCGGTGATCGCCACGTTGCCCGAGCCGCGGCGCGCCGTGCTCTACGCCGAGGCGCTCGTCGTCGCCGGCCACTTCGGGCGCACCGAGCTGGTGCCCGATCTGCTCGAGGCGCTCGGCACGGCGGTCCGCGTGGTCCCCGGCAACGAGCTCGACCGCGTGCTCGACCAGAGCCTGCGCGCGCTGCGCCGGATCGGCCTGCGAAACGAGATCGCCGAGCTGCTCGCGGACGTCGAGACCCACCTCGCGAGCTCGACGACGAACCTGCGCGCACGACTCGCACTCGCCGGTGGCCTCGCGTTCCTCGGCGATACCGCGCGCGCCCTGCCGATCCTCGATCACGCACGCAAGGCGCTCGGCGAGAGCATGACGCTGACCGCGCGGCTCGAGCTGACGCGCGCGCTCGCGCAGGCGTACTCGCAGGCGCCGCTCGGGCACGCGCTCGGCGGTATCACCGAGCTGGCCGGTCAGCTGCGCGACATCACCGACAGTTTCGGTACCAACAGTCACTACTGCCTGTCCGTCCTGCACTTCGTCGAGTCCCTCGTCGTCGGCATCACCTCGGATGATCTCGCGCTCGGCGAGGCCGGCCGGCGGTTTGTCGAGGATGACGAGCATCTGATCCGCCGCCGTCTGCACCGCGATCTCGGAGGTCCCACGTGAGCGTCACCGTCCCTGCCACCACCGACTCCGTCGATCGCGCCTCGGGCGCCGGCGCCGACGAGCTCGCGCGCGAGGCCTCGCAGCTCCGCGACCGCATCAACCGGTTCCGGGTGGCTCTCGGCCGGTTCTTCGTCGCCAAGCAGCCGCTGATCGATCTGATGTGCGTCGCCGCGGTCGCGCAGGAACCGCTGCTCCTCGTCGGGCCGCCCGGCACCGCGAAGAGCGACCTCGTCATCAAGTTCAAGGACGCCCTCAAGATCCCCGACGGCGAGTACTTCGAGTATCTCCTGACGCGGTTCACCGAGCCGTCCGAAGTGTTCGGGCCGATCGACATCGCCGAGCTCCGCGCCGGCCGCTACCTGCGGCGCGATCGCGGCAAGCTGCCGACCGCGCGCCTGGTGTTCCTCGACGAGATCTTCAAGGCGAGCTCGGCGATCTTGAACTCGCTGCTCACGGTGATCAACGAGCGGAAGTTCTATCAAGACGGCGTGGCCGTGCCGGTG
>JBKJUF010000571.1:0-5614 GCA_046590445.1 Kofleriaceae bacterium
GCATTGTTCGGTGAGACGACGAGGCGAAGCAGCGCATCGTCGAGCTGATCGAGGGCGCGAAGACCACGCTCGACGTCGAGGCGATCTACATCTCCGAGATGACGGTGCGCGACGCGATCGGCGCCGCCAAGCAGCGCGGCGTCGACGTGCGCATCATCCTCGAGGGCACGATGGACAACGCGGACGTTCGCGCGTACTTCGTGGGCCTTGGCATCCCGGTGCACGACGCGGGGACGTGGTACCTGCACGCGAAGCTGATCATCGCCGACGGTGTCGCGTTCGTCGGCTCGGAGAACTTCAGCCAGACCGCGCTGACCAAGAATCGCGAGGTCGGCGCCTTCGTGTTCGAGCCGGCACCGGTCGCCGTGATCCAGCAGCAGTTCGACGCCGACTTCGCCTCGACGAACTGAGCTGCCGCTGCCGCTGCCGCGCGAGCTGCGCAGCAGCTGGCCACTTCGCGCTTACGGCGCGCGGTACTGGAGCCACTGCGAGTCAGACCGCGCGGCCTGACCATCCGAGAACGCGTACATGCACGCGTCGTCGGTGTAGTCCATGAAGTTCTCGGTCGGGTCAGCGCCCTCACCCGAGCAGGTGTCGACGCTACCCGGCGCCGGGCAACCGTAGGCGGGGCCGCGCTCCGCCGGCGTGTCGCTGACCTGATCGCCGCGCCTCGAGCAGCCGCCCTGGAACGTGTGGTAGAGGCCGATCCAGTGACCGACCTCGTGGGTCGCGGTGTCGCCCTCGTTGTACGGCACGGCGTTGCCGCCGTTGATCGACGCGTTCAGCACGACGACGCCATCGTTCGACGGCTTCTTGCGATAGTCCGACGGGAACGTCGCCCAGCCGAGCAGGCCGCCGCCGATGCCCGCGGAGTAAACGTTCAGCGCGTTCGCGCCGCCCTGGCGCAGCGCCGCCTTGGCCTCGCGCTCGGCCGTCGAGCCGTAGCCCATCGTGTACCAGGTCGCGTTGTCGGTGCGCGTGGTCGCGGCGAGCGTGAACCGATACGCCGTGTTGACACCGCCGGTGACGCCGGCGAACGAATCGTTCAGCGTCTTCATCTGCGCGGCGATCCGCGCATCGCTCACGTTGCCGTTGTTGCCGCTGGTGATCACGTGGAAGTAGACCGGGATCGTCACCGATCCCGCGGTGAGCTGCGCACCGGTCACGCGCTCGAGCGCGGTCGCGCCGGACATCTCCTCGTCGGTCGGCTGGCGGGTGCCGCACTTGGCGCCCGGACGAGCGCTCTGGCTGGCGTCCGGTTCATCCGTCGACGCGCAACCAACGAACGCGATCAATGCACATGCAGCGAGCTTCTTCGACATTTGCCATCACCTTGCGAAGTGGAGGCGTGACCGTAGTGAGGGCCCCTCGACGGGTCAACGTGCGTTTTGTGCACGCGATGTCAGATGTGTGGGCGAGCCCACGAGCTCTGCATCCGGCCGTGATTATCGCGCCTTGATCCGGGCGATCTCGGCGGCTTCGGACAGTGGGAGCAGGTGGACGAGGCAGCGGCCAGGCTCGCTCGGCATCATCGCGGCCGCCCACATGAACGAGTTCTTCCAGTAGCCACGCGTCGGGTTGGTCTCGATCGGCGGGCCGAACACCGAGCGCATCCACCGATCGAGATCGTCCTCGACGCAGCCGCGAATCTTGAGCTGGATCTCGATCAGCGGCGAGTCGTCGGCGGTACCGTTGAAGTAAAGATCGACGTCGGCCGTACGATTCGCGACCTTGTACGGCGGCAGCGCGAAGCACCACGTCGCCTTGCGACCATCGGTGAGCTCGGTCGGCTGGCAGACGCCGTCCTTCGCATCGGCCTTGACCGACTTCGTGAACCGCCAGCGCCCGATCCCGGACGGCTCCGGCTTGCGGCCCTCGCACGCGACGAGCAGCACGACCATCGCGACCAGCCCGAGCACCACGAGCGCGCTGCGCCCTGCTCGTCGGCGTCCGCCGACTCGCTTCACGTTCGGCCCTTGATCGCGACCTCGATCGCGACCTCGTCCTCCATCTTGATCATCAGGAAGCGCGGCGCCGCGAGGCCGAGCTTGCGGATGTCGAGCTCGAACGTGCCGGTTGCTTCGAGGCTCACAACGTCGAGCTTACCTTGGCCCGCGAGCGTGACCATGACTTCCTTGCCGCGCCACTTCAGCACGCCGTCGGCGGTGGCCTTGAAGGTCGGGCCGTCGCGCACGACATCGCGCACGCTCCGCAGCTCGAACGTCGCCGTTGGATGGGCCTCCATCGCGAAGTCCTTGCGGAGCTTTCGGTTCTTGAGGAAGTCCCCCGCATCGAACGCGGTCATGTCGACGGCGAACGTCGCCTTCGCGCCGGCGGTCGGCAGCGTGTCGGGATCGGCATCGACCTCGCCGGTGATCTTGTTCCACACCGTGGTCGTGTCGTGGACGCGCGACCGCGCCTTCACGGTGAGCGTGCCGCCGGTGATCTGGTAGGTCACGAGCTACGCCGCGAGACACTGCAGCAGCAGCGTCGTGACGTTGTCGGTGCCGCCGTTGCGGTTCGCTGCGTCGACGAGCTCGGCGACCGCTCGCTCGAGGCTCTTCGCGTTCGACGCGATCTGACCGATCTGCTCGTCGACGATCATGCCCGACAGACCATCGGAGCACAGGATGTAGACATCGCCGCTCTTGATCTGGTGGCTGCGGATGTCGACCTGGACGGTCTCGCGCATGCCGAGGGCGCGCGTGATCACGTTCTTGTGGGGGAAGTTCCGCTCTTCCTCCTCGGTCATGTCCGGCTTGGCTTCCTTGTAGTCCTCGAGCAGCGAGTGATCGCGCGTGAGTTGCGCGATCCCACCCTCGCGGACGCGATAGACGCGGGAGTCGCCGACGTGGCCGACGTAGATCTTGTCGCCGGACACCAGCGTCGAGACGATCGTCGTGCCCATGCCCTTGTAGCGAAGGTCGCGATTCGAGGTCTCGAAGATCCGGAGGTTCGCGAGCTTGATGCCGCAGACGAGCCGATTCTCGATGTACGAGAGCGAGCGGTCCATCTTGTAGGGCCAGGTCGCGTCCTCGTCCTCGCGCGTCCGCTGATAGAACTCGCCGATGGTCTCGGCGGCCATCTTCGACGCGACCTCGCCGGAGGCATGACCACCCATGCCATCGGCGACAAGGAAGAGCTGCTCGTCCTCGATCAACGAGAAGTAATCCTCGTTGTGGGTCCGCTTCATGCCCACGTCAGTCTTGGCGGCGTAGCGGATCTTCATGTGCCCAGGGAATACGTGATCACGAAAGCCACACCCTCGCGTCGCAACGAAATCATAGGCAGTGCATGCACGGCGCGTCAACCGCAGCGCCGTGTGTTCGCGCTATGGTCCGCGCGGTGCGCGCAGAGATCTTGACGATAGGCGATGAGCTGTGCCGTGGCGAGATCATCGACACCAACTCTTCGACCCTCGCCGCACGTCTCTGGGACCTCGATATCACCACCCGGTGGATGACGAGCTGCTGCGACGAGGAAGCCGACATCGCGGAGGCCCTGACACGTGCGGTCGCCCGCGCCGATGTCGTCGTCTGTTCAGGTGGGTTGGGACCGACCGAAGACGACCTGACCGTCGCGGTCGCGGCGCGGCTGGTGGGCGCAGAAATCGTCATCGACGAGCCCTCCCGGAACCGGCTAGAGGCCGTCTTCGCGGGCCGAATCCCGGTCACCGAGATCCAGCTCCGCCAGGTCCGGGTCCCGGCAGGGGCACGCGTCCACGGCAATCCAGCCGGGCTCGCGCCGTGCTTCGAGGTGCCGATCCGTGGAGTCCCGGTGGTCTTCCTGCCCGGGTTTCCGCGCGAGATCGCCGCGATCCTCGACGGTGGGCTGGTGGCGCGGCTCGCCGAGCTGCGCGAGGCGCGCGGTGACGTCGAGCGGGTCGCCCGCCGGATCTATCGCGTGTTCGGCCGTGGCGAGTCGCAGATCTCGCAGGCCTGCCGCGGCCTCGTCGACGGTGTGCCGGGCGCGACGATCCACTACCAGGTGAAGTTTCCCGAGATCCTGGTCAAGCTGGTCGTCCGTGACCGCGACCCCGCGGCGGCGACGACCCAGCTCGACGCGCTCGACGCCGGGCTTCGCGAGCGGCTCGGGCCCTATCTCTACGGCACGGGCGAGGAGACCCTCGTCGCCCGCACGGTCCGCCGGCTGCTCGAGACCGGGCTGACCGTCGCGACCGCCGAGTCGTGCACCGGCGGGCTCGTCGGCGCGCTGCTGACCGAGCGCCCCGGCAGCTCGCGGGCATACCTCGGCGGTGCAATCGTCTACTCGAACGCCGAGAAGGTGCGCCAGCTCGGGGTCCGCGAGGCGACGCTCGCTGCGCACGGTGCGGTCAGTGAGGAGACTGTCGTCGAGATGGCGCGTGGTGTTTGCGAGCGCCTTGGCGCAGATCTCGGCGTCGCGATCTCCGGCGTGGCCGGCCCCGACGGCGGCACGCCCGACAAGCCGGTCGGTACGGTCTGGCTCGCGCTCGCGCAGCGTACCGGCAGCGCGCTCGCGCTCGCGACCCGCAAGCTGAGCTGGCCTGGCAGCCGCGATCAGGTCCGCACGCTGTCGGCGTGGTGGGCGCTCGCGATGATCGACGCCGCGACCCCCCCGGCGAACACCCCCGAGCGCTCGCCACTCGAGCTGCGGCGTGAGCTCGAGCGAAGCAAACTGATGATGGGAGAGCGCAAGTGAGCGAACGAGGTCCCGATCCCGTGCCAAGCCCCGCGCCGAGCCCCGTGCGTGACGGCAAGCGCCTGTTCGTCGGAATCCCCGTCGCGGTTGCGACCGCCAATGCCCTGGCCGGCGCCGCCGAGACCCTCGCGCGGCGGTCGCGTGACGCCGGTGTCGACGTCCGGTGGGTCGCGCCCGTCAACTATCACGTGACCCTCAAATTCCTCGGGTGGACGCGCGAGGCGACGATCGGCCCGATCCGCGATGCGCTGATCGCCGCGGCCGCCGAGACCCCGAAGCTCACGCTGCGAGTGGCCCGGCTCGGCGGCTTCCCAGCCCTCGAGAAGGCGAGCGTGCTGTGGGCAGGTGTCGAGGACGGCAGCGGCGCGCTCACGGCGCTCGCGGGCCGGATCGAGCGAGCCTGCGAGGCGCTCGGCTTCGCCGCCGAACGCCGGCCGTTTCACGCGCACGTGACGCTCGGCCGGTTGCGCGAAACTCGCGCGGTTCGCGACCTCGTGTTACCGCTAGCTGAACAAATGTTCGGTGATACCCGAGTCGATGCCGTGACGCTGTATGAAAGCGAAACGAAATCAGCTGGGTCGGTCTATCGAGAGATTCATCGAATTGCCTTCAAAACAGCTCGGGAAGCCGGTTTTGGAGCCTCTGAACGTCAGACGCCCGCAGTACAGCTGGACGCAGCAAAGCGAACCGGCGAGTCACTCGGGGCGCAGGTCAGAGATCAGATCGAGACCGATGACGGGTGGCCGCGCGGACACAACCACGACGATCGCCAAGACGATCAGTAAGAGGGAGCGCGACAACGATGGCCAACAACAACAGCAACAAGAGCGAACTGGGAGCGCCCAGCCTCGTCCAAACCTCGGCGCCCACCGCAGCCGGCAACCAGGCCCGTGACAAGGCCATCGACGTCGCGCTCGGCGCGATCGAGAAGCAG
>JBKJUF010000027.1:0-12800 GCA_046590445.1 Kofleriaceae bacterium
TGCAGGCTCGGCGTGTCGCTGAACTGGGTGACGGCCTCCATGCCGAGCCGGAGCTCGCCCTTGGCGATCGTCTGCTTGCACGTCCGGCAGCTCGCCCGGCCCGACTTGGCTTCTTCGATCACGTTCGCCATGCACTTCCGAACATACATCGACCCGGCTACATTCGCGTGGCCGATGCCCATCGCCGACGAGCAAGCGTATCCGGTCATCGCGACCCGCATCGCTCCGAGCGGCGACGAGTTCCGCGCGAACGACGCGGCGAACCGGATCGCGGTCGACAAGCTGCGCGCGGCGCTCGTCGAGGCCACCGCGGGTGGCGGCGAGAAGTACACGAGCCGGCACAAGGCGGCCGGCAAGCTGCTCCCGCGCGAGCGCATCGAGCTCGTGCTCGATCGCGACTCGTACTTCCTCGAGCTGTGCCCGCTCGCGGGCAAGGACGTCGCGGGTCACGCCGCGGGGGCGAGCCTCGTCGGTGGCATCGGCCGGGTCTCCGGCGTCGAGTGCTTGATCACCGCGAGCGAGTCGACCGTCAAGGGTGGCGCGATCAGCGAGCTGTCGGCGTGGAAGTCCGGGCGGCTCTCGGACGTCGCGACCCACAACCGGCTGCCCGCGATCTCGATGATCGAGTCCGCAGGTGCGGATCTGCCGAACCAGTCGAAGATCTTCGTGCCTGGCGGGCGTGGATTTCGCGATCTGACGCAGCGCTCGGAGCAGCGGATCCCGACGATCTGCCTCGTGTTCGGCAGCTCGACGGCCGGCGGCGCGTACATCCCCGGGATGTCCGATTACGTCGTGATGGTCGAGAAGCAGGCGCAGGTCTATCTGGCCGGTCCGCCGCTCGTGAAGATGGCGATCGGCGAGGACACGAACCACGAGGAGCTCGGCAGTGCCGAGATGCACTCGCGGATCTCGGGCGTCTCGGACTACCTCGCCCGCGACGAGCGCGATGCGATCCGGATCGGCCGCGAGATCGTCGCGCACCTCGGCTGGAAGAAGGGCGCACAGCCCACGCCACGTCCGATCGAGCCGCCGAGGTATCCGGCCGAGGAGCTGCTCGGCATCGCGTCACCCGACGTCAAGGTGCCGTTCGATCAGCGCGAGGTGATCGCGCGCATCGTCGATGGCTCGCGGTTCTCCGAGTTCAAGCCGCTCTATGGCCCGACGCTCGTCTGCGGCTGGGCGCACCTCCACGGGTTCCCGATCGGCATCCTCGCGAACAACGGCGTGTTGCTCTCGGAGAGCGCCCAGAAGGGCGCGCAGTTCATCGAGCTGTGCAACCAGAGCGACGTGCCGCTCGTGTTCCTGCAGAACATCACCGGCTTCATGGTCGGCAAGAAGGTCGAGCAGGAAGGCATCATCAAGCACGGCGCGAAGCTCATCAACGCGGTCTCCAACTCGACGGTCCCGGCGATCACGATCATGACGGGCGCGAGCTACGGCGCCGGCAACTATGCAATGTGCGGCCGCGCCTACGCGCCACGCTTCCTGTTCACGTGGCCGAATCACCGGATCGCGGTGATGGGCGGCAAGCAGCTCGCTGGCGTGCTCGACATCATCCAGCGCGACGCCGCCGCCAAGCGCGGCGAGGCCGTCGACGAGCAGAAGCTCGGCGTCATGAAGGCGATGACCGAGTCGATGATCGACAAGGAGAGCGATCCGTACTTCGCGACGGCGCGGCTGTGGGACGACGGCATCATCGATCCGCGCGATACCCGCACCGTCCTCGCGATCTCGCTGTCCGCCGCCTACTCGCGACCCTTCCAGGGCACGACGAGCTGGGGCGTCTTCAGGCACTGAGCGTCACTGCGGTCGAAGGCAGCACCGGACTACTGAGGCCGAACGCGACGACTTGCTAGGACCCCTACGCGCGCTGGCGGCGCTTTCGGCTTCGCCTTCGCAGCGGACTTGGACTTGGGCTTGGGCTTGGGCTTGGGCTTGGGCTTGGGCTTGGGCTTGGGCTTGGGCTTGGGCTTCGCGACGAGCTTGGGCTTGGGCTTGGCGGGCTTCGCGGGCTTCGCGGGCTTTGCGGGCTTTGCGGGCTTTGCGGGCTTTGCGGGCTTCGCCGGCTTCGCCGGCTTCGCCGGCTTCGCGGGCTTTGCGGGCGTCGTCGCAGAAAGCTGCTTCGGTGCGGGCAGATCGGCGACGATCGCGGCGGCGCGCTTCGAGGCGACATGCGAGAGCTCCTCGGCGAGCCAGGGCTTGCGCCACTTCTCGATCTGGCGGAGACGCTCGGCGAGCGGCTCGAGGACGGCATCGCCCGCCTGGTAGGCGTGGTTTGCGTCGAAGAAGTGACAGCCCTCGTGGGCAAGCTCGATGATCAACGCGGGGTCGTCGGCGAAGTGGACGCAGTAGAGGCCGAGGCGGCGATCGGTCGCGTCGAGGGCGGCGCGGCCGCCGACGGTGAACGACAGGAACTCGCGCGTGTAGCTCGAAGGGCGCGTCGCGACGAGCTCGCGAACGCGGGCCTCGGCCGCGGCTCGCTCGGTGGCAGGGAGCCGGCGGAGCGAGAATCCGAGGGCGTATGCGATCTCGTTCGTCGCGTCGGTGTCCTGGAGCGCGGGCATCGCCTCGAGCTTCGAGAGGACCGCGTCGACGAGCGCAGCCGTGCCGATCATCGCCTCGAGCAGGTAGAGGCCGTGGACGACCGCGAACGTGTAATGCGACAGCTCGGGATCGAGGAGCGCCGCGGCGAGGGCACGACCCTCGGCCTCGTTGACCGGGCCGGCGACCTCCAGCGCCTTCAGTGCAGCCGTGACGTACTTCGCGTTGTTCGTCGTGAACCCGATGCCGTGCGCGCCGACCTTGCCGAGACCGCGCACGAAGCGGTACGCGACCTCGGCGGGCCAGTCGACGTGGTAGTGGACGCTGTCGCTCGAGTCGAGCACCTTGGCTGCCCACGTAGCGGCGTCAGCCTCGTGAGGATGCGGGGAGATCAGCCGGCGGAGGTGCGGGTACCCCAGCGCGAAGAGGTCCTCGTACTCGTCGGTGGTGGCGAAGCGCGGCATGGCGCCGACCTTACCTGATAGCGGCCGCGGCATATGCACGCGGCCGCTCGGCACGAGCTACCGAGCTTCGGCCTCGAGCTCAGCGTCGACGCGCGGCGACGATCAGCCCGACGGCGGCACCGAACACCCAGTGCGCGACTACCATCGTGAGTTGGCGATCCTTTCGATCCCGGGATGGCGGCGGCAGGATCCCGAGCGCAGGCACCCAACCTGCGTAGCTCGCGCCCCACACCGCGGTCCCGAACGCGATGCCCTCGACCGCGGCGCGCCCCAGCGACGGTCGTCCTGGCCGCAGCCCGGAGTACAGCGCTCCGGTCGCGGCGCCGAAGCCGAAATGCGCGAGGGCAGTCAGCAGCCGGCGCTCCGAGGTCGGCGCGGCGACGTCTGCCTTGTCGAGCACCGCGTCGGTGATCTTCGCTGGCGGAGCCTTGCCGAGCAGGCCGAGGCGCTGTGCTGCGACCATCACCGCGGTCATCGGGATCGTCGCGAGCAGTCCCGCGGAGGCACCTTGCTCGAGCTTCTGGAACACGGTGTTGGTGGTCATGCTCGACCGTGGTCCACCGAGCGATCCCCAGCAATCGAGATGCCGTACGCACGCCGTGAAAGCAGCGTGAGACCTCGCCCCGCTGCGACGACGATGGAGCGTGGCGTCGGCGCGCGGAGCCATCGGCGGATCTTCCGCGTGGCGCGCGCGGGTGGACCCGTGATCTGAGGTAGCGTTCCGGCGGTGCGAGCCATCGACAAGGTCCTGATCGCGAACCGCGGCGAGATCGCGCTCCGCGTGATGCGCACGTGCCGGCAGATGGGCATCGCGACGGTCGCCGTGTACTCGGACGCCGATGCCGATGCGCCGTTTGTCCGGTTCGCGGACGAAGCGGTGCGGATCGGCCCGCCGTCGGCGCGCGAGTCGTACCTCGTGACGAACGCGATCCTCGATGCCGCGCGACAGACCGGCGCGCACGCGATCCATCCCGGTTATGGATTCCTCAGCGAGAACGCCGGGTTCGCCGGGGCGGTCGCGGACTTTGGCCTGATCTTCATCGGTCCGTCGGCCGAAGTGATCGGCAAGCTCGGCCGCAAGCAGGCGGCGAAGCGGATCGCGCGCGCGGCGGGCGTGCCGACGGTCCCGGGCTATGACGGCGACGATCAGACGACGCCGACGCTGGTCGCCGAGGCCGCGAAGATCGGCTTCCCGGTTCTCGTCAAGGCCTCGGCGGGCGGCGGCGGTCGCGGCATGCGGATCGTGCGGGATGCCGGCGAGCTCGCCGATGCGATCGAGCGCGCGCGCGGCGAGGCGGCGACCGCGTTCGGCGACGACACGCTGCTGCTCGAGCGTTACGTCGACCGGCCGCGCCACATCGAGATCCAGATCCTCGGCGACAGCCACGGCAACGTCGTCCACCTGTGGGAGCGCGAGTGCTCGATCCAGCGGCGCCACCAGAAGGTCGTCGAGGAGGCGCCGTCGCCCGCGCTCGATCCCGAGCGGCGCGCGGCGATGGGCAAGGCCGCTGTCGAGCTTGGCCGCGCCGTCGGCTACGTCGGCGCCGGCACCGTCGAGTTCATTGCGGACCCGACGGGCGCGTTCTACTTCCTCGAGGTCAACACGCGGCTGCAGGTCGAGCATCCGGTGACCGAGCTGACGACCGGGCTCGATCTGGTGCGCGAGCAGATCCGGATCGCGCGTGGCGAACGGCTCGGCTACGACGCGGCGCCACCGCAGCGGGGCTGGGCGATCGAGGTCCGGTTGTGCGCCGAGGATCCCGATCGCGACTACCTGCCGACGGCCGGCACGCTACACGCCGTCGAGATCCCGCCGACCGTGCGCGCCGACATCGGCGTCGTCGCCGGCAGCGAGGTCGGCATTCACTATGACTCGATGCTCGGCAAGCTGATCGCGCACGCACCGACGCGCCGCGAGGCCGCCCAGGTGCTGCGGCGTGCGCTCGACGAGACCTGGATGCCGGGGCTGGTCACCAACCGCGAGCAGCTCGCGCGCATCCTCGCGCATCCCGCGTTCCTCGCCGGCGAGCTCGACACTCACTTCCTGGAGACCCACGCCGGCGAGCTCGCCGGGCGCGCGCCGGGACTCGACCGCGTGCGGGTCGCCGCCGTCGGGCTCGCGCTCCACGGCATCGCGACGCGCGCGCCGGCCGATGCACTCGCACCGCCGGGCTGGCGCAACGTGCCGTTCGCCGATCAGACACTCGCGTTCAAGCTCGGCGACTCGGACGTCTCGCTCGGCTATCGCGTCGTCGATGACGGCGTCGAGGTTCGGCTTGGCGGCAAGCCGACTCTGATCACGCGCCACGAGCTCGACGGCGATCGGCTGTGGTTTGTCGAGCACGGCGGTCACCGCCGCAACGTGCGCGTCGCCCGTGCTGGCGCGCGAGCCTGGGTGCTCTCCGAGGGCACCCTGTTCACGTTCGTCGAGGAGCCGCGGTTCGCGGAGCCCGGCGCACGCACGGTCGCCGGCGGCCTGATCGCGCCGATGCCCGGCAAGGTCGTCAAGGTCCTCGTGACCACGGGCGACGTGGTCGTGCACGGTGCGGCGCTGGTCGTGCTCGAGGCGATGAAGATGGAGCACACCGTGCGCGCGACCGGCGCGGGCACCGTGCGCGCACTGCACGTCGCGGTCGGCGATCAGGTCGATGCCGATCGCCTGCTCGCGGTCGTCACCAGCTGACCCGTCCGTGTCCGCTCCTCGGACGGGGACGGTGTCAACCTTGTCAACCATTCGCGCCGCCGGACCCCAAAGGTTGACAAGGTTGACACCGTCCCCGGGCCCCCGCGCCGCCGGACCCCAAAGGTTGACAAGGTTGACACCGTCCCCGGGCCCCGCACGCCAAAGGTTGACAAGGTTGACACCGTCAGCGCCCGCACGCCAAAGGTTGACAAGGTTGACACCGTCCCCAGCGATGCGCGTGACGCTCGCGGCGTGGATCGGGCTCGCGAGCTGCTCGGGATCACGGTCACCAACGACGGCGCCGCCGCCAACGCCGGCGACCGCGGGCATGACCGCGCGTGGTGCTGGCGTGGCAACGACCGTGGCGGATCCGGGCCTACGCCTGCCGGCAACGATCACGCCACTCGGCTACGAGCTGCGGCTCGAGCTCGATCCCGAGGTCGAGCGGTTCGCCGGGCGCGTCACGATCCGCGTGCGGCTCGACGCGCCGGCCGATCGCGTGTGGCTCCATGCCGACGAGCTCGAGATCACGAAAGCGACCTATACGGGCGCTCGCAGCGGCGAGCTCGTGCCGATCGCGACGAGCGGGGCGCACGAGATGCGCGCGTTTGGCTTCGGTGGCGTCGTACCGGCGGGTGAGGTCGTGCTCGAGCTCGCGTACGAGGGACACGTCGGCGACGCGCAGGAAGGGCTGTTTCGACAGCGGACCGGCGGGCGCTGGTTCTTGTACTCGCAGGCGGAGGCAACCTACGCGCGACGCTTCGTGCCGTGCTTCGACGAGCCGCGCTTCAAGGTGCCGTGGCGCGTGACCGCGGTCGTGCCGCGCGGCCAGACCGTGATCGGCAACGCGCCGATCGAGAGCGAGCACGAGCTCGCGGATCACCGGCGCGAGGTCCGGTTCGTCGAGCTCGCCGGGCTGCCGACGTACCTGCTCGCGATCGCGGTCGGGCCCTTCGCGATCGTCGACGCCGGCGTGATCGGCAAGGGGCGCATCCCGCTGCGCCTGGCGGTCGCGCCCGCGGATCGCAAGCGCGTGGCATCGGCACTCGTCTGGGTGCCGCGGCTCGTCGACGCGCTCGAGGCGTATCTCGACGAGCCGTTGCCCTGGCCGAAGCTCGATCTGGTCGCGGTGCCGCGGTTCTTCGGCGCGATGGAGAACCCGGGCCTCATCACGTTCGAGGTCAGTGCCCTCGTCGGCGATCCGGACGATCCGGTGTTCCTGCGAAGGCACATCCGGTTCCTCGCGCACGAGCTCGCGCACCAGTGGCTCGGGAATGCGGTGACGCCCGCGTGGTGGGACGACCTCTGGCTGTCCGAGGCGTTCGCGACATGGTTCGACGACAAGCTCGCCTCCGCGCTCGGCCCGCTCGACGACGGGGCGCTCCGCACACAGCTCGCACGCGCGCATGCACTCGCCGCGGATCGCGAGCCTGGTGCGCGACCGCTGCGCCGCGCGATCACGTCGAATGACGACATCGAGGAGGCGTTCGACGCGATCTCGTACGAGAAGGGCGCCGCGGTGATCGCGATGTTCGAGGACTTCGTCGGGCCCGATCGGTTTCGGCAGGCCGTACGCGCCTACGTGCGGATGCGGCGCGGTCAGTCGGCCGTCGCGGCGGACTTCGTCGCCGCCCTCGCGACCGCGACCAGCACGCCGATCGCGAAGGCATTCGCGAGCTACCTCGACCACGCGGGCGCGCCGGTCGTCGACCTCGTGCTGCGCTGCGACCCAGATCCCGCGACACCGGGCATGACGCTGACGATGATGCCCGCGCTCGCGATCGAGCCACGCGGTGACGCGAGCGTCCCGGTGTGCGTGCGCTATGCAGGCCGCACGGGCGCGACCCGTACTTGTATCCTCGCGACCGGCACCACCCGGCTCGCGCTCGATGCCACGACCTGCCCGGCGTGGATCACCGGCAACGCCGGCGGCCGCGGCTATTACCACGTGCACTGGAAGACGCCGGTCCGTGGCGCGGCTCCCGCGGTCCCCGCCGAGCAGCTCGCGGATGGCGAGGATCGCGCGGCGGCGCTCGAGCGGGGAGAGCTCGCGGGCCACGGCGCGATCGCCGAGCTCGTCGCGCTCGTGGCGACCCGCGATCCGTACGCCGACCTCGCGGCCCTCGCGATCGCGGCCGAGCTCGATCACGTCGTCGACGATGCCGCGGCACCACGCTGGCGGGCGTGGCTCGCGGCGCGGCTCGCCCGGCGGCTCACCCGGCGTGCGCTCTGGGTCGCGCAGACACCGGTCGAACGCGCGCTGCGCGATGCAGTCACCGGCGTCATCACCGGCGAGCACTTCGACCGACCCGCGATCGCCGCCGCACGCCAGCTCGTCGCGCGGGCGCTCGCGCGGGCGCCCTACGCGATCCGCGCCGACGAGCTCGCGATCGCGCTCGTGCTCGCGGCGCCCGCAGGCGGCAAGCCGATGTTCGAGCGGATCGTGGCCGCGGCCGCCGCGAGCCCGGCGTCGCGCGACGAATGGCTCGAAGGCCTCGGCTGGTTCGGACCCGCGCTCGCGCCGCGGGCGGTCGAGCTCGTGCTCGACGAGCGCTTCGAGCCTGACGAGGCGTGGGCCGCGGTCGGCGGCATGCTGGCCCGGCCGGCGACGCGCACGGCAGCCTGGCGCGCGATCCGGGCGCGGCTCCCCGAGCTGCTCGCCGCGCTGTCGGACGCCGACGCGACCACCGTCGTCCAGGGCGCGGCATCGCTGTGCGATACCACCGCACGGGCCGAGGTCGCCGCCGCGTTCGAGCCGCACCTCGCCGCGATCGTCGACGGCCGCGCGACGCTGACCCGCACGCTCGCGGCGATCGATCGCTGTGCCGCACGCCGCGCCGCGCTCGGCGATCTCGCCGCCGCGCTGCCCTGAGCTTCGCGCGCAACCGGCCAAGCCCAGGCCGTGTCCACCGGGCATGGCTCACATCGACACCGGTGGCGACGGCAAGTCCCGCAACATCGATCTCAACATCATCCCGTTCATCGATCTGATGAGCTGCCTCACCGCGTTCCTGCTGGTGACCGCGGTGTGGGTCAACACCGCGCAGCTCCCGGTCGAGGCATCCGGCCGTGCACGCGAGGCGCCGAAGTGCGACGACGACACCTGCGACAAGCCGAAGCTCTCGGTGCTGATCCAACCCGACGAGATCTGGATCGGCATCTCCCGCATCAACGAGTTCGAGAAGATCCCGCGCCTCGCATCGGGCCACGACTGGCAGAAGCTCGAGGACCGGCTACGCGTGCACAAGGCCAGCGCGTTCTTCGTCGACGAGCGCGCGATCGAGGTCGCCGCGGCGAGCACGTCCGCTGCACCGGTCCTCTACCAGAGCCTGATCGCGACGATGGACGTCGCCGTGAAGACCGGGTTTTCGAACGTCGGCATCACCGAGCCGGCGAGCCTGTCCGCACGGCCCACGCTCTGAGAGGTCCCGCGAATCGCGGGGTCGCAAGTTGAGTTAGTGGAGACGGTCCCCGTCCGCATACGGTCCCTGGAAGGTGACGACCTCGGCAGCTCGCGCGGCGGCGAAGGCGATCGCGGCGGCGGGCGCGAGGCCCTCGCCGAGCCCCAGGGTCAACGCGGCCGCGAAGCTGTCGCCGGCGCCGTAGCTGTCGCCGGTGACCGCCGTTGGGAGTGCGGCGTAGGCGTGGGAGGTGCCGTCTGCAAGCATGTAACGACCGCCGCGCGCGCCGTCGGTGCGGACCACGAGGTGCGGGGGCGGGGCGAGGTCGCCATCGGCGTAGCGCTCCGCGGGATCGTCCTCGCTGCCGACGAGGGCATCGAGCCCGATGCCAGCGTCATGCAGGAGCGGCAGGATGCGGGCGGTGCTGACGACGATGCGGGCGGCGCGGGCGGCGCGTACGGCATCGACGTCGCCGCCGGTGATGTAGACGGCGTCGCAGCGCGCGAGCTCGGACCACGGCAGCGGATCGGCGGCGGCGGGCACATGGCGATCGCCGGCGAGCAGGATCGTTCGCTCGCGCGCCGCGTCGACGAGGGTGAGCGCCCGGCGCTGCGGTGCGCGGCGGATCGCAGCGTGGACGGTGACGCCGCGCGCACGCAGCTCGGACTCGGCGCGCCGGCCGAGGTCGTCATCGCCGCGCGCGGTGAAGAACATGGTGTCGGCGCCCCATCGCGCGAGCTGCACGGCAGCGACGCCGCCTCCACCCGCGGGCACCGCGAGCAGCGGCGTGCCCTGCACGATCGCACCGGCGCGCGGCACGTGCTCGACGCGCCAGAATTCGACCCACTCGATGTGTCCGACGACCGCGACCCGCATCGTCGTGATCACCGCCCGAAGTGCGGCAGCTCCGCCATCGACGAGAACACCGCGTCGGCGTCGCGCAGGCGGTCGGCCGGATCGGCGCCGGTCGCGACCGCGTAGACCCGGGCACCGCACGCGCGCGCCGCGGCGATGTCATGGATCGTGTCGCCGACGACGATCACCTCGGTGACCTCGTGACGCTCGCGCCCGCGTGCGATCGCGCGGGCCACCAGCTCCGCGCGTAGATGCGAGTCGCAGCCGTAGCCGCCGAACCCAAACCACTGCTCGAGCTTGCCGGCCGCCAGCTTGGCGTCGGCGCCGGCGCGGATGTTTCCGGTCGCGACGGCGAGCACGCAATCACCGCGCGCCGCGAGGTGCTCGAGCGTGTCGACGACGCCGGCGAGGACCTCGACCCCATGAGTCGCGAGCTGGGCGCGCAGGCGGGGCAAGTACGCGTCGAGAAACGCCGCGGACTCGGCCGCGGTTGGCCGCCGCCCGAGCCGCGCCACGAAGATCTCCTCGATGATCGCCGGATCGGTCTTGCCGCCGTAGCGGATGCCCGCGCTGGCATCGGCGATGCCGTGCTGCGCCGCGAACACCGCGTCGAACGCGTCGCGGCCCGAGTGATGAGCGTGGAGCAGCGTGCCGTCGATATCGAACAGGTAGAGGACCGCCATGGCTCGCCGCGCCTGGCGTCAGCTCTTCGGCTTCTTGACGCCGTTCGCCTTCGCCCACTTGTCGGCGGCGATCAGGAAGCCGTCGAACGTGTCGCGCATGGTCCACGCCTTCGCCTTGTAATCGGACCCCGGCATCGCGTTCGCCTTGAGCAAGCCGTCGCCGAACGCGGCACGCACACCGTTGCAGCCGCCGTCGCGCTCGAGCTTGGTCGCGGTGCCCTCGTAGATCCGGAAGCACGCCTCGATCTCGCCCTTGTTGTAGAGCGGCGCGCCGACCTCGATCGCGTCCTCGATCGCCTGGACGACCGCATCGATCTGCTCGGGCTTGCAGCCCTCGTAGACCGCGACCGGGAAGCCCTCTCGCGAGTACGGCGCCCGATCGATCTTGCTGACCCCACCGGTATCCCTGCGCGTCGCCTTCGCGAAGTCGTCGACGCCGATCGGCTGCTGCTTCGCGAACAGCGGCTTGAGGTAGTTCACCGGCATCGCGAAGTTGATCAGCTGACCCTGCGCGATGATCGCCGTGGTGACGCCGACGACCTCGCCGAGCTGGTTGAACAGCGGGCCACCGCTCGAGCCCTGCGAGATCGGCGCGGAGATCTGGAGGAGCGTGAGCTCGCTCGGGCACGTCGTGTTGTTCTCCGCGACATCCTTCTTCGAGCAGACCTCGCGGATCGAGCTGATCAGCCCCTCGGAGACCGTGTTCTCGAACACCCCGAGCGGGTTACCGATCGCGACGATCTGATCGCCGGTCGTCACCTTGCTGCTGTCGCCGAGCCGGAGCGTCGGCAGCGCGCGTGGCGCCGCGAACCTGACGAGCACGAGGTCGTGCAGGGGATCGACGTTGAGGATCTCGCTGACCGGATAGTGCGAGCCGTCGTGGAGCTTGACCTTGATGTCACTGGTGCCCGCGATCACGTGGAAGTTCGTCGCGACCACGCCGGACTTGTCGACGATGAAGCCGGTCCCGAACTGCTCGCCCCCGGCGCCCTGCGCCTCGATCCGTACGATCGCGGGGCTCGAGCGCTGGACGATGTCCTTCGCGGTCAGCGGCTTGCCGGCCTTCGGGATCTCGGTGGTCTTCCCACCGCCGCCGCACGCGCCTGCCGTGGCGACCGTGAGCGCGACGCCGAGCGCGACGACCGAGGCGAGGCGGAGACCGGGCATGTCACAGTCTACCGTGCCGCACGCCAGGCCGCACGGACCCGGTAGGTCCTCACTTCTGCGGTGCAGCCGTATCGCTCGGCTTGAGGCGAATGTGGCGGAGTGCGCCCTCGCCGGCCCGACGGAAGCCCTTGGGATCGAGGCGTGGATCGATGCCGCTCTTGACGCCCGCGTCGAGGTGCTGGTGATAGAGCCGCATGCGGATCTCTTCCCAGCTCGGGCACGAGCCATGGCCTTGCTCGCGCGCGAGCTCGCAGGCCGCGAGCGCCCGGTTCGCGTAGTCGAGGCCGGGCACGACATCGAGCCGATCGACATACGCGACCGACGCCGCGATCAGCGCACGCCAGCGCGTCGGTGATTGCTTCGCGCGGTCCGCACCATCGACCGCGACCTCGATCGCCCAGTCCTTGAAGCCTGCCTCGCCGAGCCGGCGTGCGAGCTCGGCGACCGCGTTGCCGTCCTCCGGCTTGGCGATCGTCCGCGCCTCGGCGAGCGCGATCGCGAACTGCTCGGGCTCGGAGCCCTTGATGACCGTGGACGCGTACATCTGGCGCGGCGGCAGGACCAGCGCGACCGCGACCACAGTGAGGATGCCGAGGTCCACGATCCCGATCGCACGCGGCCACTTCATGAACCACTAGACACTAGCGCCATCGCGAGGTTCCCACTTGCTCGCGCGAATCAAACTTTTACGCGCCGCGACGATCCACCCCGAGTGGAGCGAAGCCCGCGCACGCGGCGAGCGCGGCCAACATTCCTGACGGCCGTAGCATTTCGCCCCGCGATGTCCCGAGATGCGCCGGTGCCTGATGTAGTTCCTGGTTATGCATCAGTAAGCATGTTCATCGCTTGCGTCGTGGATCCCTCCTTGCAAACCCGCCCCGGTCACCAGACCCGTACCCGCACTTCCTTCTGGAGGATCTCTCGATGTTGACTGCTATCTCGACCGCGTTTCACAAGGGTGGCTGGGGCATGTGGCCCATCCTGTTCGTCTCCGTCCTGATCATCG
>JBKJUF010000103.1:0-23352 GCA_046590445.1 Kofleriaceae bacterium
CAGCTCGTCGATCAGGTCGCGCCGCGTTTCGACGAGATGTGGAAGACGCTCGGCCTCGAGGGCTATCGCTTCATCCGCACGACCGACACGCGCCACAAGAAGGTGGTCGGCGAGCTGTGGCGCAAGATCCGGGCGACCAACCCCGACGACCTCTACCTCGCGTCGTATCAGGGCTGGTACTGCGTCGGCTGCGAGGCGTTCTACACCGAGAGCCAGCTCGTCAAGGAAGCCGATCAGTGGGTGTGCGCGGTCCACAAGCGCCCCGTCAACTGGCTCGATAAAGAGCGCAGCTGGTTCTTCAAGCTGTCGCGCTATGCCGAGCCGCTGCTCCGCCACATCGAGGCCCATCCCGAGTTCATCCGCCCCGACGCGTACCGCCGCGAGATCATCTCGTTCCTCGAGAGTGGCCTGCGCGATCTCAGCGTGTCGCGCACGAGCTTCCAGTGGGGGATCCCGGTCCCCGAGGCGGATCCGGACGGCCTCGCGCACGTGATCTACGTGTGGATGGACGCGCTCACGAACTACCTCTCCGATCTGTGCGCGCCCGACGGGACCATTGGCGGTCCCGATGTCGAGAAGTACTGGCCGCAGGTGATCCACGTGATCGGCAAGGACATCCTGCGTTTTCACACCGTGTACTGGCCGGCGTTCCTGATGGCGGCAGGCCTGCCGCTTCCGAAGAGCATCTGCGCGCACGGCTGGTGGACGGTGCGCGGCGAGAAGATCTCGAAGTCGATGCCGGCGACCCGCATCGATCCGCTGACGCTCGCGGATGCCCTCGGTCAGCACATTGTCGGCCCGGCGCAGGCGTCGGGAGGCCCACCCGGCCGCGCGATCGGCATCGATGCGATGCGCTACTACCTGCTGCGCGAGGTGCCGCTCGGCAACGACGGCGACTTCACGTTCGAATCGCTGTTCGGCCGGTTCAATGCCGAGCTCGCGAACGACCTCGGCAATTTGATCAACCGCAGCCTGACGCTGATCACCAAGTTCGCGGCCGAACATCCGCCGGTGCGCGACGATGCGCAGTACGGCGCGACCGAATCCGTGACGGCGCAGCTCGAGGTCACCGCGACCGAGACCTGCGCGACCGTCGCCCGTCAGTTCGAGGCACTCGCGCCGTCGCGCGCGCTCGAGCTGATCTGGCGCTTTGTCGGCGTGGCCAATCGCTTCATCGATCAGACCCAGCCGTGGGCGATGGCGAAGGCCAAGGACCCGGCGCTCGGGCACACGCTGTGGGCGCTGCAGGCCAGCCTGTACTTGCTCGCACGGCTGATCGCGCCGGTGCTTCCCGCGACCTCGCGCGCGCTCCGCGACTACCTCGGTGATCCCTCGACGGAGCCGCTGACCTGGCCGACGAGCAGCGATGGCCGCGTCCTCGACGAGGCGCCGTCGCGCTTGCTCGCCAAGCCGCCACACCCGCTGTTCCCGCGGCTCGATGACAAGATGCAGGCGCAGATCGTCCGCGCGGTCGTCGGTGATGCCGCGGTCGAGACGGCCGGCGGTGACGACAAGCTCGCGCGGGTCGACGGCAAGCCCGACAAGCCAGCCAGGCCAGCCGACCAGACGCCCGGCAAGCCAGCCGACAAGGCCGCGAAGCCTGCCAACGCGCCGGGTGGCGCGATCACCGTGGAAGACTTCGGACGAATCGAGCTACGCGTCGGCAAGGTGCTGTCCGCGGTCGCGGTGCCGAAGGCGAAGAAGCTGCTGCACCTGTCGGTCGATCTCGGGGAATCCGCGCCGCGATCGATCATCGCCGGTGTCGCCGAGGCGTATTCCGCCGAGCAGCTCGTCGGCAAGCAGGTGATCGTGGTGGCGAACCTCGCGCCCGCGACGATCCGAGGCATCCGCTCGGAGGGCATGCTGCTCGCCGCCGGCGACGAAGCTATCCTCGGACTTTCCGCGCTCGACCACGACGTGCCGCCCGGAACCCGGGTACGATAGCCGCCGGATGTCGGATCAACGCCGCGCTGCCCGCCTCGTGGTCAACGCTCCTGCCGTGATCGAGTCGATCGGACAGGTGCCGATGTTCCTGCACCCAAACTTACAAGCGGTGTTCCGCCGGGTCGACGCGGACACCACGACGCTCGGCAAGCGGTTCCCCGCGGTCGTCCGCGACCTCTCGACGAACGGTGCGTTCATCACCGGCGCGCCACTCCCCCTCCTCGCGCGCGTCGCCCTCAAGTTCGAGGTCCGCGGCATCGGCCCGGTCGACGCCGTCGGCTGGGTGATGTGGCAGCGCACGAACGACTGCGATCTCCCCGTCGAGGGCGGCACGTCGACGCTGCCCAAGGGCTTCGGCGTGCTGTTCGAATCGATCCCGCTCGAGACCCGCACGGCGATCGCATCGCTCGTTTCGAAGCAGTAAAGGCTGCGCGGGTGGCGAGGCACCGGTTTCGCCCGCGCTATCGCGGCGTCGCGTGGACAGCGGTCGGCGTCGGCGGCTCGCTCGCGATCGTGTCGGTGACCGTCGGTTTGATCATGCTGCCGCTCGTCACCGGTGCGCTCGGCGTGCTCGCCGGCGCGGCGTACCTCGGCTCGCCCACCTGGCGCCTCGCGGTCATTGTCGATGATGACGGGCTCGAGGTCGCCTCGCCGAGGCGCAGGCGGTTCCGGATCGCGTGGGCCGACGTCGTTCGGGTCGTCGCCTCGCCCGCGACGCACACCTGCTTCGTCGACGGCGGCGCGCCCGAGCGCAGCCTGCTCGTGCCCGGCGTCGGCGCACCGGCGCCCTACGAGATCGAGGATCGCGCGGCGCTCGTCGACGTGATCCTCGCGCGCGTCCCGGAAACCAAGATCCAGCGCGTCGAGTCGCTCGATCAGGCACAGCCCGCGGCGCGGACGTGAGCCATCACCTGCACCGGTTGCTGGACCGCAGGCGTTGCTCGCCGGCAAGCAGATCGTTCGTGATCGGCGGTGGCGTCACGCTCGTTCGATTCGTGATGATGGTTGTGCACGCAAGCAAGGTCGCGCCTCGTGGCGGACCGACATGAGTCGTGAGTCACTCAACCACCAGCCCAAGACGATGGGGCTGATCGGCGAGCCGGATCGCTGCTAGGGTCCGGGCGTGTCGTACCTGTTTCCGAGCACCACGATCACGATCGACGCGGCGCTGCGCGACCTCGTGCAGGGCAGCCCGAAGGCACGTGCGGCCGCGGCGCACGCGCTCGGCGACGTGACCGAACCGACCGAGAAGCGGCGCGCGGTCGACGCGCTCGTGCGCGCGCTCGACGACGATCGTCCCGAGGTGCGCGCCGAGTCCGCGTCGTCGCTCGGCGATCTGCGCGAGCCCTCGGCGATCGCGCCGCTCGTCAAGCGGCTCGATGACGCCATCCCGACGGTGCGCCAGAACGCGGCGATCGCGCTCGGCACGATCGGCGATGCCGAGGCGTTCGAGCACCTCGCGCTCGCGCTCCGCCAGGGCCCCGCGGACCTCCGGTTCCAGGCGGCGACCTCGCTCGCCGAGATCGATCGTGCGCGCGCGTATGATCCGCTGGTCGCCGCGCTCGCCGATCGCGATCCGCAGGTCGTCGGCGCCGCCGCGCTGTCGCTCGGGGCGATCGGTGAGGCCCGGGCCGCGGCGACGCTGATCCGCTTGCTCGAGCACGTCGACGGCGGCACCCGGTTCGACGTCGCGTATGCGCTCGCGGAGCTCGGCGAGCCGGCGGGCCGCCAGGTCCTGGTCGCGGCGCTCGCGGATCCCGAGCGCGCGTGGGACGCGGTCACCGCGCTCGTCACGCTTGGCAAGCCCGAGGACGCCGACGCGCTCGCGCGGACGCTGACCGATCGCAAGGCGCCGCCCGAGGTGACCGTGCTCGCGGCGGGTGCGATCCTGCGGATCACGCCGAACGGCACGCACCACGAGGCCGCGCGCCGCGTGCTGATGACCGCGCTCGCTGCCCGCAAGGTCCACGTCCGCGGCCTCGCGGTCGAGCAGCTCGGCGACGTCGGTGGTGCGTGGGCCAAAGCGCCACTCGAGAAGCTCGCGCGATCCGGCAAGGGCGGCGAGCTCCTCGAGACGATCGCCGCGGCGGCGCGTGCGATCGAGCGGCGCGAGAACCCTGGCGCCCCACCCGAGGAGGCCGACGATGCTGTTTGATTCGCACGCCCACGTCGATGGCCCCGAGTTCGACGCCGATCGCGACGACGTGCTCGCGCGCGCACGCGCCGCCGGGGTGCAGCGGATGATCGTGATCGGCGCGGTCGGCGACACCACGAGCGCCGAGCGATCGGTCGCGCTCGCCGAGCGCGATCCGGGCGTGTGGGCGACGGTCGCGACGCACCCACACGACGTCGAGAAGATGACGCCGGCCTGGTGGGAGGTTCACGAGCGGCTCGCGCGGCACCCGCGGGTCGTCGCGATCGGCGAGACCGGCCTCGACTACTACTACGATCACGCGCCGCGCCAGCTCCAGCAGGAGGCGTTCGCGCGGTTCATCGAGCTCGCGCGCGCGGTCGGCAAGCCGGTGGTCTGTCACATCCGCGACGCCCACGACGATGCCCGCGCGATCCTCGCGGCCGGCCGCGCCGGCGAGCTCGGCTGCGTGATCCACTGCTTCACCGGCACGCCCGATGATGCGCGCGCGTACGCGGCGCTCGGCTACTACGTGTCGTTCAGCGGCATCGTGACCTACAAGACCGCCCAGCCGCTGCGCGACGCCGTGCCCCTCATCCCCCGCGATCGCCTGCTGATCGAGACCGATTGCCCGTACCTCGCGCCGATCCCGAAACGCGGCAAGCGCAACGAGCCAGCCTTCCTGACCCACACCGCGGAGGTCGTCGCGCAATGCGCAGGCATGAATTTCACGGACTTGGCGGCGCAGACTGCCGCGAATGCCTGCCGGGTGTTCGGGCTAAGTGCTCCTTGACGCTCATGAACGCGGCGGGTATAGATTGGCCCCTCGTCGGCGGCCATATGGCCGTCTGGCGACCTTTCGGTACCGTAGGAGCTGTTTCGCGATGACGCTCAAAATTGGCCTGCTCGGCAAGAAACTCGGCATGACCCAGGTGTTCGCGGATGACGGCGAGGCCGTCCCGGTCACCGTGATCCAGACCGGCCCGAACGTCGTCGTCGGTACGCGCACGATGGAGCGCGATGGCTACTCCGCCGTCGTGCTCGGCTTCGACGACAAGCCGGTCCGGCTCGCCAACAAGGCGGAGCTCGGCATGGCGAAGGCGACGAACGCCAAGCCGCAGCGCTTCATCCGCGAGCTCCGCCTCCCACCCGAAGAGGTCGCGAAGTACACGGTCGGTCAGCTCCTCGCGCCGGGCGACGTGTTCACCGACGGCGCGGCGATCGACGTCGAGGGCTGGAGCAAGGGCAAGGGCTTCCAGGGCGTCATCAAGCGCCACCACATGCGCGGCAAGCCGCGCACCCACGGCTGCCACGAGTACTTCCGCCACGGCGGCTCGATCGGCTGCCGGCTGACCCCGCAGCGTGTCCACAAGGGCAAGCGCATGGCCGGCCAGATGGGCAACGAGAAGGTCACGATCCAGAACCTCCAGCTGTTCCGCGTCCTCGCGGAAGAGGGCTGCATCCTCGTCCGCGGCGGCGTTCCGGGCGCGCCGAACGAGTACGTCGTCGTCACCCAGGCCGCGACCCGCGCGCAGTACAAGCGCAGGGGCCTCGGCAAGGAAGAGGTTCGCTCGAAGAACCCGCTCAAGGCCTCGAAGAAGGCGGCTGCGGGTCGCGGTTAGCCAGCTGGCTGCACTGCAAGAACGCCCGGCGCACGCGCGTCGGGCGTTTTCGCATTTCAGGACGTAGACGTAGATGTCCAAGCTCGAGCAACGGGGTGCCCGGCGCGATCGCTTTCATCAGAAGGCGAAGCGCGAAGGGTTCCTCGCGCGCGCGGTCTACAAGCTCGAGGAGATCGACGACAAGTTCGGGCTCTTCAAGCCCGGCGCGCGAGTCCTCGATCTGGGCTGCGCGCCGGGCTCGTGGCTCCAGTACGCGCGCCAGAAGGTCGGTCGCGACGGCGTGCTGGTGGGCCTCGATCGCACGCCGCTGAAGGCCGTGCCGCCGGGTGCGCGCATCGAGGTCGGTGACGTGATGACGATCGATGTCGCCAGGCTCACGGGTGACCTGCCCGGCTTCGACGTCGTGCTCTCTGACATGGCGCCCGACACGAGCGGCGTGCGGTCGATGGATCAGGCACGCAGCGAGGCGTTGTTCGAGCGCGCGCTCGAGATCGCGGTCGCGGTGCTCGCGCCGGGCGGCAACTTCGTCGGCAAGCTGTTCCAGGGGCCGGAGTTCAAGCACCTGATCGAGGCGGTGCGGGCGCGGTTCGACGTCGCGAAGACGTCGAAGCCGGCATCGAGCCGCCAGATCTCGATCGAGCAGTACGTGATCGGCACCGGCTTCAAAGGCCCTCCAAGAGGCGCTCCGTGAGCGCCGTGCCGATCCGGCTCGTGTTCGACGAGTGGGGCGAGCCGAACCCGCGCAAGCTCGAGCAGGCGATCGAGATCCTGCATCGCGGCGGCGTCGCCGCCTACCCGACCGATTCGATCTACGCGCTCGGCTGCGCGATCGAAGCGCGCGATGCGATCGAGCGGATCTACCGGGCGAAGGGCATGCATCGCAACCAGCGCCTCGCGCTGATCTGCCCGGATCTATCGAGCGCGTCGGAGTACGCGATCTTCTCGCAGACGGCGTTCCGGCTCGCGCAGCGGGTGTTCCCCGGGCCGTACACGCTGGTCCTGCCGGCGACCCGCGAGGTGCCGAAGACCTTGACCGATCACAAGCGCCGCACCGTCGGCATCCGCGTGACGAGCCATCCGATCGCGCAGGCCCTCGCGCGCGGGCTCGGGCGGCCGCTGTTGACCACGAGCGCGACCTTGCCCGAGACCCACGAGCCATGTCGTGACGCCGAGGAGATCCTCGACGTCTTCGAGCGCCACATCGACGTCGTCCTCGACAGCGCGCAGACCCCTGCCGAGCCGTCGACCGTGCTCGAGGTCGTCGGCGAGGAGATCACGCTGATCCGGCAGGGTCAGGGCTCGATCGAGGGCATCCTCGATCTCGTCACGCTGCCCGCCGCGGAAGGCGTCGCCGGTCGCAAGCATCAGCGGTCGCGGCGCTGATCAGCGTCCACGACGACGACGACGCATCACCGCCACACGACCTGCGCTTCGGCACCCGGTGGCCAGCTCTCCTTCGCGAGCCACGGATCGAACCCGGTGGTCTTGATCGCCGCGAGCATCGGCTTCGTCACCTGCTTCGGCGGGCCGAGCGCCGCGTCGTAGGACACGAAGATGCTCTCCGTCGAGACGTCGAACCCGAGCTCGTAGACCGCGGTGACATCGGCGAGCGCGTAGCGCACCTTCATCGGGCACGACTCCTCGCAATACATGCCGAGCGCCTTGATCGTGACCTGGGCGAGCTGCGCGGGCCGAGACGGCGCGGCCTTCGCGCGGGCGGCTGGCACCGTGGTCGCAGGGACCCCGACCAGGGCGCCCGCAGGCTCCTCGCGGCTGCACCCGACCAGCGCGATCACGAGCACCGTGTACCAGCCGAGCATGCCGATCGAACGCGTGCATCCGGTGATCGATTTCATCGCCCACGCCGCCGCTTCTTCTTCGGGGGCGGCGTGGGGGCCTCGACCGGGCCGGCCTCTTCGAGCTCGAGCTCCTTGGCGAGATCCTCGTCGATGAGATTCGCGATCCGCACGAGCTCGGCAGGTGGCGCGCCTGGCTTGCCCTTGAGCGAGACCAGGATCCCCTTCGCTTGCTCCTTGTCCTTCGCGGTGGCGCCCTTGCGCGTGATGATCGCCTCCGCGAACGTGAGCTGCACGCTCGGCGTGACGGCGGCGCTCTCCTTGAGGATCGGCTCGAGAAACACGAGCGCCTTGTCGGGCTCCTTGTTGCGCAGCACGACCCTGGCCTGCATCGCGCGCGTCGGGAAGTAGCCCGAGTTTGCGTCGAGCGCGAGATCGAGCTGCTTGCCGGCACCAGCGATGTCGTTCTCGGCGAGCGCGATCTCGGCGAGCGCGGTGCGCGTGCGGTACGTGAGCGGGTTCGGCGCAGTCTCGGTCACGTCGGTGACCGCCGCGGTCAGCGGCTCCTTGGCCTTCGCGATGTCACCGAGCGCGAGCCAGGCGACACCGAGCGCGTGGCGGCCGAGCTTGCTACTCGAGCGCCGGGCCAGCCGCTCGAGTGCCTCGGTGGGCTCGAGCCGGGTCTTGTCGGTCGCGGCGAGCATGCGGGCCTGCTCGCGGAGGATCTGCGCCTCGACGTTTTGCTGGGCGGTCTTGATGACCTCATCGATCTCGACGAGAGCCTCCTTGGGCTTGCCGAGATCGAGCAGCGCGTACGTGCGGATGATGCGCGGCCTCACGCCGTCGATCTTGTTCGCGAGCTCGAGTGCCTTTTCCGGCAGCCCGGAGGCGAGCAAGAGGCCGGCATCGACGAGCTGGACCGGCGGATCGTCCTCGGGATTGGTGCCGTACCAGACGCACTTGCCGCGCGCGGTCGCGGTCGCGGCGAGGTCGCCGAGCGCGTAGTGGACCCACGCGACGCGTGCCCAGAACCGCGGCTCCCCCGGCGGCGAGCCCGCGGTTGCCTTCTTCACGGCCTCGAGCGCGCGCGGATAATCCTCGATGCTGATGTTCGCGAGCGCGAGCGCGAGCCAGCGATAGGCTGCGACCCGCGGCGGGATCTTCGTCACGACGAACTTGTCGTTGAGCTCGCCGATCGCCTCGTCGGTCTCGAACGATGCCTCGGCGCGGCCGAGGGCGCGACCGAGCACCGCGAGCGGATGGTCCTTCGACTTCTGGGTCGCCTGCTTGTAGATCGCGAGCGCCTCCTCGAGCTTGCCGTCATCGACCGTGAGGTCCGCGAGATCGATCAGCGCAACCGCGATCCCGGTCTCGCCCTCCCCGGCGGTCTTGAAGGCCGCGCGCGCCGCGGTACGCTGGCCGGCTGCGAGCGCCGCACGGCCGCGAAGCCAGCGCGCCCACTGATCGTCGCCCTGCTTCACGAGATGATCGTCGAGCTTCTTCGTGATCTCGGCGAGCGTGGTCGCAGCGTTGCGCGGCTCGAGCTGGTGGAGGCGCGCCAGCTCCATGGCCGCCTTGCCGATCAGGAGCTCGCGCGCGCCAGGGTCGTCGGGACCGATGTCCTTGACGACCGTCTTGTACGCGCCATCGACCTCGTCGGTCGGGGTGCCGTAGAGCAGCGCCGCGAGCCCGCCGATCTCGACGCTGTACGCGTACGTCAGCGTGTCCTTCTCCTTGTTCTGCGCCGCGTTCAGCTTGTCGAGGCTCTCGGTCAGGCCGACGAACGTCGCCTCGCCGAGGACCTCCTTGGCTTGCTGCTGGAGCCCGGCGATCGCCTCGCCCTTCGCCTTCTGCTCCCACCAGTACCAGGTGCCACCACCGCCGATGCCGACGACGAGCACGACGAACAGGAAGATGAACGCGCGGCGCGTCGAGCGTCCCCACCGGCGATCGGGGCGCAAGTCGAAGTTCTCGTCCGGAACCCGGACACCCGCGATATCGAGGAGCCCGCCGGTCAGCAGATCGTTGAGGTACGTCTCGCCGACGGCGGCCGATTGCCGGAGCGACGCGGCGGCGGCGTTGTGCTGCTTCTGGCCCGCGATCCGCGGCCGGATCCCCTCGACGCTCATCGGCGGCGGCGCGGTCTGTTTCGGCATCCGCTGCGCGGGTGGGGGCGGCGCGGCATCGGGATACCCACGCGGCTCGTACGGCGCGGGCTGGATCGCCATCGTCGGCATCTGCGGCGACGACGTCGGCACCATCGGCCCCGGCATCGGGTTCGGGCGCGGCGGCGGCGGACGTGATGCCGACGCCGCACGCGAGTGCTGGATCTGCGAGCCATGATCAGTCTCGCCGCGCGGCGGCACCGGCATCGGGATCGGCGGCGGCGGTTCGAGCGGCTGACCGGCACGCGCACGGCGCAGCATCGTCAGGATCTGCGGGCTCGTCGGATCGAGGTTCTGCGCGTGCTGGAGCACCGGCACGGCGCGCTCGTGATCGGCGCGGCGCAGCAACACCTCGCCAAGCAGCGCGAAGCCCTGGCGGTTCGAGCGGTCAACCTTGACGACGCGCAACAGCTCGCCCTGCGCTTCCTTCCACTGGTGCAGCGCCGCATACGCGCGCGCGAGCATCACCCGGCCTTCGAGGCTTTCGGGCGAGGCGGCGAGGCCGACGTTGCAGACCTGGACCGAGTCGCGCGGCCGGCCCAGCGACAGGTAGGCCTCGCCGAGATCGATGAACGCTGGCGATCCCGGATCGCGGCGAACCAGATCGATCAGCTCCTCAATTTCTTGAGCCGTGGGCCGGCGATCCGGATCGACCATCAGCGTGGTCCAAGGTAACCCCAAAGCGTTCGTCGCGGCAAACCGAACCGCGCCCGGGCTTGGCGCGGGCGCGTCGTAAATACCTCAGGATCGCTTGCACTCGGCCTTCGCCGAGTACCGTCGCAGCGGACAGCTGCCCGAGGCCTGGAATGTCTTGCCGTCACAGCCGCAGTACGTGCGGAGATCCCGCGTGCAGGCACGCATGCGCGGCGCGCACTTGCCGGGCTGGTCGGCGCCGCAGCCCTCGCCCTCGCAGGTCCCCGAGGTGCACTCGGTGCTGTCGAGGCAGGCGGCGCCGTCGGCCTTGCCGGCGCCTGCGGGCACGGGCGTCAAGCCTCCCCCGCCAGTCTCGGGCGGCGGCGGGGCAGGCGGCATCGCCGTCGTGTCCTGGGTCGCGCCGGGGTCGTTCGTGGTCGGCGGCGTCTCTGTCGGGTCGGGGGAAGAGGTATTGGTGCGCGTCGCCGGCGAGCAAGCGGCGAGCACGAGACCGATCAGCATGATCCGCACGGGCATGGCGGCATCGTACACTCCGCACGATGGGTAGCAGCTTCGGCGCGCTGTTCTGTGTCACGACGTTCGGCGAATCCCACGGCCCGGGCCTCGGGGTGGTGATCGACGGCTGTCCGCCGCGGCTCGCGCTCGACCTCGCGCAGATCCAGGCAGAGCTCGATCGCCGGCGCCCCGGCCAGAGCCGCCTCGTCAGCCAGCGCAAGGAGGCCGATCAGGTCGAGATCCTCTCGGGCGTCCTCGATGGCGTGACGCTCGGCACGCCGATCGCGATGCTGATCCGGAGCGCCGATGCGCGCAGCAAGGACTACGACGAGGTCTCCCGCGCGTACCGTCCGAGCCACGCCGACTACACGTACGACGCGAAGTACGGCATCCGCGCGGTCGCCGGTGGCGGCCGATCGAGCGCGCGCGAGACCGCCGGGCGGGTCGCGGCCGGCGCGGTCGCGCAGCAGCTGCTCGCCACCCGGGGCGTGTCGATCGTCGCGTGGGTCGACGAGGTGCACGGGATCGCGGCCGCCGTCGACGACGCCACGGTCACCCGCGCCGCCGTGGACGTCAACGACATCCGCTGTCCGGATCCGGTCGCGGCTGCCGCGATGATCGAGCGCGTCGAGCAAGCGCGCAAGGACGGCGACTCGGTCGGCGGCGTGATCCGCGTGATCGCGCGCGGCGTGCCTGCTGGCTGGGGCGAGCCGGTGTTCGACAAGCTCGAGGCCGATCTCGCGAAGGCGATGATGAGCATCCCCGCCGTCAAGGGCGTCGAAAACGGGCTCGGGTTCGCGGCGACCCGGATGACCGGGAGCGAGCACAACGATCTGTTTCATCGCCGCGACGACGGCACGATCGGCACGCGCACGAACCGCTCCGGCGGGATCCAGGGCGGCATCTCGAACGGCGAGCCGGTCACGCTGCGGATCGCGTTCAAGCCGACCGCGACGATCATGCGGCCGCAGGACACCGTCGATCGTGATGGCAACCCAACCGTGCTAGCACCCAAAGGGCGCCACGACCCCTGCGTGTTGCCGCGCGCCGTGCCGATCGTGGAGGCGATGGTCGCGCTCGTGCTAGCCGACCACGCGCTCCGTCAGGCAGCTCGCGGGATCGTCGGCTGAGCGCGTCGGCCGACCCCGTCGACCGAGCGCTTGGCGCGATCGGCTGTCAGAGCCTCCCGGTAGCGTCCGGGCATGGGTCCGGCATCCGCGCAGCTCGTCGACGAGCTGGGTTACAACCCCGACGACGGGGTTCCGGACGTCCGTGACCTGGCGCTGATCCCGGTCGGTGTTGTCGTGCGCGCCCGCGATGGCGCCCGCGCGGTCGCCGTCGCTCGCCTCGAGAGCGGCCGGCTCGTCGTCGTCGACGATACCTGTCCGCACGATGGCGGCCGGATCTCGGACGGCTTCGTCGAGGGTGAGCGCCTCGTGTGCGCCCGGCACGGCTGGGAGCTCGAGGTCGAGAATGGCCGCTGCAAGCGCGCCGCGGCCTGCAAGCTGCGGGAATGAGAGCGAATTGTTGACCACCAGCGTGCGTACACGCTAGCGTCGTTGGCAGCGTGGGAGCCGTCCTGGTCCACATCGATCTCGACGGTGACCGGCCCGATCCGTCGTCGCTCGCGGCGCTGCACGCGGGGCGCGCGATCGCGACGGAGTGGGGCGCGACGCTCTACGCCGGACTCGTGGTTCACGACGACACCGAACGATCGTCACCCGACTCGACTGCACAGGTCCTGACCACCAGGCGTGTGCCGGGAGTCAGCGTCGTGCTGCCGGTGCTCGCGCGCGCAGGTGCCGACAAGATCGTCGTCGCGATCACCGACGCACCGGTCGTGCCGCTGTGGGCGGTGGTCGGTGCCGCGTGGCAAGGCGTCCTCGATCACCTGCGGCCACGCTTGGTCCTGTTCGGTGCCGACGCTCCCTCGGCCAGCGAGCTCGGTCCGCGCACCGGCGCGCGCATCGGTGCGCGGCTGCTGGCACGTGCGCGCGCTGTCGCGGGCGATCAGCTCGAGCTGCGCGATCGTGACGGCGGCTACGTGCGCGCAAGCGATGGCGGCGCGGCGGTCGTGATGATCGGCGCAGCGCCCCCGGCGCCCGCGAGTGACGACGCGATCGACCTCGTCGTGCTCGTCTTGCCCGGCGGCAGTGACCCGCGAATCGAGCTGGCCGGCACCGCGCCCGCCGCGCTGTTGCACACGCTCGGTAGCGTCGTCGCGATCGGCGAAGACGTCGCGAGTGATCCCGAGGTCGTCGCCGCGGCACGCCGGCTCGCCAGCCTCCTCGGCGCACACGTGATCGGCTCGGCAGAGACGGCGCGGACCGCTGCGATCGCAACGGGCGCGATCATCGATCGGCAGACCGCGCTCGCACCGTCGGTGTGCGTCTCCGTCGGCACACCCGCGGTCGATCTCGCGGGCGCGACGAGCTCGATCCGGATCGCCACGACCGCGAGCAAGGGCGTGGATGACGGGCTGACCGGGTTGCCGGCACCGAGCCTCACCGAGCTTGCCGATCGACTCGTCGCCCTTCCAACAGCCCTTCCAACAGCCCTTCCAACAGCCCTTCGAACAGCCGACGCGTGGCGTCGCACGCCGGGCCCGGAGGACGCTTGAGCGTCGCGCTCTGGCTCGGCAGCGCGACGCCGGTGCGCTCGGTGCGCTGGCTCGATGGCGCGATCGCGACCGCCGCGAAGTTCGGCGCTGGCGCGACCGCGATCGCGGCGGGCGATGCGGCCTGGCTCGATCTCGCGGCGGATCGCGCGAGCCGCGCGGGGGTCGCGAGCGTGGGCGTGCCCACCGATCTGCAGCTCGATTACCTCGGGTGGGCGCAGCTCGTCGCCGCGGTCGTCCGTCAGCTCGGCACGCAGACCGTGCTCGTCGACGAGGCGAGTCGCCCCGAACGGTTCCCGGAGGTGGCAGCGATCGCCGAGCTCCTGGACTTCGCGCAGCTCACGCACGTCGTCGCGCTCGCGCCTGACGGCGCCGTCATCCACGCAAGCCGCACGGCCGGTACGCAGCTGCAGACGATCCGGATCCGCGGCGCCGCGGTGATCGGCGTCCGGATCGCGGGCCCCGCGATCGACGAGTACCCGACGCCGACGCCATCGGCGTCGATGCGCCGCCTCGACCTGGTTTCGCTCGGCCTCGATCCGATCGTCCTCGGTCATCGCGCGCTGCCGCCGCGCGCGAGCCTGTCGCCGCGCCGTACCATCGAGCGCATCGCCGATCACCTCGGAGTCCACGTGGTGCCATGCAGCGAGCCGTGACGGCGCCGGTTACCGTGGCCGCGCGCGTCCAGGTGATCGCGCCGGCGCACCTCGGCGCCACCGCGATCGCGGCGCTGCGCACGCGCGGCATCGAGGCCCGGATCGCGCACCACGCGCCCGATGCCAGCGACGATGTGATCGCGTGGGCGCTCGAGGCTGCCCCGGGCGGCGCTGCCGCCATCGAGCTCGCGGCCGCTTGCAGCCGCGCCGCTGCAGCCGGGCGACCGGTTTGTTTGCTCGCACCCGCGCCGCGCGGCAGCGGTCGCGGCGTCATCGAGCGAGCCGCCGCCCTCGCCTACCTGCGCGCGCACGGCGCCGCGCTCGCGCACGATGTCGACGCGTGGCTCGAGGCGATCGTGCTGCTCGTCCGGTTCGGCTTGCCGGCTGGTCCACGCGCCGCGGTGATCGCGCCGCCGGGCTCTTGGCTCGAAGCCCAGGCGACGGTGCTCGCGGCCGATGCCGAGCTCGCCGGCGCGCGCCCGCCGCTCGCGGCCCCCGACGACCCGACCGACGTCGTGCTCTACGATCCGGCGCTCGGCGCGCCGCCGCGTTCGACACCCGGCCTCCATGTTCCCGTCCATGCCCGCGCCGAGCTCGCGGACGAAACCTCACCGGCGCTGCACGGCGCACGCGGCGCGCTCGGTGCGATCTCGATTCTCGGTCGCGCCGCCGAGCGGATCGCGATCGGCCTCGGGCCCGCGCCACGCACCGCCAGCGCGGAGCTCGCGATCGATCACGAGCGGCTGCAGCGCCAGCTCGCCAAGCTCAGCCGCGAGCCCGGATCGCTCGGCGATCACGAGACCAAGGTGCTGCTCGCGGCGTACGGCGTGCCGATCACGCGCCAGGCCGTGGCGATGACGCCGTCGGCGGCCGTCAAGCTCGCGCGGCGCGCCGGCTTCCCCGTCGAGGTCAAGCCGTGGGGGCACGACCTGCCGAGCGAGCCCGCGGGCTGTCCCGTCGAGAAGCAGCTGACCAGCGACGCGCTCGTCCGCCACGCGTTCACCAGCGTCCTCGCCGCTGCCGGCAAGTCGACGACCGAGAACACCGCCGTGATCGTGCGCGAGTCGCCGCCGCCCGGCCGCGACCTCGCGATCTCGTTCCTCAAGTTGCCGTCGCTCGGCTGGACCGTCGTCCTCGAGACACCGGGATCCTCGCAGATCGCCGCCGCACCTGCGCCGCTGCGCCTGCTCGACGCGCAGACCCTCGCGGCACAGCTCGTCGCCTCGCGCTCCGGCGAGCCCGAGCTCGATCGCGCGGGCCTCGCCAACCTGATGCGCCGGGTCTCCCACCTCGTCGTCGATCTCGACGACCGCCTCGCGCGCCTCGAGCTCCCCCGCGTGATCGTCGGTGGCCGCGGCGCGCGCACCCTCGTCGTCGACGCGGCGGCCGAGCTCCTCTAGTCTAGGAGTGCGTGACTGAGAGCCACGCGACGAGCTCGACGCCAGTCAGCTCAGAGAGCCGTAGAAGTCGGGGGCTTTCACTTCGGCTTGGTGGGGGCGCCGAGCGGCTCGATCACGCGGGCGCCACGCGTGTTGTCGCAGACGACCTCGGTGAAGCCGAGCAGCCGCAGCCGCTGGAGCGACAGCCCGCTGGCCTCGCGCACCTTGCGGGTGAGCGCGTCCTTCTGCTTCTTGAGCAGGCGATCGAGCATGGGCCTCGTGCACGGGAACCACGTGATCTCGAGCGTCGTCCCCGCCGCGGCCACCGAGGCATCGGTTCCGTCGTCGACGAACGCGATCTCGAGCGCCTCGGCGAAGCCGTCGCGCGCGCTCTGGGTGGCCGGTTCATCGACGGCAGTCGCGTCGTCGACATCCCCAACCGGTGCATCACGGGTCTGGCGATACGCATAGAGCCCGAGCGCCGAACCGCCGATCACCGCGGCGACCACGAGCCCGAGCACCTCGTCCCTCGCGAGCGCCACTACGACGGCCCTTCCTGGTCACGCGCGAGCAGCAGCTCCATCCCCTGCGCGATCTGCAGCAGCTGCTCGCGGTTGTTGACCGTGTGATCGTCGAGCACGCGCGCGAGCAGCGCCGCCAGGATCCGGCCGACCGACGGACCTGGCTTGATCGCGAGCGCGTCGATCAGCTCCTTGCCCGCGATCGCGAGCTCGCTGGTCCCCAGCGCGTCCTTGCGATCGAGGATCGCCGCCGCGCGATCGGCGAGCCCGGTCACGCCATCGGCGCGCCACAGCGCGACCGCCGCGGGTGCGTGCGGCCGGGTGACGTCGGCGAGCAGCCGCCGGATCTCGGCGTCCGACCCGTCGATCACGTGACGCGCGGCGCTGACCGTGCCGACGAGCACCGACGCCGACGTGATCTCCTCGTTGCTGAACTTGAGCCGGCGCAGCAGATCGGCGGCTTGCTTGACCGCATCGCGATCGAGGCGGCGCACCATCGATTCGGGCTTCGCGACGTCAGCGATCAGCGCGCCGAGCCGCGCCGCCCCGGTTGCCGTATCGACGCGCTCGAGCCAGCTCCGCACCGCGAGCGCACGGTCGGTGATCCACGCCGAGAGGCCCGCGTGCAGCTCCGGCAGGATCAGCGCGAGGATCCCGCTGCGCTCGGCGATCCGCAGGGCCCGCGACGGCTGCCGGGTCGCGAGCATCTTGCGGAGCTCCTCGCAGATCCGCTCCTTGCTGACCTTCGCGAGCGACGGCAGCGCCGGGACCATGCCGCGCTCGGTGTCGGGATCGAGCTCGAACTCGAGCGCTGCGGCGAACCGCACCGCGCGCATGACGCGCAGCCCGTCCTCGGTGAACCGCGCGACGGCGTCCTGGTAGACATCGCCGGTCGGACCGACCGCGCGCAGCATCCGCTCCTCGAGATCGCGCTGGCCGCCGAACGGATCGATCAGCTCGTGCTTGGCGGGGTCGTACGCCATCGCGTTGACGCGCAGATCGCGCCGCGCGAGATCCTCGACGAGCGGCACGCCGAACACCACGTGATCGGGCCGTCGCGCGTCGGTGTAGGCGCCCTCGCCGCGGAACGTCGTGACCTCGACATGCGAGCGCTTCGCGCCCCTATCATCCTGATTCTCCCCCGCGCGCGGGCTCGGGCCGCGGCCCGTCACGATCGTCACGGTCCCGTGCTGGAGCCCGGTCGGGATCGTCTTCTTGAACAGCGCCATCACCTGCTCGGGGCGCGCGCTCGTCGCGACGTCCCAGTCGCCGGGCTCGCGGCCGAGCAACGCGTCGCGCACGGCCCCACCGACCGCGACTGCCTCGTGGCCCGCTTTCGCGAGCGCCTCGCAGACCTCGCGGACGTTCGGCGGGATCACCGCGCGCAGGCGTGCGAGCGACTCGGCAGGCGTCGCGGCCACGCTACTCCGTCGCGGCAGCGCCGCGGAGCCGCGTGAAGATGTCGGTCGCGCGGCCACGCAGCTTGTGGGCCTCCGCGGTCGCCCCGCTGCGCTCCTTCAGCGTCGCCAGTCCCTGGTAGGCGCGCGCGAGCTCGACCTCGTTCTTGACCGCCGCGAGGATATCGATCGCGCGCCGGAAGTCCTCCTCGGCGGCGGTCAGGTTGCCGAGCGCCGTCGACACCTCGGCCTTGACGCGATAGCCGCACCCGATGTGTGCGCGCAAACCGATGGCCTCGCTGACCGCGACCGCAGCGCGCGCCTCGACATCGGCGGCCTTGAGATCGCCGAGCCGCAGCTGGACCTGGGCGAGCCGCTGGTGAGTGACCGCGAGCGAGACCCGATCGCCGAGGCTCGTCGCGATCGCCTTGGCCTCCGACAGATCCTTCACGGCTTCCGGCCCGCGTCCGAGCGCCGACTTGACCTCGCCCGAGCGCGACAGCACGTCGGCGAGCGCGAGCTTGTCGCCGATGTCGAGCGCCATCTTGCGTGCTTCGGTCAGAAGCTCCATCGCGGTGTCGTGGTTGCCGTCATCTGCATGGACGCCTCCGAGATCGCACAGCGACTGGACGACGCCGACCAGATCGGCGATGTCACGCCGCAGATCGAGGGCCTCGCGGAACTGCGTGATCGCCGCCTTGAAGTTGCCAGTGTCGTGGTGCACGCGGCCGATGTTCGCGAGCGAGAGCGCGATCGACCGCCGATCGCCAAGCCCACGCCGGATCGTCAGCGCCTGGCGGTGGAAGTCGAGCGCCTGGCCGTACGCGCCGCGCAGCCAGTGGACGCGGCCCATCTCGTCGAGCGTCGACGAGACACCACGAACGTCGCGCGAGCGCTCGAACAGCTCGTGAGCACGGCGCAGGTGCTCCATCGAGATGTCGTACTTGCCGTGCCGGCGCTGGCCGCGGGCGAGCCGGCTATACGCCGCGCCCGCCTTCGCGAGGTTGTCGTACCTCCACGCGAGGTGGAGCATCTCGACGAAGCAGTGCATCGCTTCGTCGGCGCGGCCGGTCTGCTCGAGCACGTCACCGAGGTTGTGCAGCGCCTCCATCCGCGCCGGCGCGTCGCGCTCGCCGATCATCGCGAGGCCCTTCTCGTACAGCACACGCGCCTCGTCGGGGGCGTAGCGACCACGTGCGCGATCGCCACCCTGCAGGTAGCAGCGGGCCGCCCGCCGCGCATCCCCGCCCTTTTCATAGAGGTTCGCGAGGAACTCGAGCTGCTCGTCGCTACGCTGCACGGTCTTCGCCTCGAGCCACTGCGCGGCCGCGAGGCAGTAGCGCTGCAACCTGCCCTGCTCGGTCGACCGCGTGATCAGCTCGCGCTCGAGGTTGTGCTTGAACACGACCTCGGCCTCACCGGGGATGCTCGAGTCGTCGGCCTCGAGCGGCAACAGGTATTCCTGGTCCGCGAGCATCGAGATCAGATCGCTGACCCGCCGCCGCACGTCCTCGCCGTCGCCCCACTCGATGTCGAGCGGGCTCGGACGCTCGTTCGGTCCGGAGCGCTCGAGCCGCGTCATCGCGATCACCGCCGACACCCAGAACACGTTGCCGAAGACCGCGGCCTTCTCCAAGAGCTCGCGCTCTTCGTTCTCGAGCGCCGCGATCCGCGCCTCGATCGCCTCCTCGATGCTGATCGGCAGCTCGGTATCCGCGGCCTTGTCGGGATCGAGCCGCCACACCGGGGCCGACGCGTCGATCGTGCCGTTGTCGAGGAACAGCCGCACGAGCTGCTCGAGGAACGCCGGATTGCCGCCGGTCATCTCGACCGCGGTCTGCACGGTGTCCTCGGGGACCTCGCGGCAGCGCGACAGCAGGCTCTTGAACATCTGCTCGGCATCCTCGGACTCGAGGTTCCGCAGATCGACCCGCTCGTGATCGAGGGCGCCCTCGCCCCAGCCTCCCGCATGCACGAGCATCTCGGGACGCGCCGCGGTCAGCATCACGACTGGCGAGCCCGCGATGCCCGCGACGAGCTCGGTCACCTGCGCGAGCGTCTCGTGCTCGGCCCACTGGAGATCGTCGAGCACGAGCACCAGCGGGCTCTGCGCGGCATCGAGCTCGACAAACCGCCGCAACGCCGTGCGCGCGAGCTCGGCGTGCTGTTTCGGGTGCTCCGAGACCGCGCGAAGGAACGGCGTCGGCGGGAAATCGAGCCCGAGGTACCCGCCGAGAAAGTGCAGCATCTCGGCGACCTCGTCCGTGCCCGTCACCGTGCGAATCTCGTGCGCGAACCGCAGCTTCGCGACGTCGTCGGCGTTTGGCGTCAGCTCGAAGCGATCGCGGAGCAGCGAGGTCAGCGCCGCGAGCCGCACCGGCACCCCGTTCGCGTCACGCTCGGCCGCGCCGTGAAACACGCGGCACCGCTTGTCGGCCGTCACCTTCGCGATCAGCTCGTTGATCAGCCGTGACTTGCCGGTCCCCTGATTGCCGACGACCGTGATCAACTGGGGCGCCTGGAAGTCGACGGCGCGCGACACGATGTCCTCGAGCATCGCGAGCTGCTTCGCACGACCGATCAGCGGACTGCGGACGACGCGGATCGACTCGGGCGCCTCTGGCGTGGTGTCGATGCGGACGAGGCTGCGATGGCGTTCGGGGATCGGCGGTGGCCCCGTGGTCCCCGGGATCCCGGGGCTCCGTGATCCAAGCGCGGGCGTCGCCGTCGACGACGGAGCTCGGCCTGGGGGACGGGACGCACCATTCGCCACTGCGACCAAAGGTACTCGCCACGAGCGATCCGTCGCAAGCATGGCGACCGCTTGCAGTTCGGGTGTATCGTAGGGAATAGGGATGGGGAGCCGGTTCCTGGCACTGGTCCCGCTGCTTGGCGGGTGTCCGACCGTCGATCTCGGCGACACGCCGACCGACATCGGCTTGTGCAATCCGGCGGGTGGCGTCGAGTACTTCGAGGCCGTGATCTGGCCCGAGTTCGTCCGGCCGGCGGACACCATGAAAGGCTGTACGCGCAGCGGCGGTTGTCACGACGAGGCCGGCGGCAACGCGCTCGGGTTCAGATCGCAGCCCGTCGACTTTGCCTTCAACTATCGCCAGGCGCAGGTGTTCCTCAACTGTGGCACGCCCGATGCGAGCCAGCTCCTGACCAAGCCACGCGCCGGCCTCGATGCCCACGGGGGCGGCGATCTGTTCGTCGCGGGGAATCCGGCCGATGACGCCGCGGTCGCGAGCTTTCTCGCCTGGTTCGACTGACGTGCGGGCCGTTCTCTCGCTCGTCGTCAGTGCCGCGATCGCGACTGGCCTCGCCGTGCCTGCCACCGCCGACGCCTACCTCCGGGTGATCTCGCAGGAGGCCTCGGTGCATACCGGACCGGGACCGAGCTATCGCGAGGTGTTCATCGCCGAGCGCGGCCAGGTGTTCCCGGTGCTCGAGCGCGGCAGCCGCGACTTTTGGTTCAAGGTCGAGCTCGAGGACGGCACGAGCGGCTGGATCCTCGGCGACATGGTGTTTCCGTTCGAGGTCGGCCCCGAGACCGAGCCCGGCGTGCTCGCGCGCATGGGACGCTCGATCCGGCGGACGTTGCTCGGGCCGTCGCCCGCGCCCTACGCCGACATCGGCGTGTCATTCTCGGCCGGCGTCCTCGATCTCGAGGGCGTCTTCCTGCTCAGGCCGTCGTGGCTCGTCGATCCCTACTGGGCCATCGAAGCGTTCGCCGGGCTGTCGCCGCGCTCGGAGAAGGACCTGTTCCTCGGCGGCCTCGGCTTCGTGCTGCGGATGGCGCCCGGCGCCGTGATCGGTCCGTACGCGAGCCTCGGCACCGGCATCGCGCACGTCCGCCCGAAGGCCGACAACTTCATCGACGAGGAGGAATCGCTGATGGCGCTCGTCGCGGGTGGCGGCGTCGAGATCACCTTCAAGAAGCAGATCACGGTCCGGCTCGATGCCCGGAACTGGACGCTGTTCGATCAGAACCAGTCGAGCAACGGCCAGGAGTACTCCGGCGGGCTGGCGATCTTCTTCTAGGAAACCTCATGCTCAATCGCCGCCTTCCTCTCCTAATCGCCGTCACCTGCTCCCTCGCCGGCTGCGGGCGACAGGCGGTGCGCGCATCGGAGAAGAAGTTCCTCGCGGATCCGATCATGGTGTTCGACGACGATCCGCACGAAGCCTCCACGAACGAGCACGTCCGCACCAACCGCGAAGGCGCGGCCGGCGGCAAGGGTGCTGGAGGAGGCGGATGCGGCTGCAACTAGCCGCTGCGCTCGCCGTGGTCGCGGGCGGTTCGCCGGCGCTCGCCGACGATCGCGCCGAGGTCTCGACGTCGATCTTCGCCGAGAAGCGCGAGGGCGCGAACGGCCGGCTCACCGTGATCCATCCGCAGGCGCTATTCGGCGTCGACCTCGGTCGCTTCGTCACGCTCGATGTCGGGTACGCCGCCGATGCCGTGTCGGGCGCGACCGCGAGCGTCTATCAGGTCGACGCGGTGTCGTCGGCGACCGAGTTCTCGGATCTGCGCCACGAGGGCACGGTGTCGCTCGGGTTTGCCGGCAAGCGCTCGCGGATGACGTTCTCCGCGACGGTCGGTACCGAGCGTGACTACGTCTCGCGCCAGCTCGGCGGCTCGGCCTCGATCGATCTGCCCGGGCGCAACACGACGGTCGCCCTCGCCTACACCCATGGCTTCGATCAGGTGTGCAACCGCGAGAACGGCGAGGCCTCGTCCCAAGTGGCCCGCGCGCTGACTGGCGACGACGCGTGTCTGAAGTCCGCGCTGATCTCGGGCAAGGACCGGCTGACGATGGACACCGACGGTGCCGCGACCGTCTGGGAGGATCTGTCGATCGACACCGGCGCCGTCACGCTGACCCAGAACGTGTCGCCGACGCTGAACCTCCAGCTCGCGCTGTTCGGGCAGATCGTCGAGGGCTTCCAGTCCAACCCCTACCGCCGGGTCCGGATCGGTCCCAATGCCCCGCAGGAGCACATCCCCGATACCCGCGCGCGCTGGTCGATCTCGGCGCGCCTCAACCGCTACGTGCCCGCGCTCGCGGCCGCCGTCCACTTCGATGGGCGGTTCTATTACGACACCTGGGGCGTCACCGGCGGCAATGTCGAGCTCGCCTACTCGCAGTACGCTGGCAAGAGCCTGCTGATCCGGCTCTACGGGCGCATCTACCAGCAGTCGGCCGCGACGTTCTTCAAGGACGCGTTCTTCTACGAGACCGAATCGACCGCCGGCGAGTACTTCACGGGCGACCGCGAGCTCTCGCCGGTGCGCAACCTGACGGTCGGCGGCAAGCTGACGATGATCACGATCGGCGAGGACGCGCCGGTGCTCGGGCTGTTCGACAAGCTCCAGCTGAACCTGCGGGGCGAGGTCCTGTTGCTCGACGTGATGCCCGCGGACCGCGGCGCCGACAACCCGATGGGCATCGACACCCAGTTCATCTACGGCGCGAGCCTCGTCGACGCGGTGGTCCTCCAGCTCGGTCTCCTCGGTAATTACTGAGAAACCTGGCGGGCCGCGCGTGGCCGGGAAGTGCGGTTGCCACGGGCGGGAGTGCTATGCTCGGCCCATGTACCGCTATGGGGATGGGACACCCTTTCCGCTCGAGGAGAACTTCATCGAGACGCTGACGACAGCGGTCGAGACCTGCACCAACGCGTTCGTCCCGCTCTCCGATCTGGATGCTCGCCGCGAGCGCGCGCGCGAAGGCCGCCGCGAAGCCGAGCGCGAGATCGGACGCCTCGACGAGCTCGAGAAGACGATGGCCGGGGCGCTCGTGCCCTACATCACCGCCGACAAGAAGCCAGCCGCCACCGCCACCGTCGCGCAGAAGCTCGCGCAGCTCTGCAAGACCGAGATCGCGGCTGCCAAGAACCAGGTCGACTCGCGCGTCCGGACGATGGAGGCGCATGCCGCGCCGCGCACCGCCGTCGACGACATGCTCCGC
>JBKJUF010000245.1:0-2769 GCA_046590445.1 Kofleriaceae bacterium
CTCGAGCGACCCGCGAGACGTGACCGCGGCCAACGGGACCTACGCGGGACAGCAGCAGCACGTGAAGCTGACCCAGCAGTACAGCCGGCGACGCCTCGGCTAGATCGCCAGCGCAACCAAATCGACCCAAGGCCGGGCGTCATCCGAGCCTGTCTCGAGATGATGCGCAAGCTCCTCGTCCTGGCCATGGTTGCGCTCTCGTGGGCTGGCGTCTCGCTGCTGCGTCCATCGCTCGCCTCCGCCCAGCCCACTACGATCGCCTGGCGTCCGCCTACGTGCACAGACGGCCAGGGGCTGTTCTTCTACGCGGTTTCTGCGCGGTGGATCTGCACGCCGGCCACCGCCATCTCCGGCACGATTACCGCGGGCAAGATTCCCGTCGCGAGCAGCTCGATGGTGCTCGTCGACTCGCCGATGACGGTGAGCGGCACGGCGGTCTCAACGAGCGGGACCCTCGGCGTCACCGGCCTCTCCACGCTCACCGGCGGATTCACTGCCGGCGCTGCGTCGTCGATGGGCTCGTTCAAGATCACGTCGCTGGCCGACGGTACCGTCGCGACCGATGCAGCGACGTTCGGGCAGATCGGTGCGGCGGTCAGCGGGACGATCAACACGGTGCCGATGTTCACGGGGGTGAACGTCATCGGCAACTCGACGTTCCCGATCATCAACACGTCGGCGACGGCGCTGGCGATTGGGGACTCGACGAGCGCGGACGTGACGACGATCAGCGGGCGGGCATCACTTTCGATGACTGACGCCACGGCGACACACGGCTTGCGCGTCGACAACACCGCTACCGCTACCGCCGTCGACACGAGCGCTATCATCGCATCACGCGCAGGCACGACGGACGCGACTGCGGCCGTTCGCGTCAATCAAGGAATCCTCGTATCGGCGACCACATCTCGCAGCGCCGGCGCGAACGCCGTCACCAACAACGGCATTGAGGCAACAGCGAACGGCGCGCAGCAGAACCGCGCCGTTCGTGCGAGCGTCGACGACGCTGGCGCGAACACGAACATCGCCGTGTACGCCACGTCGAGCGCGCTCGGCGCGTCCAATACCGGCATCCTCTCGCAGGTTACCGGCGCAGGCACTACCAACATCGGCGGTGACTTCACGGCGACGGGCGCGACGACAAACATCGCGCTGCGCACCATCTCTGGCAACAACTATCTGAACTCGACTGACGGCAACGCCGGCATCGGCGTCGCTTCTGCTGGAACACTCAGCGGAAAGTTGTCCATCACAAGCACGACGACTGCGGCGAACGGTATCTACGTCACCCACAATCCGGTCGCTGCGACCGCATCGCAGGCGAGTATCACCGCCGCAACGGGCGGCACACTCGATACCACTACTAGCGCACTCACGTCTTACGGCGTGTGGGTCAACTCCGCGTCCACGCGCAGCGCAGGCGCGAACAACCTGACCAACGTCGCGATGCAACTGACGGCGTCTGGCGCACAGGTCAATCGCGCGCTAGTGACGGCTGCAGGCGACGTGCTGCTGAACAACACGAGCGGCACGACCACGCTCGGGTTCACGGCGGCGACGGCGAGTGCACTGACGGTGATCGGTCAGGCGGCGTTCACGAGCACGCTCAGCACGGCCAACGCGTTCACGTCCACGTGGACACCGAGCGGCGGAACGACCAGTGCACTGGCGGCCGTTCGCGGTACCGCCGCCGGTACGATCGACACGACGGCAGGCGCCTTATCTGTCCACGGTTTGTACGGCAACGCGAGCACGACCGAGTCCGCAGGCGCCAACACACTCACGGTGATCGGCGTGCGTGGTGACGTATCGAGTGGTGATGATCGCCGTGGGCTCAGCGGTGTCGCTTCTGGTTCAGGTGCGGCTACCTCCTACGCTGTATACGGATCGAGCAGCGCGACAACCACGACGACATACGGGGCCTACTTCGAGAGCACCGGTGCGGGCACTAACAACTTTGGCGGCGACTTTCGCGCGACCGGCACTGGCACTAGCAACTTCGGCGGATCTTTCACGGCCACCGGCGCCACGACAAACATCGCCCTGCGAACGGTCTCGGGCAGTAACTACCTGAACGCGACCGATGGCAGCACCGGCGTCGGCTACACGAGTGGCGCGACGATCCCAGCCAAACTCGCCGTATCAAGCGCGCTCTCGACTGTGAGCGCACTGGCCATCACGCGAGTCACCACGGCGGGCACTACAACAACTCTCGCTGGACTTAGCGTCGCCAACAGCGGCACGCTCGACTCGACAGCAGGGTCGATCGATTCACGCGGCGCCTCCATTACGAACAGCTCAACTGAGTCAGCGGGCGCAAACACGTTCACCAAGTTCGGGCTCACGGTAGTGAACAGCGGCACGGGCGACGTCAGCATCGCCGGACACTTCGATACTACCGGCGCCACTTCGAATGTCGCGCTCCGCACCGTGAGCGGTGACGTGAACCTCAACGTAACGGCCGGGAGCACGGGCGTCGGGTACGCGACCGCGGCTGCCCTCCCCGCCAAGCTCTCCGTCACCTCGACCGGGGCGACGTCACTCGGCGACTTCTTGCTCACTACCGCCGCATCTACGTCCACGCTCAACACCGTCAACGTCCTGAGCAACGGCACGTTTGACACGACCGGCGCCGTTCGCGACTCGCGTGGCATCAAGAGCGTCGTGACCTCGACTCGTAGTGCGGGCGCGAACAACCTGACGAACACTGCCGGCTACTTCGAGGCATCGGGCGCGCAGGTCAACTACTCCATTGTCAGCAAGGCCGGC
>JBKJUF010000274.1:0-8567 GCA_046590445.1 Kofleriaceae bacterium
ATCGAAGACATCTACGAGCTGACCTACTTCCGGAAGGATGGCAGTCGGTTCCCGGCCTTGGTCTCGGTCACCGCGCTGCGCGACGCGCAGGAAGGGATCATCGGATATCTCTTGATCGGCACCGACAACACCGCGCGTAAGAAGGCCGAGGCGGAGGTCGCCGACCAACGCACCAAGGAGCTCGAGCGCCTGGGCGAGCTGGAGCGCTTCCAGAAGCTGACGGTCGGACGCGAGCTCAAGCTGATCGAGCTCAAGCGGGAGATCCACGATCTCAAGCGGCTGGTCCCCGCGGAGCAGTCCTGAGGTGGATGCCCGTGGAGCGATCGACAGTGCCAGCAACGCGGCATATGTCCGCGCCATTTTGAATATCCTGGAGGACTTCGCCACGGAGAAGGAGCACTTCGCGGAGACCCAGCGCGCCATCTTGAACATCCTCGACGACTTCGCCAGCGAGCAGAACCGGCTGCAGGTCACCACACGCGCGGTGATGAATATCCTCGAGGACTTCGACGACGAGAAGAACAAGGTCGAGCGCGCCAATCGTGAGCTGGTACGGGAGATCGCAGACCGCAAACAGATCGAGGAAGAGCTGACTCTCAAGACGGCCCAACTCGCGCGCTCGAACGACGAGCTGGAGCAGTTCGCGTATGTGGCTTCGCACGACCTCCAAGAGCCGCTGCGCATGGTCTCGACATACGTGCAGCTGTTCGAGAAGCGCTTCAAGGGTCAGGTCGACGAGAAAGCCGACAAGTACATCACCTACGCGGTCGAGGGCGCCAAGCGTATGCAGGCGCTCATTGGAGGTCTCCTGGCGTACTCCCGCCTGGGCGACGGCGAGCACGTCAGCAGCCCCGTCGAGATCAACAGCATCGTCGACGCGGCGCTCACGAACTTGCAGGCGTCGCTGATGGAGACCGGAGCCCTCGTCACCCGCGATGCGCTGCCCGTGCTCGCGGGGGAGCCGGGCCAGCTCACCCAGGTCTTCCAGAACCTCATCGGCAACGCGAACAAGTTCCGACGGCCGAATGCCACGCCGCAGATCCACATCTCGGCAGATCTCCAAGGCGCCGACTGGATCCTGTCGGTGAAGGACAACGGGATCGGAATCGAGCCCGAATTCTTCGACCGGATCTTCGTCATCTTTCAGCGGCTGCACACGCGTGGGGAATTCTCGGGTACCGGCATCGGCCTCTCCATCTGCAAGAAGGTGGTGGAACGGCACGGCGGACGGATCTGGATCGAATCCGAACCCGGCCAGGGAACGTCGTTTCGCTTCACGCTCCCGGCGACGGCCGAGGCTGCAGCGTGACAGCACCGCGAGCTCGCCCGTTCAGGATCCTGATCGTCGAGGACAACCCCGGAGACGCCGACCTCATCCGGGAGATCATGACGGAATCCGAGCAGAAGACCGAGATCACCGGTGCCCTGGATGGCGTGGCGGCGCTACGCCATCTCCGCGAGGGGCCGCGGCCCGACCTCATCCTCCTCGACCTCAACATCCCGAAGAAGTCCGGCCTCGAGGTGCTCGCCGAGCTGAAGGGCTCCGAGACGCTCAAGGCGATCCCGGTCGTGGTGCTCACTTCGTCGGAGGCGGAGCGTGACCTCGCGGAGGCATACCGGCTCCACGCCAATTGCTATCTGACAAAGCCGGTGGATCTGGAGGAGTTCCTGTTGGTGATTCGTGCCATCGAGCGGTTTTGGCTCGGGTTCGTGAAGCTTCCCACGACCTCGTGAGCCGGGACCTCTCTCGAGAGCTGCGTGACCTCGGGCCCAGATGCGTACGGTCGTCATGCTAGCAGGCGACGTAGTGAGGTCGGCCGCAATTGACACGGCCACACGCGCGAGCCGGGTAAGCTCTACGCAATGCCCGGATCCAACGCGCGACTGGTCGTTCGGCAGCTTCGCAAGACCGACCTCAAAGCGGTGCAGGAGATCCAGCGTCGCTGCTTCGTGTCGATCGAGCCATGGACGCGCGAGCAGTTCGACAGCCAGCTCGCGGTGTTCCCCGAGGGCCAGCTCGGAGTCGAGATCGATGGCACGCTGGTCGCGACGTCGAGCTCGCTGATCGTCGACGAGGAGGACTTCGGCTCGTACCACACGTTCGACGACGTCAGCGACAACGGCTTCATCCGCAACCACGATCCCGACGGCGACACGATCTACGGGATCGACATCGCCGTCGACCCAAAGCATCGCGGCGTGCACCTCACCCGGCGCGTGTACGAGGCGCGCAAGGAGCTCGCGCGGCAGCGCAACCTGCGCGCGATCCTGATCGCCGGCCGGATCCCAGGGTACGCGAAGGTCGCCGACAAGATGACGGCGGAGGAGTACGTCCGCCGCGTGGTGCGCAAGGACATGAAGGATCGCGATCCGGTGCTGACGAGCCAGCTCGCTCAGGGCTTCGCGATTCGCAGCGTGCTCAAGGACTACCTGCCGTCCGATGCGGAGTCCGCTGGCTACGCGGTGTTCATGGAGTGGCTCAACCCCGAGCACCACCCCGACAACACCCCGGTCGCGGTCCGCAGCGTGCGGGTCGCTGCGGTGCAGTACCAGATGCGCCCGATCACCTCGTTCGAGGAGTTCGCGCAGCAGTGCGAGTTCTTCATCGACACCGCGTCCGAGTACCGGATGGACTTCCTGCTGTTCCCCGAGATGATCACGAACCAGCTGCAGGTGCTGGTGCAAGCCAGCGAGTCGTCCGCGACCGCGCGCCGGCTCGACGAGTTCACGCCACGCTACGTCGAGTTCTTCACCAAGATGGCGATGAAGTACAACCTCAACATCATCGGTGGCACGCACCTCACCGTCGAGGGCGGCAAGCTGTTCAACGTCGCGTCGCTGTTCCGGCGCGATGGGTCGGTCGAGAAGCAGTACAAGCTGCACATCTCGCCGTCGGAGTCGCGCTGGTGGGGCGTGGCCGCGGGTGACGAGGTGCGCGTGTTCGACAGCGATCGCGGCAAGATCGCCATCCTGATCGGCGACGACATCGCATATCCCGAGCTCGCGCGGATCGCGACGAGCAAGGGCGCATACCTGCTGTTCGTCCCGTTCGTCACCGACATCCGTTCCGGGTACATGCGGATCCGCTCGTGCGCGCAAGCACGCTGCATCGAGAACGGAATGTATGCGGTGCTTGCCGGGCCGATCGGCAACCTGCCGTTCGTGCAGGGCGCGGACATTCACTATGGCGAGGCCTGCATCCTCACGCCGTGTGACGTCCCGTTCGCGCGCGATGGGGTCGCCGAGGAGGCGACGCCGAACGTCGAGACCATGGTCGTCCACGAGCTCGACATCGAGGTGCTGCGCCGCAACCGGCTGACCGGTAGCGTGCGCACCTGGTTCGATCGGCGACCGGATCTCTACGGCGTCCGCTTCACCGAAGGCGGAAAGAAGTTCGAGGTGTGACCGGAGCTGCGATCGGAGGTGTGACCGGAGGTGTGATCGGAGGTGTGATCGCGCGGTTCGGTCACGGGCTCGTCGTGCATCGGACCGGGCCGGCGCACGTCGCGGGCCTCGCCGAGCTGCAGCGCATCGTGTTCCCGACGCTCGCGCCCCAGGAGCGGTTCGAGGCGGCGCATTATCTCCGGCACATCGAGCTGTTTCCCGAGGGCCAGCTCTGCGTCGTCGATCCGGGCGCCGGCGATCGCGTCGTCGGCATGACCTCGACGGTGCGCCTCGACTTCGACTTCGTGCACCCGGGTCACACGTTCGCCGACGTGATCCAGGGCGGCTGGCTGACATCGCACCAACCCGCGGGGCGATGGCTCTACGGTGCCGACCTCGGCGCGCATCCGGACTACCGCAAACGCGGCATCGCGCGTGCGCTGTATGCGGCACGCCATGAGGTCGTGCGGCAGCTCGGGCTCGCCGGCCAGGTCACCGTCGGGATGCCGAGCGGCTACGGCGCGGTCAAGCACACGATGAGCGCCGCGGCGTACTACGCCGAGCTCGTCGCCGGAACCCGCGGTGATCCGACGATCTCGGCGCAGCTCCGGATCGGCTTCGCGCCTCAGCAGCTGCTGCCTGGTTACATCAATGATCCGGTGTGCGGCGGTTACGGCATCGTGCTCGTGCTGCCCGCCGAACGAGACGTGAGCTCGCCATGACCGCCATGACGCCATCCGCCGGATCACCGAGCTTCCGGGCCCGAGATCTGCGCCGCGGACGCTCGCCGAGCTTGAAGGCATGCGGCAGTGGCGGGTCGCCGAGTGGGGCCGGGCGTTGCTCGTCGCCTGCGCTTGAGCTTCGGGACCTACGTCGTCGTGGTCACGCTCGCAAGATGCTGGCGTTGCCGCTCAGGTTTCGAGTGCCTGCCCGACGTTGACGCGATCACGTCCGGCGTTTTTCGCCTCGTAGAGCAGGATATCGGCACGTGCGATCGCCTCGTCGAGAGACTCGCTGGGAGTCGCCACGACAACACCGGCGGAGAACGTGACCGAGAACTTCGCGCCGTCCTTGCCGAGGAACTCCAGACCGCGCACGTCAGCCAATACGTTCTCGAGCGCGTGCCCTGCCCCGACCCTGTCGGTGTTCGGTAGCAGGACGACGAGCTCCTCACCACCCCATCGGCCAACTACATCCGCACGTCGCAAACTTCCCGTGATTGCCGTGGCGGTCCGTCTGAGGACATCGTCGCCGCTTGCATGCCCGTGCGTGTCGTTGATGGACTTGAAGCGATCCAGATCGATCAGCGCGACCGCGAACGGTCGCTGCGCCCGAGCCGACGTCGCGCGCTCGCGCAAATAGATCTGGGTGATCGCTGCGCGATTCGCGAGACCGGTGAGCGAGTCGCGCATGGCCACTCGCTGTAGCTCGCGGACGTCTTGAAAACCTGCAACCGCGTAGATCAACGCGCCCTTCGCGTCATACACGGGCGCACCGACGACGTGCAGCGGCACGACCTCATCGCCGCGATGAATCTCGATGTCGGTACATTCGGTGACATCGCCCGCGAGCGCACGGACGACGGGCAGACGATCGGCTGGATACAAGCGTTCGGTGCCAGCCTCGTATGCCTCGTATGCCTCGGCAAGCTGGCCCGGCGACACCTTCAAGACGCCTCGCCCGAGTAGCTTCTGCGCGTGCTGGTTCGCGTAGTACGGGTCGCCTTTCGCGGTCAGCACGAAGATCCCGACGGGCACCTGTTCGAGCAATCGAAACGTCGTCTGCTCCTGCTCGGCCTTCTGACGCGCCATCAACGCACGCGTCGCGCGCGCGTAGCCATAGAAGAGTGCGGTGAGGAGCAGGGCAACGCCGACGAGAACCACGGCGAGCAGCATCGATGACCGCTGCCAGGCCGCGGCTGCTTGGTCGCGTGCCGTGGAGAATGCAGCACGCTCCAGGGAGACGAGCTGACCGACGACCTTCGCAAGCTGGTCCTGGACTGGCCGGACCTCGTTCTCCCAGATCTTGCGCGCTTCTTCCGGGGAGCTCGTGAACCGCGTGAGCGCGCGATCACTCGTCGTATCGAGTCGGCTGACGAGCGCGCGGACGTTCGCCAGAGTCTGCGGGTCGCTCTGGCGCTGTAGCGCGTGGAGGCGTCGCACGAGCTCGGCCTTTGCAGCGCTGCGCTGTTCGAGGAACAACGGGTCGCCAGACAGCAGAAAGCCGCGCGCGCTCGCCGTACGTGCGAACAATGCGATCTCGACGCCGTGAGCATCGATCACACGTTCCGCGTGCGCGTAGCTGACGTTGTGACTTGCGGCGCGCATCTCGCCGATGAGCCAGAACGTGACGACGCCGGTGCATGTGAGGACAGCAACGACCACCACCAGCAGGGTGCGTTGCCAGCGCTGAAGATCTTGTGCCGTCCCCACTTCGAGCTCGACCCAGATTAGTCCTTGGAGCCGGTTTGCGGGGTTCTCGACGAGACTTTCGATCTGCGGCCCGAAACGCGTTCGCCGACCGGCCCAGAGCGGTTAGTTACCTCTCCACGCTGGCGGTGGCGCAGTCGATCGTATCGAACAGCATCGACTCGTGAAGGTTGTTGACGTCTGCGATCCACGTCGTATTGGAACCGTCGCTATTACCCTTCATCGTGGTGACATCGAACTCGAGCGACGTGCCGTCGCTGTACGTCGCGTGCGCGACGCTCCCGATCAACTCGTATTCGCCTTCGCTGATGACGTCTGCGATGCGGCGCGCCGCACGGCCGTCTTTGCAGAACGTCAGCGTGAAGCGGCACCCGCGCGGGTCCGGGGAATTGGAGATGCAGTCTTCGGGCGACATGTACGGAGCGATCACGGCGATGAAGTGGGAGTCCGACGAGAGGGTGGCAGTGGCAGCGTCATCGGTGCTGCATGCGGCGACGGTCAGCGCGGCGAGGATCGACGTGAGGCTCTTCATGCGGAAGAGCGCAGCAAGCCCCAAGCCAATCAGTCGCATGACGATTCAGGAGATACGGCCGGGTAGACACTTTGCGCGGGTCGATACCGGACATTCGTGTCGCACAGCTGCTCGTCGGTCGAACGCAGCGGATGAACAGCGAAGGCATGACCGCTATTCCTGACACGATGGAGGAGGTCGCTTACCCTCGGATCCGTAGTGAACGCGAGCACGCGCACGCCGTCGGATCAGGGCGCGTACGCAGCCAGCGGGCCGATGACGCTGCCGCGTGTGCTCGCGGCTGCCAGCGCTCGATAGTCGCCATCGATCGAAAGAAATCCGAGCGCGCCGTCGTCGGCGAGCGTGACGATGCCGCGCCGATCCGCGCTGATCCCGAGCGCCGCGGCGTCTCTCGACGCGTGGACCGTACCGTCGAATGACACGATCTTGGCCCCTTCGCACTCGACCGCCGCGAGCTCGGCATCGATCGCGATCGCGCGAACCGAGCACCTGTTGTTATCGGGCATCACGATCAACTCCGTGGTTCCATCCGTGATCCGGACCGACTCCGTAATGTCCACGGTGTGGCCAGTCGGCGGCGTTTGCTTGTGCCGCTGGAAGATCACGCGATCGGCGTCGATGAACGAGGCGAAGGTTATGGTGACGCCGGGCTCGAACGTGGTCAGGCGCCGCGCGACGCCGGTCGTCAGATGGACGGCCGTCAGCTCGCCGCCCAGCACCGCCAGCATCTCGGAGCCATCGGGCGAGAACACCGAGCCGCCCGCGATCGGGGAAGCAAGCCATCCGGTACCGAGAACGCGTGTCGCACCGTCGGAGAGCGCATGAACGACCACGTCGCTGTCGACACCATTGTCGGCGGTTGCGGCGACGTGCTGGCCATCGGGCGTGAACGTGATGTTGCGCTCGACGACATCTGCGGCGAGTACGCGTTGACCAGATCCGTCTACATGCTCGAAGACCACGTCACCAAGCGCGGTCGGGTTGGCGGCGTCACGACGGTGGTAGACGATCGAGGATGCATCGTTCGAGACCGCGACGGAGCTCGCGATCAGCTTGCGCGCTGTCTGGCCGGGCGCCGGCAGCAACCCGAAGCTCGACCAGCCGTTGTCGTAGATGCAGTACGTGAGCGAGTTGTTCGGGCCCCAGGTCGGCCCGGGCGCGCAGCCGGTGTACTGGGTCATCCCGTTCGGAAGCTCGAGGCTGGTCAAGTGACCATCGAGATCAGCGACGCGAACGATCGCATCCGATCCGACATAAGCAACGCGCTGACCGTCAGCTGCGATCGAGAGCGACCCGAACGCACCGCCGTCGTCGATGACCCGGTCCGCGCCACTCGCCACATCGAGCGTGCGAAGATGACCCGTCGTCGCTTCACTGTATACGACGGTGCCGGTGCCGGGGGTGCTCGAGCACGCGGTGGCAACCACCACGCTGATCAGACAGAGTCTTTGCATGGGCGGCCGTTTTGCAACGCTAGTGCCACGCCGACGCAAGGAGTTCAACATGATAGGCGTCGAGCAGTGGGGAAGCGACCGGCCGACCGCGACATCGATGTCGGAGGCCGAGCACATGCGGCCGCGGGTTCGAAACGCGCCCCGCGATCCGAGCGGCGCGCGCAGGGTCTGCTCTGGCTCGATCGACGCGATTTTGAGCTCGGACGAGATCCTTGCGCAGCCGTTGTCGAAGTCACGGATGTAGATACACGCGTCGTCGTCCGCGGCGAGCTCGTCGCGAACGCCGAGCTCGTCGCCGGGACCGCGATGATCCCACGATCTCGGCCCAACTCCGAACCGGTTTCACGCCTCAGCAGCTGCTGCCGGGTTACATCAACGATCCGGTGTGCGACGGTTACGGCATCGTGCTGCCCGCCGAACGAGAAGTGAGGTTCCCGCCATGACCGCCATGACCGCCATCCGCCGGATCACCGAGATTCCGGGCCCGAAGGGCCGCGCCATCCTCGAGCGTCGCGCGAACGCCGTGACGCGCGGGCTCGCCCGCTCGACCGATGTCGTCGTCGATCGCGCCGAAGGTGCGCTCGTGCACGATGTCGATGGCAACACGCTGATCGATCTCGCGGGCGGCATCGGCATGATCGCGACCGGCCACTGTCCGCCCGCGGTCGTCGCCGCGATCGAAGCGCAGGCGCGACGCCTGCTTCACACGTGCGCGCTGGTCGCGACCTACGAGCCGTACGTCGCGCTGTGCGAGCTGCTCAACGAGGT
>JBKJUF010000307.1:0-4430 GCA_046590445.1 Kofleriaceae bacterium
CACAGACCTCCTGCGGAACCGCCACCGCTCCGCCGTGCACCACGGTGAACGCGAGGTTTCGCTTGAACAGGATCGTGGCGCCGTACTCCCCCGCCGCGAGCGCCTTGCCCAGCGCCAGCGGGACGGTGGTCCCTTCGAATCCGATCCACAGGAGCTGACCGACATCGTCGCGCACGCGGCGACAGTAGCAGGCCGGCCGGCGGCAAGCGCGCTCCCGTCAGCGAGTGAACGACTGACCTTCGCCTGCGAGCTCGAGCCGCTGGGCGGACCCGGTCGTCGTGTAGACCACGATCGTGCGGACCGTCGGGAACTCGAGTGCGATCACGAGCTCCATGCGGCCATTACCGTCGAGGTCCGCGACCCCGAGCAGATCGAAGCCGATGATGTGCTTCTCGGCGCCGCCCTTGCCGGGCTCGAGGTGCGGCGCGATCTTGACGTCATAGATCTGGAACTTCGGCGCGCACGCGGCCCCGATCACGGGCGCGGCACCCCACTCGGCCGCCGGACTGCGGACCCCGTCGAGCACGCCGACGAGCGGGAACTGCTCCATCACCTTGTCACCGTCGATGTCGACCGCGAGCGCGTCGCCCTGGAGACACGCCCCGCCGGTGATCACGCCGACGGTCTCGGGCGGATCGTCGGGGCGCGTGAGCTCGCCGACCGCGAGGCCGCACCCGCCGGTTGCCGGACCGCACTTTGGATCCTCGACCCGCTGGCCGCCGCCCGCATCCGACGTACAGGGCGATGCACCGACGTACGTGCCGGTCGCGACCGCCTGCTGCGAGCCGATCTCGGCGAGGCCGAGGGTGTCGAAGCGACCGGCGATCTTGCCGTCGACGCCGAACACCACGAACCGCGGGACGCTGCCGCGCTCGACGGCGTTGGTGACCTCGGCGACGTCGTCGCTCCAGCCCATCGTCCGCATCACGAGCGGCGCCACGGCGGGTCGACCGCCGGCCCCCTGCGGACACATCTCGCCGACCACGATCTGACGGCCGCTCGGCTTCGTGGTGTGGAGCGGCTGGATCTTCGCGACCGGGCCGGGCTCGGGCGGCGGGCGGTCGGGCCGGATCGTCGGGCCGCAACCGATCCCGTGGGCGGCGATCACGAGCCAGGCAACGCCAGCGAGCCGCCGAGGGTCATTAGCCATCGCATGCACCATAACCTGCCGGATCTCGACCCGGCGAATTGCCGATTCGTTGCCCGGTGCGTTTGACCGACTTCTGAGCCGCCTCTATAGTCCGCCGCACTTGACGACGTTGCCTAAATCCCCCGTGGTTTCTATGCCTTGTATCTATGCCCCGGCCTCGGCCACGTTCCGCACCGGCGTCGTCGTCGGCCTCCTCCTGCTGACGGCCTCGGCCGAGGCCCAGATCGCACCCGGTGGTGGCATGCCCGGCGGTGGCGTCGGGCAGCAACCCGACGAAGCCAAGAAGGAGGGCGTGGCGGAGGCGGCGCCGAAGGCACCGGGCCTGCTCCCGACGAACCCCGTGCTGCCCGCACCGAAGGGTCGTCGCAAGCGCTGGAAGCTGCTCGAGCTCGACGGCTACTTCCGGATGCGCACCGACTGGTTCAAGAACTTTCACCTCGGCTTCGTCGACGATCCCGCGGCTGGCGGCGCGCCGTTTCCGCGTGCGCTCGGGTGCGGTTCGAGCCGGCTCGGTCGCAAGTGCGACGAGTCGCTGTCGAGCACGAACATGCGGCTCCGGCTCGAGCCGACGTTCAACCTCGACGAGGGCACGTCGATCCACGTCCAGGCGGACGTGCTCGACAACCTCGTGCTCGGCTCGACGCCCGTCAACCAGGGCTGGGCCGGCGGCTTCGACGCGTCGGACACCACCGACTTCGGCAACCGCCCACCACTCGGTGCGTTCGGCAAGAGCCAGGCGCCGCCGCAGGCCGGCCTCAACAGCGACCGCGACTCGATCGCGGTGAAGCGCGCGTGGGCCGAGGTCGCGGTGCCGCTCGGCATCCTCAAGTTCGGTCGGATGCCGAACCACTGGGGCATGGGCATGGTCGCGAACAGCGGCGGCCACGATCCGATCGACGGCTCGTACGATCTCGAGGGCGACTACGGCGACACCGTCGACCGCGTCAGCTTCTCGGCCGTGATTCCGGGTACCCAGATCCGCGGCATGATCGCGTCGGACTGGGACTCGACGCGCCTCGTCTCGAACCAGGCGTCGCAGGGCAAGGGCCGCGAGGGTCACCCGTTCGACCTCGACGACGAGGATGACGGCAACTCGTGGATCATCGTGCTGTCGCGCATGGACGCGCCGCAGGAGTTCCGCGACAAGGTCGAGCGCGGCGAGCTCGCGCTCAACTATGGCGTCTACTTCGAGTACCGCACCCAGCGCTGGGACAACGACGTCTCGGGCTTCACGGTCGGTGGCGACTTCGACGAGGCGAACGGTTATGTCCCGCGCGACCTCAAGACCTACTCGCCAAACCCGTGGGTCAAGCTCGCGTACAAGCGCATCCAGCTCGAGGCCGAAGCGATCGGACAGTTCGGCAAGATCGGCCGGCTCGACGAGTTCGGCTTCGGATCGCAGGCGGACATCCGCAAGTACGGCGGCACCGCGCGGTTCACGTGGAAGGGTCTCGAGGGCAAGCTGCGCCTCGGCCTCGAGAGCGGCGCAGCCTCCGGCGATCAGTGGGACAACACGCCGCAAGGCAACACGCACATCGCGTTCGCGAACCTGCTCGGCGACCCGTCGTCGAGCGACCGCAAGCTGTCGCAGTTCATGTTCAACCGCGAGTACAAGGTCGACATGATCCTGTTCCGCCACCTGATCGGGGCGGTCTCGAATGCGGGCTACGTCAAGCCGTTCCTGTCCTACGACTTCACGAAGTCGATCCAGTTCAAGATCGCCAACATCACGTCGTTCGCGATGAAGCCCGTCGCGACCCCGGGCAACTCGCGGATGTACGGCACAGAGTTCAACACCGACCTCGGCTACTCCGCCGGCGGGCTGTTCGCCGGCGTCTCGTACGGCGTGCTGTTCCCGTTCGCCGCGATGAACCACCCCGATGACAACCCGCTCGATCCCGATGGCGACTTCGGCTACAGCGCCATCGACCCGGACAACACCGGCGATGCCGGCACGGCGCACACGTTCCAGCTGCGGCTGATGCTGCAGTTCTGATCGCGGCGCAGGCACACTGCGCACTCACAGCACAGATGCACGGCGCCTTCGCGGTGCGGCGCTCGCACTCGCGGGCGCAGGCCCGTGCCAGATTGGCCGCCAAGGCGCCAAGCCCGCCAAGGATCATGTTGGGATGTTCGCGCGCGGCCCGTCTGATTCTCGAGCGTTTGCCCCGGCGCGATCGCTCTGGAGGCGTTCGTGCGCGGCAGTTCGCGGAGGTCTCTGGGCACACGCCCCCGCGTCCAAAACATACTTGGCGGGCTTGGCGCCTCGGCGGCCAATCTCCGAACGAATGAATACGAACGAACGCGAACCCATCCCGCACGCGCGCACGAACGGGCTCAGAGCTCGGCGATCGCGGTGACCAGGCGATCGACCGCGACCAGCTCCATGCCGGTCGCGGTGCGGCTCGCCGGATCGAGCCGCGCGAGGTTCTGCGCCGGGATCAACGCGCGCGTGAAGCCGAGCCGCGCGGCCTCGCCGAGGCGCTGCTCGCAGAGCGGAACCGCGCGGATCTCGCCGGCAAGCCCGACCTCGCCGAACATCACCGTCCGCGCATCGATCGCACGTCCGCGCGCCGACGATGCGATCGCGCATGCCACGCCGAGATCGATCGCCGGCTCGCCGAGCCGGATCCCGCCGGCAACGTTGACGAACACGTCGCGATCGAGGACATCGCAGCTCGCACGCTGCGCCAGCACCGCGAGCAGCAGCGAGACGCGGTTGCCGTCGACGCCGGCCGCGGTCCGCCGGCTCACTCCCGCACTCGCGGGCGCGACCAGCGCCTGGATCTCGACGAGCAGCGGGCGCGCGCCGTCGGCGGACGCGACGACGACCGATCCCGGTGCGCCGAGTGGTCGCTCCGCCAGCAGGTGGGCGGACGGGTTCGTCACCTCGGCCATCCCGGCGCCCCGCATCTCGAAGACCCCGATCTCCTGCGTGGAGCCGAAGCGGTTCTTGTGCGCGCGCAGGATCCGATACGGCCCTCCATCACCCTCGAGCTGCAGCACGACGTCGACGAGATGCTCGAGCGTCTTGGGCCCGGCGAGCCCGCCGTCTTTCGTGACGTGTCCGACGACGATCGTGGGCGTTCCGGTGGTCTTGGCGAACTGGGTGAGCCGGCCCGCACACTCGCGAACCTGTGCGAGCGAGCCAGGAATCGAGTCGAGGAGTCCCGTGTACACGGTCTGGATCGAGTCGACTGCGAGGACCGCGGGCTTGGTTGCGTGCGCGTGCGCGAGGATCTTCTCGACGTCGGTCTCGGCGACGACCGAGATCGCTTGC
>JBKJUF010000336.1:0-3373 GCA_046590445.1 Kofleriaceae bacterium
GGTGCGCCGCGGTAGTGCTCGCCGAGTGCCGCGAGGGCCGCCGACAACCCGGGATCGATCGCACCTCGCGCCGCATCAGCCAGCACGGTGCGCCACCGCGCGAAGTCGCGGCCGGTGCGCTTCACGAAGCCGTGCCGGACCATCGGCCGGACGAAGAACGGCAAGAGGCCGTATTCGGCCTCGGTCTCGTCGAGAGCGCGCTGGACCGCCGCGATCAGCTCCTGCACGTCACGCTCTCGGCTCACATGTCACGGCCAAGCTATAACACCGACCCGCGCGGTCGTGATTTGCTCCGCCCCGATGTCGAAGCTTGTCAGCTCCCCCGCCTGGACCGCGCTGGTCGCGCATCACGCGCAGGTCGAACACCTCGCCATGCGCGACCTGTTCGGCGCCAACCCGCAGCGGTTCGCGACGATGTCGAGCGAGGTCTGCGGCCTGTTCGTCGACTGGTCGAAGCACCGGGCAACCGAGGAGACGATGCGCCTCCTGGTCGCGCTCGCCGAGCAGCAGGATGTCGCCGGGTGGCGTGCGCGGATGTTTGCCGGCGAGAAGATCAACGGCACCGAGGATCGCGCGGTGCTCCACGTCGCGCTCCGCCATCCCGCGCCACGTGCCGAGGTGGCGGCGGTGCTCGCCAAGATGCGCGCGTTCACCGGGCGGCTGCGGAGCGGCGCGTGGACCGGCCACACGGGCCAGTCGATCACCGACATCGTCAACGTCGGCATCGGCGGCTCCGACCTCGGGCCGGTGATGGTGACCGAGGCGCTGCGGCCGTACTGGAAGCCGGATCTGCGCGTGCACTTCGTGTCGAACGTCGACGGGACGCACGTCGCGGAGACGCTGAAGCAGCTCGACCCCGAGCGGACGCTGTTCATCGTCGCGAGCAAGACGTTCACGACCCAGGAGACCCTGACGAATGCTCGAACCGCGCGCGCGTGGCTGCTCGATCGGCTGGGCGCCGGACCCGAGGCGGTCGCGAAGCACTTCGTCGCGCTCTCGACGAACGCGAAGGAGGTCGCCGGGTTCGGCATCGACACCGCGAACATGTTCGAGTTCTGGGACTGGGTCGGCGGGCGCTACTCGCTGTGGAGCGCGATCGGGTTGCCGATCGCCTGCGTGATCGGCATGGATCACTTCGAGCAGTTGCTGGCGGGTGCGCACGCGATGGACGAGCACTTCCTGGCGGCGCCGCTCGGCGAGAACCTCCCGGTGATCCTCGCGATGCTCGGCCTCTGGTACGCGAGCTTCTTCGGTGCCGAGACCCACGCGATCCTGCCGTACGATCAGTACCTCCACCGCTTCCCGGCGTACTTCCAGCAGGCGGACATGGAGTCGAATGGCAAGCGCGTCGACCGCAGCGGCGCGCCGATCACCGACTACACGACGGGCCCGGTGATCTGGGGCGAGCCGGGCACGAACGGTCAGCACGCGTTCTATCAACTGATCCACCAGGGCACGCGGCTCGTCCCGGCAGACTTCATCGCCCCGATCCGCAGTCACAACCCGATCGGCGAGCACCACGCGATCCTGCTCGCGAACTTCTTCGCGCAGACCGAGGCGCTGATGCGCGGCAAGACCGCGGAGGAGGCGAGGGCGGAGCTCGAGGCCCAGGGTCTGCCGCCCGAGCGCGTCGATCAGCTCGTGCCGCACAAGACGTTCCCCGGCAACCGGCCGACCACTTCGATCATCGTCGACCAGCTCACGCCCGGGACGCTCGGGGCGCTCGTCGCCATGTACGAGCACAAGATCTTCGTTCAGGGGATCGTGTGGGACGTGTTCAGCTTCGATCAGTGGGGCGTCGAGCTCGGCAAACAGCTCGCGTCACGCATCCTGCCCGAGCTCGCGGCCGATCAGCCGGTCGCCTCGCACGACGCGTCGACGAACGGCCTCATCAACTATTACAAGGCGCGACGTACGTAATCCGGAGTACGCGTGCCATGGTGCAGCGCCACAGGAGAAGCGATGCAGCTTGGAATGATCGGACTTGGCCGGATGGGCGCGAACATGGCGCGCCGGCTGATGCGCGGCGGTCACCAGTGCGTGGTCTACGACCGCAGCGCCGACGCCGTGACCACGCTCGCCGGTGAGGGCGCGACCGGCGTCGACTCGATCGTCGCGATGGTCGCCGCGCTCGCGAGCCCGCGCGCGATCTGGGTGATGGTGCCGGCCGGCGGACCGACCGAGTCGACGGTGGCCGAGCTCGCCGAGGCCCTCGCGCCCGGCGACACGATCATCGACGGCGGCAACACGTTCTTCAAGGATGACGTCCGCCGCGCGAAGACGCTCGCCGCGCGGGAGCTGCACTACGTCGACGCCGGGACGAGCGGCGGTGTATTCGGCCTCGAGCGCGGGTACTGCATGATGATCGGCGGCGATCGCGACGTCGTGCAGCGCCTCGATCCGATCTTCAAGACGCTCGCGCCGGGCCGCGGCACGATCGAGCGCACGCCGGGACGCGAGCAGAAGTCCGGGACGGCCGAGGAGGGCTACCTCCACTGTGGCCCGGTCGGCAGCGGCCACTTCGTCAAGATGGTCCACAACGGGATCGAGTACGGGATCATGCAGGCGCTCGCGGAGGGGTTCGACATCATGCGCGGCGCGGCGAACGCGACCGTCGTCGAGGAGCATCGCTTCGACTTGCCGGTCGCGGAGGTCGCCGAGGTCTGGCGCCGCGGCAGCGTGCTGTCGTCGTGGCTCGTCGATCTGACGGCGAAGGCACTCGTCGAGGATCCCGCGCTCGGCACGTTCTCCGGCCACGTCCAGGACTCCGGTGAGGGCCGGTGGACGGTGATGACCGCGATCGAGGAGGCCGTGCCCGCACACGTGATCGCCGCGTCGCTGTTCACGCGGTTCCGTTCGCGCCAGGAGGAATCGTTCGCCGACAAGCTGCTCTCGGCGATGCGGTTCCAGTTCGGCGGCCACGTCGAACGTCCGACGGGCGGCTGAGATGACGGTTCGCCGCTACCCCGATGCCGACTCCCTGGCCCACGCCGCGGCCGACGAGCTCGCTGCGATCGTCCGCGAGGCGGTCGCCGCGCGCGGCACGTGCAACATCGCGCTGGCAGGCGGCGGGACCCCGAAGCGCATGTTCCAGGTGCTCGCCGAACGCGGACGCGCGGCGTTGCCGTGGCATCAGGTCGAGCTGTGGTGGGGCGACGAGCGGACGGTGTCAGCTGATCATCCCGATTCGAACTACGGGATGGCGCTGCACTCGCTGATCGAGCCGCTCGGGATCGAGCCCTCGCGCGTCCACCGGATGCACGGCGAGGACGATCCGGTGGACGTTGCCGCCGCCTACGAGCAGACGCTGGTGACCGCCTGCGGGCTGCCGCCGGTGCTCGATCTCGTGCTGCTCGGCCTCGGGCCCGACGGC
>JBKJUF010000028.1:0-5218 GCA_046590445.1 Kofleriaceae bacterium
GTCGTTGCCGGGTGGCTGCGCGATCGGCGCACGTCCGATCGACCAGCACCTCAAGGGACTGCAGGCGATGGGCGCCGAGGTCAAGCTCGACCACGGCTACGTCGACGTCACGTGCAAGCGCCTGCGTGGCGCCACCATCGTGCTCGACGTGCCCACGGTCACCGGCTGCGAGAATCTACTCATGGCCGCGGCCCTCGCGCAGGGCCGCACCGTGCTCGAGAACGCAGCACGCGAGCCCGAGGTCGAGGAGCTCGCGCTCGTGCTCAACAAGATGGGCGCGAAGATCTCGGGTGCCGGCACGGCGGTCATCACGATCGAGGGCGTCGACGAGCTGTCGCCGATCGAGCATTCGATAATCCCACATCGAGGCCGGCACGTTCGCGGTGGCGGCGGCGATGACCCGCGGTGACGTGCTGCTCGAGGGCGCGCGGCCCGAGCACCTCGACGCGGTGATCGCGAAGCTGCGCGCGGCGGGCGTGACCGTCGCCGCCGAAGCCGGTGGCGTGCGCGTGCGTGGCGGCGGCGACATCAACGCGGTCGACATCGTCACCCAGCCGCATCCGGGTTTCCCCACCGACATGCAGGCGCAGTTCATGGTGCTCGCGTGCACCGCGCGCGGGCAGTCGGTGATCAAGGAGATGATCTTCGAGAACCGCTACATGCACGTTCCCGAGCTCGGGCGAATGGGCGCGGACATCCAGATCAGCGGCCGCGTCGCCGTGGTTCGCGGTGGGTCGACGTTGACCGGCGCGTCGGTGATGGCGACCGATCTGCGGGCGTCGGCGAGCCTCGTGATCGCGGGGCTCGTGGCGACCGGCAAGACCGAGGTGCTGCGCGTGTACCACCTCGATCGCGGTTACGAGGCGATCGAGAAGAAGCTCAAGGCCGTCGGCGCCAAGATCAAGCGCATGAAGGAGACCTGATCGTGAGCCGGCCGGTGATCCTCGCGCTGCCGAAGGGCCGCATCCTCGACGAGGCCGCAACAATCTTCACGCGCGCGGGCTACGACCTCGCGCCGGTGTTCGGTGACACACGCAAGCTCGTGCACGAGTGCGGGCCGCTGCGCGTGCTCGTGTTGCGCAACTCCGACATCGCGACCTACGTCGCGCACGGCGCCGCGGACGTCGGCGTGGTCGGCAGCGACGTGCTCGACGAGGAAGGCCGCGAGCTGTTCGAGCCGCTCGACCTCGGCATCGGCCGCTGCCGGATGATCGTTGCCGAGCGTGCGGACCAGCCGGTCGACGAGCGCTCGCACTCACACCTGCGGATCGCGACGAAGTATCCGCGGACGACGCGCGCGTATCTCCAGCGCAAGGGGATCACGGCCGAGGTCATCAAGCTCTCTGGCGCGATCGAGCTCGGCCCGTTGACCGGGCTGTGCGATCGCATCGTCGACATCACGCAGACCGGCGAGACGCTGCGCCAGAACGGGCTCGTCGAGATCGACATCGTCGCCGAGGTCAGCGCGAAGCTCGTCGTCAACCCGGCGCGGCTGAAGCTCGACGGCGAGCGGCTCGCCACCCTGATCGACGCCCTCGAGCACGCGCTTCACGCACCCTGACGGGGTCACCGGCCGGCGGGTCGACCTTGGATCGATGGATCGTTTTGCACCGTCACGCGTGCAAGGACCCGATGCAGCGCCTCGCGGTCATGCTCCTCGTGCTCGGGACCACCGGTCCGGCCATGGCCAGGCCGCTGTCCGACCCCGAGCCCGCCGACGATAGCCGCCCGATCATCGAGTGGTCGTCGTGGGTCCGGGTCGGCTACGGGATCGTGCATCCGATCACGGAGACGACACCCGCAACCGTGGCGCGCACGATGCTCCCGGACCCGGCGCGCGAGCAGGCCACCGCCTGGGACGTCGCGATCGGCGCCGAGGCCACGCTCCCGCTGAGCGATGGTGGCAACGTCCGGGTCGGCCCGTGGGTCGAGGCACGCGCGCTCACCATCGTCGGCGGGGCAGAGCTGCAGCTCGGCGGGCTCCCTCGCGCGCTCGACATGTTCTGGTACCGCGGCGAGGGCCAGCTCACCGTTCGCGTCGGCGGCAACGCCTCGCACGGAACCGCCGCAATCGCCTATGGCTATCGCGCACCGTGGAAGCTGTTCGGGCCGTGGCGCGGCGACACCCGCTACATGATCGGCGTGCGCTTCGTCGCCACCGCGACTCGTGCCCACGACGATCCGCGTGACTGGACGGCCGCGCTCGGGATCGAGTTCGAGCCGATCGGCGCGCTGCGCTACGTGTTCGGCGTGCGCTCCTGGTACTGAGTCAGCGGAACGTCGCCGAGAATAATGCGACGTTGTACGGGTCGACCCGGCGTGCTCGACCGGGATGCCGAGATCGGCGCCGAGGACATTCGCGCGGTGCTGTACGTCGTTCGCCGTCGGATCGGAGACGTTGCGAGACTGGCAGCCAAGGCTCACCGCGAGGATCGAGACGAGGCCGCGCATCGCGAACAGGCTGCACCGCGCGCAGTCAGCGTGGCACACGACCGTTTCTGGCCGCGGTGCGGTGCTAGGATGCCTGCGCGGTGTCTTCCGATCTACGCCCGTTCGTCGCCGAGGAGATCCGGCTGCACCCTCGGGTTGCCTACCAGGGCTTGCTCGCGGAGGAAGGTGCTGCCACGCGCGTCGCCGCCGCGCTGCCGCCACTCACGCGGTTTCGTCACGACTATGCGGGCGCGATCTCCGTCGTCGACTGGGATCATCGGCTGCCGTCATCGAACCTCGTGCTCCGGATCTATGGCTACTACGGCGAGGACACCCTCGACGCCGGCTACGAAGCGTTCGACGACCGGCTCGAGCAGATCGCCGACCGCGACAAGTATCCCGAGTTCGACGTCCCCGACTTCGACGGGCTCGCCGCCGACGAGGCCTACGAGATCGAGCTGTCGCCGTCCGGCACGATCGGCCGCTGCCGGCTGACCTCGGCGTGGCGCCGCACCGTCGCCTCGCGTGACGCGACCGCGGCGGTGGGGCTCGTCCAGCAGTGCGACGAGTACCAGAAGCTGATCGCATCCTCGCCATCGCGCCCGACGTACCTCGGCGATCTCGAGGCGGTGTCGTGGACGCCGCCCTGCGAGACCGAGCATGTCCGGTGGACGCTCGACGTCTGGTACCTGCTCGCGTTCGACGGCCGGATCGGCTCGGGCCGCAGCTTTTTGGCAGACCTCGAGACCAAGCAGATCGTCTCGGTGCGCGACTTCTCGGTTCGCACGGGCTGACGAACGCGGCTCGGCAAGACAGCGGCTGTCCCCTGCGCACAGGTGTGATGGCACGCGGCTTCGCTACCGAGGCCGGGCTTCTCGCGTCGCTGTGGGCGTGAGCGCGCGATAGTTGGCATGCGGTCGATTCCGCTTGCGGTGCCTTACCCCGGGTGTATTTTCCGCGCCCATGTCCCTGCGTCCATTGGCGTCGTCGCTTGTTGCGGTCGTACTCTCGATCGGAGCCTTGGGGCTCGGTGCATGCGGTCCGGCATCGAACCGCTCGTGCTCTGGTTCCGAGATCGATATCGAGTCCGACCCAAACAACTGCGGCTCGTGCGGGAACGTCTGCTCCGACGGCTTCGCGTGCATCGACAGCCGCTGCCTCGCAGGCATGTGCCAGCCCGGCAAGGTCGAGCCTTGCTACACCGGCCAGGACGGCACCGAGGACATCGGCCCCTGCAAGGGCGGCATGCGCACCTGCGAAGAGGGCGGCATCTGGACCACCTGCGAAGGTGAAGTCACGCCGGCCGCCGAGAACTGCGCGGACGGCGTCGACAACAACTGCAACAGCGAGGTCGACGAAGATACCGATCGCGACATGGACGGCTTCACGACCTGCGGCGGCGACTGCTGCGACTCGACCGAGTGCACCAAGCCCGAGCTCGTCAATCCGGGCTCGTTCGACGCGCCCGGCAACCTGGTGGATGACGACTGCAGCGGCGTCGCCGACGACACCGCGCTCCTCTGCGATCAGGGCCTCAACTCGAACTCGACCGCCGCGATGGACTTCGCGAAGGCGATCGACATCTGCCAGACCGCGACTGCAACCGACAAGAAGTGGGGTGTCATCGACGGCAAGATCACGCTCGCCGACGGCACCGGGGTCCCCGACAAGGAGGGCTACTCGATCCGCCAGAAGTTCGGTGCCGGTGCGCTGCCGCAGGGCGGCGTCAGCCTCGCGATCATCTCGAGTGGCGGCGCAGCCGCCAAGGGCGACGTCATGCCCGGCTACCATGACTGGGTCAGCTACACGCACACCGGCACGAACAAGTCGGCGTACCCGGCGGACTTCTACGCCGCGAACGGCAACAAGATCCCGAACGCCCCGGGCTGCTCGCCGCCGACCGGCACCACCGCGAACGATCCCGTGATGCTGACGTTCCGCGTCCGCGTCCCGACGAACGCGAAGTCGTTCAAGCTCTACACGAACTTCTACAGCGCCGAGTTCCCGGAGTGGACCTGCAGCTCGTTCAACGACTTCTTCGTCGTGCTGCTCGACTCGACCTACGCGGGCATGCCCGCCAACCCGGCGGACAAGAACCTCGCGTTCTACACGCCCGCCGGCTCGATGATGAAGGTCCCGGTCGGCGTCAACCTCGGCCACGGCAACACCGGCCTGTTCACGCAGTGCGTGAACGGCGCCACCGGTTGCAACGGCATGGCGGGCACGATCTCGACGTGCACCGGCACGAACCTCCTCACGGGCACCGGCTTCGACGATCCGAACAGCGGCTCGTGTGACTCCGGCAGCCTCGAGGGTGGCGCCACGGGCTGGCTCGAGACCCGCGGCAACGTGACCCCAGGCGAGATCATCACGCTGCGCATCGCGATCTGGGACACCAGCGATCACTCGTGGGACTCGCTCGCGATCGTCGACGGCTTCCAGTGGTCGACCGAAGTCGCCCAGCCGGGCACCGACATCTTCATCAAGAAGTAGCCCCAGACGCGAAGCGGCTGGCGGGCGCGAAGCGCACGCGGCGTGCGACGCACGCCAGGGATAGTCGATCCGGAGCGCAGCGGAGGCGAAGAAGTCGTCGTCTGCATTCGCGACCGAGGCCTCGCTCCGGCGGGGCTTCTGTCGTTTCGGGCCAACTCGGGGCGTGCAATTCGACGTTGCTAGTCCCCTGGATCCGCGGTTCCTAGCGTAATTCGGGTCACTGGGCGTGGACCTGCTGCGTGCGAATTCCGAAGCGCCGCATCTTGTCGAGGATCTCGTCGGCGGTCTTCGTCCA
>JBKJUF010000029.1:0-3775 GCA_046590445.1 Kofleriaceae bacterium
GCCGCACTGCTCGTGATGCTGGAGGTCGTTGCACTGGTGCTGCGTGTCTCGCTGTGGCGAGTCTTCATGCTCGCAAGCAGTGTGGCGTGGCTCGTCGCATCCTTCGTGAACGACGCGACACAAGGGCGAGTCGAGCGCGCGGTCTGGCCTGGGATCTGGCCGAGCTGAGCGGGGTAGGCACAGCTAAGAGCTGTCCCGTAATGGCGTCCAGCGTCGGTAGCCACTACCAGGCCAGGTTGGTTCGCACTCGCGCTCGTTCCAGCGTGGTCGGGCCCTGAGGACTCGTCTCATCTGGGGTTGAACGCGGCACCGTGCCAACGATTCGCCGAGCCACCGGACGTACACCGGTGTCCGCCCCGTCTCCTCGATGGACGGTCCATCGTGGGCGGAATGCGCGGTTGACTCGGACGGGACGTCTTGCCGTCCCAACATCGAACGAGAATCGAGGCTGTCACGCAGGACGATGCGCGTGTGACTGGCAGCGAGCAGCGCGCGTGACCGCGTCACGTCGAGCCGCGCGGTCGCTGGGTTCGATGCATTGCCGAATACCACGCACGTCGCGAGGGTCGCAGACATCGCGTCCCGATCGCCGCGCAGGCCGCACGCACGGCAGTCGTGCACGCGATCGCCAAGCGTCTTTGTCACCCGCTCACCGCACAGACAGTGCTGTGATAGCGCCGTCGTGTGAGTCGACGCGCGGACCAGACCGCCCTGACGCTGTGCGACGCGCGCGACGGCGTTGGCCTCACGCTCGATCGCAGTGAGCAGTGTGCCCGGTGCGAAGGCCGCGAGCGAGCGCCCCCACAATACGGACCACTGCCGCAGGTCGCTGTCCTCGACGACGAGCTGAAAGCCGTGCTCGCCGACGATGCGGCTCGCGATCTGGCGGGCATGATCGCGACGCGCCTGTGCGACCGAGGCGGCGTCGCGGGCCTGCGCTGCACGGTCGCGCCGATAGCCGTTGGAGAGCTGATCTTTGCGATGGGCCTGGAGCGGCTTGCCGTCGCTTCGCGCGATCCGCGGCCCTGCCGGAATTGCCTGCACGGCGGCAAGTCCCGCCGCCTCGCGACGCAGTGCCCGCTTCTGCTGTCGCTTCGATAGCTGGTACTGCTGCGTGTTCATCGCGCGGCGCGACCGTTCCAACGAGCGCTGGCGGCGACGCTCCTCGCGCGCGCGGCGATGACTGCGCTGGCGGGCTCGGGCATCGCGATCGATGCGCGTGATCGATAGATCGTCCGCACCGTAGGTCGACGCCACGGTGATATTGGAGACGTTGACGTCGATGCCGGCGCGACGGCCGTCCGTGTGACCTGCGGTGACGACGCGACTCGCGGCGACCGCTGGCGCGACGTAGGGCGACACGAGCACCATCAGGTGCGCCTCGTAGCGCCAGCCTCCCACGGCATTGGGGTCGCGGCGACGCACCACATCGATCTTGTGCCAGCGCGCCGGATCGGCGAGGTGGTGATCGAGGATCGGCTGGTTCGAGGGCGACGCCGGCAGCCGGACCGGCAGCGCGAGGTTGCCGCCCGGCAGTCCCGTGAACACGACGACGAGCGGCCCGTCGTGCGTCCACCACGAATCTGCGGGTTCTGCGATGCTGCGCATCGAGCGCGGTTGAAAGAAGGAGTCGTCGCCACCGGTGTAAGCGGCGCGATGTCCTGCGAGCGTGCCGTGCAGCCGAAACGTCTCCCACTTGCGCGGTGACGTGTGCGATCGCGCTCGCCCCGGGATTCGAGTGAATTCGTGCCAGCGGCTGATGCCCGGCACGCCCAAGGTCTTGCCGCTGGCGTCGCGAAACAGGTGACGCTCGGTCGCCGACCACACCGTGTCGGCGAGGTGCATCGCCAGCGCTTTGGTCGGGAACCGGCGCAGGTGCGGCGCACCATCGAGATGCCCATACGCCGCGTGCTCGAGCGAGGTACGCGAGAGTCCCAGCCGCACGCGTGCGTCCGCCGGGCTCCGATCACGCTCGTGATGGGCGGCCCGATACGCCAGGCAACGCTGCCGTGCGTCACGTTGAACGGCGCGGCGGATCGAGTGCGCTGCCCAGAACATGCCCTCGAGCCTCGCGCGCTGCACAGGATCGGTGGTGTCGAGCGGCAGACGCAGGACCGAGAGACCATCCTCGACGGTCCGCGACCACGGCTTGCCCTTGTTGGGACCCCGCGTCTTCCTCGATCCGCTCGTCGACGCCACACGAAGATCCTATCGGCGACCTCTGACATCACCAAGCATGCTTTGCATGACAACTTCGAACGCGCACGCGACGGGCCTCGCACCCGCCGAGCTCGATACGCTGCTCGAGCGACTGCGCGAAGGCGCCCCGCCTCGTCGCGGCCGACCCTGGGCTCGATCGCTTCGGGACCGAGTCGCGCTCCTCTGCATGAGCCTGCGCACCAACCTCACGCTCCGCGAGCTCGGCGCCGTGTGCTCGCTTTCAAAGTCGCAGGTGCACCGCATCATTGTCGACCTCACCATCCGGGTGGCCGCGCTGCTGGCGTCCGCGAGGCCACTCGACCATCGCAGAACCTGGATCGTCGATGGGACTTTGATCCCGACACGCGACCACACAGCCGCAGCGAAGTCGAAGAATTACCGGTCGTGCAACGCGCAATTACTCGTCCGAGCGAACGATCTGCACGTCATCGCGGTGGCCGCCGGTGGCCCGGGAAACCGCAATGACACGATCCACTACCGGGGCTCGGCGATCGAATCCCTGTGTCGGTCACATCCGCGCGTGCTTGCCGACGGCGGGTATCGCGGCGTCCGGAACTGATCACACCGGTGTTTCGCGACAACCGGATCGTGCGCGATCGCAGATGGCGTAGACACCGCAAGCGCAGGGCTCGCGTCGAACACGCGCTCGCCCGCCTCAAGGACTGGAGAGTCCTACGCGACCACCGCCGAAGGGCACGTCACCTCGATCAAACTTTCAAAGCGGTCGCGGTGCTTCACAACATCAAGGCTGAGTTACGGGACAAGTCTTAGGTGATGGCGCGACACTTCGAGCGCGCTCACGGTCGGTTCGGCGCTGGCATGTCGATCGGTTCCGTCATGACTTCGCGCGGTCGTTACTGAGCACCGAAGGCGAAGTTCTCGCAATTTTAGAAGAGCCGAATTCGGCTAGCTGAATGGGCTTTGTGATAGTACGGAACGAACTACCCGAGGCGCCATGCACATCCGCAAGCTGTTCTTCGTCTCTTTCCTCGCTCTCGTCGCGTCCACAGCCGCGCTCGCCCAGCCAAAGGGCGGTCCGACTCCGACCCAGCCGAAGGTCGGAGGCGTAGCGACCAAAGACATGCCCGGTCCGAGGGACCATGTGATGGTCAAGTCCAAGGAGATCAAGTGGGCTCCGGCTCCACCTTCGATCCCGGCGGGCGCCGAGATCGCGGTGATCTCGGGCGACCCCAAGGTAGAGGGTCCGTTCGTGATGCGGCTGCGATTGCCCGCGAAGTACAAGCTGCCCAACCACTGGCACCCCGCGCACGAGCACGTCACCGTGATCGAGGGCGCGTTCTGGCTCGGGCACGGTGAGAAGTGGGACGAGAAGGCGATGACAGAGCTCCCATCGGGCAGCTTCGCGATGATGCCGCCGAAGCACGGGCACTATGCGATGACGAAGAAGAAGACGATCATCCAGGTACACGCTTGGGGTCCGTGGGGCATCACCTACTTCAACCCTGCTGACGACCCGCGCAACAAGACCGCAGCCGCGCCAGCGACGACGCCGCCCGCGAAGTAACCGCCGCCCGGCCGTGGACCATGATCCGCC
>JBKJUF010000384.1:0-13991 GCA_046590445.1 Kofleriaceae bacterium
GAGCGCTAACGAACGACGCGGCGAGCGCTAACGAACGACGCGGCGAGCGCTAACGAACGACGCGGCGAGCGCTAACGAACGACGCGGCGAGCGCGAACGAACGACGCGGCGAACGCACTGGGTCGCGCTCAGCCGAAACGTTCGTCGACGGTCTTCGTACGCTTCTCGCTCTTCGGGCGCACGCCGTCATCGAGAAAGCGCAGGAAGATCATCAAGTAGTTCGCGCGCTCGGCATCCATCGGCCGGAACGAGATGCCGACCTGGAATGCCTCGTCGACCGTGGTGCACCACGCGACCCGTCCTGGAACCTGTAGCGCCTCGGACTGGCTGTCGTCGTCGAACACGAGCTGCAGATTGATCTCGACCTCGCGACCGACCTCGATCGAGTCCGCGAGGTCCGCGCACAACCCGCCGCGGGACAGGTTCGTCGTGCGCCCCTGGTAGGCCATGCCCTTGGACGAGAACGTCACCGCCGCTTCGTGCGCGTAGCGGGTATGGGCACGTTCCGGTGAGCTCACGTGGCGACAAGTTTCGCTGGCTCGGTGAGGCGTTGGCAAGTTTTACCGGAGCCGCCCGGACTGCGCGGGTGTCCGAAGTTCGGACGCACGGCGGCGCGACCAACCCAACCGCTCGGAAAACCACCCGTCGGTGAGCGCGTCGAGCTCCGCCGCCGCCTCGTCGGCCCGCGACTGCCAGCGAGAATTTCGAATCGCCGCCGCGGCGGTTCGCCGCCACAGGAAGTACATCCGGATCACCCGGCTCGCGAGCCGACCCCGGTCGCGCTGCCGCGCTGTGCTGACCGACGCGATCTGCAGCTCGCGGCCATCGAACAGCAACCTGTCGAGACGCCACGTCGCGCGCACCTCGAACGTGCGGCCCCGACCGACCTCGGGGTTCTCGTCCTTCCAGTTTGTGTCCCAGCCGGTCCGCACGGTCACCCACGGCACGAGCCCCGCGACGCGTGCACGGCGACTCCAGCTTGGCGTCGGATCTCGATCGAAACCGGCGACGGCATAGGCCGCACCGAGGACCTCGCCGATCGGCGGAACCAGCCGCGCGAGCGCCGGCGCCGCCGCGTCGGGCTCGGGCTCGATCGTCAACGCGTCGTCGTCGGCATGGTCGGCTGGGTCGACGGGGTCGTCGCCATCGGCGTTGCTCGCCGGATCGGCGCGATCCCGATCCGCCTCGACCTGGGACGCGACCATCGGCAGCACGATCATCAGCGCGAGCATCAGCGACCGCCGCATCAGTGCCTCCACGTCGCGACGAGCCACAGCTCGTGCGCTCGGGTCGTGACCAGACTTCCGTCGACAAAGCGTGCCGCGCCGGCTCGCACGTCGGTCGCGCGGCGCCAGCCGATTGACACATCGAGCCGACCCCATGGCGACGACTGGCGGCGTTGCTGCACAAGGTCGTCGAGCACCTCGCGATCGAGCGCGCCGCTCACCGCCGCGAGCGACTCGTCGGCCACCGTCGCGCCGGCGTCTGACCAGCTGCGCGTGACCTCGTCGGACAGCTCGTCGGACAGCTCGTCGGGCAGCTCGTCGGGCAGCTCGTCGGGCAGCTCGTCGTGGCGCTCGCCGAGGTCACGACTGCCGTCGACCGTGCTCGCGCTACTCGTCGGATCACCGTCGGGCAGAGGAAGTGATGCTGCCGCGCGCGCCGCGAGCGCCATCAACGCTGACACCACGGTGACAACGATCCAGCCGAGGCCGGTTCGCGGTCGGTTGCGTGCCTCGGCGGCCGAGCGTACGGTGCGAACGTGGCGGCGACGCTCACGGATAATGCGCTCGCGGTGCTCCGCGCGCGCTACCTCGCTCGCGAGGGTGGCGTCGTGGTCGAGACGCCGGCGCAGCTGTTCGGGCGCGTCGCGCAACATGTCAGCGCTGCCGAGGCGCGGCTCGGGTACAGCGCCGACGAGATCGCCCAGGCCAGCGCGACCTTCGAGCGGATGATGGCGGCGCTCGAGTTCATCCCGAACTCGCCGACGCTCATGAATGCCGGCCGCCCACTCGGCCAGCTCGCGGCGTGCTTCGTGGTCCCGGTCGACGACTCGACCACCGGCGTCTTCGAGGCCGTGCGCTGGGCCGCCGAGATCCAGAAGACCGGTGGCGGGACTGGCTTCTCGTTCTCGCGTCTCCGCCCGGCCGGTGATCTCGTCGCCTCGACCGGCGGCACCGCGTCGGGCCCGGTCTCGCTGATGCAGGTCTTCGATGTCGCGACCGAGGCGATCAAGCAGGGCGGAACTCGACGCGGCGCCAACATGGGCATGCTCCGCGTCGACCACCCCGACATCCTCGAGTTCATCGCGCTGAAGCTCGACCCAGCGCGGATGCGCAACTTCAACCTCTCGGTCGCGGTCACCGACACGTTCATGGCCGCCATCCGTGACGGCACCACCTACGACCTCGTCAACCCACGCACCGGTGCCGCCACCGGCCAGCTCGACGCGCGCCGTGTCCTCGACGCCATCGCGAACGCCGCATGGGCGATCGGCGATCCCGGCATGGTCTTCATCGATCGCGTCAACGACGAGCAGCCGACGCCACAGCTTGGTTTGATCGAAGCAACAAATCCGTGCGTGACCGGCGACACCCGGGTCTGGGTCGAGGATGTCGGGCTCGTCGCCATCCATGACCTCGTCGGGCAGACGCCACGGGTCGCGACTCTCGATGTTGATCGCGTCGTCTTCCGGCAAGCGACGCAGGTCGTCTGCACGGGCGTTCGATCGATCTATCGCCTCTCGACGCTCGAAGGCCTCGAGCTGCGTCTCACCGGTGACCATCGGGTGAGCACTGCTCGTGGTGACGTCGCCGCGAGCGAGCTCGTCTCCGGGGATCGCGTTCCGGTGTTCCTCGCCACCCCGAGCGATATCGCCATCTCGCGCTGTCCAGCCGACGCCGTCCGGTGGGCCACCGTCGGATCGCTCTCTGCCGCGGGCGAGGCCGAGGTGTTCGACCTCACCGAGCCCACGACGAGCCACTTCTTCGCGAACGGGCTGCTCGTTCACAACTGCGGTGAACAGCCGCTCCTGCCGTTCGAGTCGTGCACGCTCGGCAGCATCGACGTCGGCAAGCTCGTCGGTGATCGCGACTTCGAGTGGGGGCGACTGCGGACGATCATCCATGACGCCGTGCGCTTCCTCGACGATGTCATCGAGGCAAACCGCTATCCGCTGCCCGAGATCGAGCGATCGACCAAGGCGACCCGCAAGATCGGGCTCGGGATCATGGGGTGGGCGGATGCCCTCGCAGCGATCGGGATCGCCTACGACTCCGAAGAGGCGCTCGCGCTCGGTGATCGGATGGCGACGTTCCTCGAAGACGAGTCGCTGGCGGCCTCGAGCGCACTCGCCGAGCGGCGCGGTGCCTTCCCGGCCTGGGCCGGGTCGCGGTGGGCGGATGCCGGGCACCGACCCCTCCGCAACGCGACCACCACCACGATCGCACCTACCGGCACGATCAGCATCATCGCCGGGTGCGCGAGCGGGATCGAGCCACTCTACGCGCTCGCCTACCGGCGCAACGTCCTCGATGGCGCCGAGCTGGTCGAGATCAACTCGGCGTTCCGGCGCGTCGCGGCCGATCGCGGTTTCGGATCGCCGGCGCTGTTCGAGGCGATCGCCGAGCATGGCGGGGTCCGCGGACGCGGCGATGTGCCGGTCGACGTCCAGCGCAGCTTCCCGACTGCGCACGAGATCGACGTCGCCACCCACGTCCGGATGCAGGCGGCCTTCCAGCGTCATGTTCACGCGGCGGTCAGCAAGACCATCAACCTCGCGAAGACCGCGACTCCTGCCGATGTGAAAGGTGCGTACCAGCTCGCGTACGAGCTGGGCTGCAAGGGAATCACCGTCTATCGGGATACCAGTCGCGAGGGGCAGGTCCTCGTGACGGGTGCTCGGTCGGTGGTGGCGAGCAGCGCGGCGAGCTGTCCGGAGTGCAGCGCGGTGCTGATCGTCCAGAGTGGTTGCCGGTTGTGCCGCCACTGCGGTTGGTCGGTCTGCGGTTGACATCGCGACCAGTGGGTCAGCAAGCGGCAAGCCGCGCGCACGCGTTCGCGATCCCGCGCGGTTAGCGATCGCTGCGTCCGCCCGTTGGACCGTGGCGTCCGGATGTCGGCCGGACATCGGACAGGCAACTATGACCCTCGCGGTCGCTCGGCCCGGCGGCCTCTCCCCTACGGTAATTGGCACCGAAACGGCGAAGAGCCCGGGTGAACCGGGCTCCTGCTTCGATCGACCAGTGAGCTTAGCGACGACGACGACGGCGAGCCGGGCGCGGCGCGACGGCAGCGGCCTCGAGCTCCTCGAGGTGCTCGAGCATGCTGATCATCGTGTTGCGAGTCGCGGCATGAGGCTCGTTCGTGATCGCGCGACCGAGGCTGATCCGGAGCTCGGCGCGGAGCTCGGACTCGATCAGGCGGTACGTCCGGAGGGCTTCCTCGGGGTCGTAGTGATTGAGGTCGGCCTCGCAACCCGTGGCGGCGATCCAGACGGCTGCAAGCGCTGCGGCACGGCGGCCGGGCTGCGAGATCGCGAACTCCTTGACGGAGGACCGCAGGCGCTGGCGAACCAGCGGGATCGGCGGAAGTGCGACCAAACCATCGTTGTCGTCATCGGGCCGACGGAGGACAGGGCGTGTCATTGACTTGTCGGTTTCCATGGCTTTTTTGTCCTGGTCTCGCAGCGAAAACCTTGGTTTTCCCCCTCAAGGTTGCGCTGCGATGGACCGCGACCTTGCCCGATCAACTTTTAGAAAGCGATGAAAATACGCAGTGCAACCACACATAAATCGGTCGCTATCCCAGTGCTAACCCGAATGCTCCTCAGAATTTGGCCGAGCAGGGTTCAAGAGTCTCCAGCACGCGATGCGCGAGGGTATCACTGCATCATTCAGGCGCCAGTTTTGATCATCCACCGTCGAGTGGCGACGGCCCCGGCTCGCTCCCGATCACGCCATCGATACGGCGCGCGAGGAAGTCTCGGACGGTCTTGTCGACGAGCTGCGGACGCTCGATCGGTGCGGTGTGCGACGCGTCCGGGATCTCCAGCAGCTCGCTCTTTGGGATCGCCGCCGCCATCACGCGGCTTCGCTCCGGTGGCGTGAAGCCATCGCGCCCGCCCGCGACGACGAGCACCGGCACCGTGATCGTCGGTAGCAGCTCGTCGGTCGAGTGCTGGCCGGCGGCGGACAGCATCGCGACGAACAGCCGCGAGTCGATTCGCGCCATTCCCTCGAGGTACGGCATGAAGTCGGCGGGCTCGATCAGCTCGCGCCGGATCTCGAGCCGGCTCGCGACCTCGTAGGCGAGCCGGGTCGGTAACAGCGTCCGGGTGACCCGGTTGATGACGTTCGGGACGCGCTGGATCCACTTCTGGATGGTCGGCAACAGGTCCTCGAGCACCGCAGAGCCGCGAAACGTCTTCAGCGGATATGAGGATGCGCCGCACACCAGCACGAGCCCGGCGACGCGATCGCGGTGGCGCCGGTAGGTCTCGAGCGCGACCTGAACGCCCATCGAGTGGCCGATCAGGACGGTGCGATCGACCAGCGCATCATCGAGCACGCACGCGACATCATCTGCGAGGTCCTCGATGGTGACCCTCGCGGGATCGCGCGGCGGCGGCGTCCGGCCATGCCCTCGATAATGAGGATGGAGCCCGAAGCGATCTCCGAGGTCGTCACGGAGATAGCGCCAGACGTACCCGTCACAACCAATCCCGTCACACAGCAAGACAGGGGTCTGCGCCGTGCGCTCCCCCCATGATTCATAAAACAGCGAGCTGCCATCGCTCGTGGCGACGGCATACCCCCACGCAGCTTGTACCGAACGCGAGCTCACGCTCGAGTCGCGTCAGCTACGCGATTTCTTTCTCGTCTTCCTCACCCGGGAACTCGTTCACCGAGGGGTATTTCATGATCTCCTTGCGGGCGATCTTCCATGCCTTCTGGACGATCCACGATAGGGACCGGTCCTGCCGGGTCGCTTCGTCTTGGATTTCCTTCAGCATGTCTTCAGGAAAATACAGGGACTGCTTGCGCTTATCCGATCCGGCCATATCGGAGATTAGTCTCTGTGAGTGCCTACACGGTGTCAAGGCGTCCGCCGGTGTAAGAGGTAGACGATTGAACGGCTTGTCAGTGCACCTTCCGATCACTATCCTACCGCGCTTTCTGAAACGAGAACCTTCAGTCCGTTGGGGGGAGAACCCGTGAGCACAGCGACCGCGACGCAATCCAAGACACTCACCAAGAAGGAGCTGAAGAAGTTTCAAGAGCTGCTCGAGGAGAAGCGCAAGGTCGTGCTCGAACGAGCACGTCAGATGCTCTCCGAGGGCATGGTCCTCGACGAAAATGAACTCCCGGACGAGATGGACCTCGCGTCGAGCGAGTACATCCAGTCCTTCGAGTTCCGGCTGCGCGGACGCGAGAAGAGCCTGCTCTCGAAGCTCGATCTCGCGCTCAAGAAGATCGACGACGGCACGTTCGGGATCTGCGAGATCTGCGACGAGCCGATCGGCAAGAAGCGGCTCGAGGCACGCCCCGAGACATCGCTCTGCATCAAGTGCAAGGAAGACCAGGAGCGCGAAGAACGCACGATGGGCTGATCCCCGTAGGGACCCGCCCGGTTTTTCGAGGCATCACGCGACCTCTGGTACCGTGATGCCATGGCCGATTCCGATCCGGACCGCCGGAAGTTTCTGCAGATCGCCACCTGTGCGATCGGTGGCGGCGTTGGACTAATCGTCGCGGTACCGGCCCTCCGGCTGATCAGCGATCCCGCTGGCAAGCAGACGATCACGTCGCCGACCGCGCCGTTCGATCTCGGGCCTGCCGAGCGGTTTCGCGCCGGCGATCCCCCGCGCAAGATCGAGATCGTCGCGCCGGTGATCCAGGACGCGTGGACGGCGGCGCGTGACGTCGTGCTCGGCGCCGCCTGGATCCGGCGTGTCGGCCCCGGCGACGACGCGATCGACGCGCGCTCCGCGACCTGTCCCCACCTCGGCTGCGCGGTCGGCTGGGACGCCGCGCGCGGCAACTACCTGTGCCCGTGTCACGACAGCCGGTTCGCGGCATCGGGTGACAAGCTGACCGGTCCGTCGGAGCGCGGGCTCGACGCGCTGCCCGTGCAGATCGTCGATGGCCGCCTGAAGCTGACCTGGGAACGCTATCGTACCGGCTCGTCGACGAAGGAGCGGCTGTAATGGTCAACCCCGTGACGTGGTTGCGCGAGCGCACCGCAGTCACTGCGACGGCGCCGGGGACGATCGAGGGTGGTGCCTCGGTCGCGTACGTGTTCGGGACCGTCCTCGTGTTCCTGCTGCTCGTCCAGGGCATCACCGGCGCGGCGCTCGCCGCCTTCTACAGTCCGTCGTCGACGGATGCCTGGGCCTCGGTCGCCTATGTCCAGGACCAGGCCGCACTCGGCTGGTTCGTGCGCGGGCTTCATCACCATGGCGGCTCGGCGATCGTCGTGATCGCCGGGCTTCACCTCGTGCAGACCGCGGTCGCCGGTGCCTACAAGAAGCCGCGCGAGCTCGTGTGGTGGCTCGGCATCGTGCTGCTCGTCGTCGTGCTCGCGTGGGCGGTCACCGGCATGATCCTGCGCTGGGATCAGGAGGGTTACTGGAGTAACCGCGTCGAGGTTGGCATCGCAGCCGGGACGCCGATCATCGGCGACCACATCCAGAAGCTCGCGCTCGGCGGCAATGACTACGGCAACCTGACGCTGACCCGGTTCTACGCGCTGCACGTGATCGTGCTGCCAGTGATCGTGACGCTGCTGACGGTCGGCCACATCGTGATCGCGCGCCGTCACGGCACGACGCCGATGCGCAAGCGCGTGGCCGTCCGCCGGTGGCCGCAGCAGAGCCTGCGCGACGTGATCGCGATCGCGATCGTGTTCGCCATCCTGATCGCCTTCGTGGTGTCGCGTGGCGGCGCGAGCCTCGGCGCTCCTGCGGATCCGACGCAGCCTTACGACGCGCGGCCGCTCTGGTACTTCCGCTGGCTATTCGAGCTACGCGAGCTCGCAGGCAGCGCCGAGCAGCTCGTCGCGATGCTGGCGCCAGCGGTCGTCGGCGGCTTCCTCGTCGCGCTCCCGCTGCTCGATCGCAGCCCCGACCGTGCGCCGCGCAGCCGCGCGCTGTGGCTCGGCGGCCTCGTCGGGGTACTCGGCGTGATCGGCGGGCTGACGTTGATGTCGTTCGTGCGCGACGGTAATAGCCCCGAGCTAGCGGAGCGGATCGCGAAGGCCGAGGGTCGGGCGCACCGCGCGCGTGCTCTCGCGAAGACGTACGGAGTTCCGGCAACCGGCGGCGCCGACATCTGGTCGATGGCGCCGATGTGGCGCGCGCGGACGCTCTACGCGCAACGCTGTGCGAGCTGCCACGACGAGGCGAGCAAGGATCGCAAGGGTCCGATCATCGCGCCCGGGCACAAGAACCGCGCGTGGATCACGGCGTTTATTCAGGATCCGGGCGGCGACCGGTTCTGGGGGCGGACCAAGCTCGCGAAGTCCGAAGCGGCCATGAAGCCCGTCGAGATCAAGCGACCCGAGCTCGACGATGTCGTCGAGCTGATCTACGCCGAAGGCGGCGCGCGTGACGTCGATCCGGCGAAGCGGGCGCGCGGCCTGACGCTGTTCGAGAGCGCGTGCAGCGACTGTCATAGCCTCACCGAGGGCGTCAGCGGCTCGGGACCGAACCTCGCCGGCACGGGCACCCGCGCGCACTACACGAGCTTCATGAGCAACCCGAAGTCCGGCGTGCACATGGGCGCCGACAACAGCGAGATGCCGCGGTTCGACCAGGAGCTCACGGTGGTCGAGCGCGACGCGATCGCCGAGTACCTCGTGTGGCTCCGGACCGCCACCAAGGCCGACCTCGACGCGCTCGGCCCGTTGTGACGCCACAGCGCTGACACGCCCCTTGCACCGCTCGCGGGCATGCAACGCCAAGCGACACATCACGATGACGCGGTCCCGCGCGCGGGCGAGCTGGGGCGTGCGTCCACGCCCACACCGCACGGAGTGCGCGAGCGGATCGGCGAGTCGATCGGGCGGCTCTGGGCTCCCGCGATCGCCGCGATCAGCCATTCCCGCAGGGCACGGATGTTTCATCCGCGCGGCGTGGTGTTCGGTGGCCGCTGCGAGCCGATCATCGGTGGCGCGTACGCGAACCTCGGCGCGCAGCTCGCTGGCCGCGTGCTCGCGCGGTGCTCGGGTGCGCTGTGGAAGCGCCCGCTGCCGTTCTTCGACGTGCTCGGCATCGCGTTGCGGTTCCGACCGGGCGCCGGCGCGGTGCTCGACGAGCAAGCAGCGCAGGGCGATCAGGATCTATTGTTCGCGACGATCCGGAGCCCGCTGACGATGCTCGCGTCACCGTTCACGACGAACGCGCGGGATTTCTTTCGCAACAAGCTGTGGGCGGTGTCGCCGTTCGCGGTCCACGACCACGATCGCGTCGAGCTGCGGCTCGTGCCCGTCGCGCCGCTGTCGCTGCGTGGCTCGCGTGACGATCGGTTACGCGAGGCCGTGGCCCGCGGCCGCGCGCGGTGGCACCTCGAGGCCCGGCGGACGCTGACCCGGCACTGGCACGCGTTCGCGACGATCACCTTCGAGCGCGAGCTGTTCGTCGATCAGGAGGCGCTGCGCTTCGACGCGTTCCGTAACGGCGGCGGGTTCACAGCCGTCGGGCTGGTGCACTCGATCCGCAAGGCCGCGTACCCCGCGAGCCAGGACGCGCGGCCCGCGGGCGATGATCGGGCGAGCTAAGGTCACGTCGCCGCGAGCAGCCCGTCGAGGCCGCGCACGTTCGCCAGCTCGGGAACGCCGGCGCGACAACCCGGGTGCGCCCAGACCGTTCCGAGCCCGGTGAACGCAGGCGTCTCGATCAGCCGCTCGACGCCGATCCGCAGGGCGCCCTTGTCGATCGGATTGGCGCAGACCACGCACTTCGAGCGACCGGTCTTCGCGCGCTCGACGATCGGCGGGACGTCGCGCGTGATCGACGGGGCCGTGCGCGGCGCATCGGCCGGCCGACCGTGCGCGGTCTCGAGATCCCAGAGCAGCTCGCTGCAGGTGACGGCGTGCAGCCTGTCGAACCGGCAGCGGTCGACGTCGTTGCCGCGCGGCCACACCTCGACCTCGCCGATCGCGCCCTGCGAGGTGCCGAGCTTGCCGACCACGAGGACCTGATCGCGCTCGAAGAACCGGCTGAACGCGGTCGTGCCGCCGCCGTCGTCCTGAAACGCCGCGGTCCAGCCGCGCTGCTCGAGCGCCGCCTCGATCGCGTAGAACCCGACGCGCCGCTTCGCGAACCGCACGAGCGAGGACTTGCGTCGCTCGTCGTCGGTCAGCGTGAAGACCGGGCGCTCGAGCTGGATGATCGCCTGGTCGATCGGGGCGTGGACGGGTGCGTGACCGCCGCCCGCGAACAGCTCGCGCGCGCGCTCGAGGTCCTCGGCGTCGAGCTCGGCGGGGTGGACGAGCCCGATGCCGTGACCCTGGGCGCCAGCCTGCTTGATCTCGTAGGGCTCGCCGTTGCCGCGAACGAGCGCGCCGGTGCTGGTGACGCGAAGCAGCCCGACGATGCGCGGCCCGACGCACTCCGCCCACAGCAGCGTCGATGCGAGCGGCTGGCGGAGCGGGTGGTGCGCGACGTGCTGGCGGAAGTCGCCGAGCGCGATGCGGTGCCCCGAGAGCATGATCGAGAGGAGCCACTGGCGCTGCGTTTCGGTCACGCGCGCGCGGCCCACCGACGCCTCGGGACACGTGCGATCGAGGAGCTGCGCGCGTGAGGCAAGCCCGCGCGCCCCGGCGATGCGGTCGAGCACCTCGATCGCGGCGTAACGGCGTGCGCCGACACCGCGCGGCGCGAGCGCGACCTCGATGATCGCGTGGACCGCGAGGTCGCTGCCGATCCGCGCGAGGTGATCGAAACCCTGCACCGCCCGCTGGTGCGACCACGTCGTCAGGTGCGCCGCGAGGAAGCCGACGCAGCGCTCGCCGCCGAGCGGGCCGAGCGCGTCGAACGGCCACCGCGGGTTCTCGCCGCGCGCCTGCCACTGATGGGCGAGTGCGAGCGCAAACCGATCGAGCGACTCGGCCGAGAACATCCGCGGCATCGCCGCCAGCAGGCCGAGTGGCCTGAGCTTGTCGAGCTCGGCCTTGAGCCCGACGAGCACGGCCTCGGGATCGACGGTGATCCCGGAGACTCGCGGTTCGAGTGCCGGCAGCTCGACGGCATCGAGCTCGACCTTGAGGCGGCGCTGCTCGGCGACCCGCGCCATGACGTCGGCCCACTCGGCCGCGGGATCGCGGAGCAGGCGCGGGAACGCGGCGCGCAGCTCGGGCGTGACCTGCCAGCTGCCGGGCTTGCCGATCTGCAGCATCGCGAGCGTCGGCGGTCGGCGCGCGACTAGCAGCTGGACGATACGATCGATGTCGGGGACCCGCCGCGTGCTCGGGGGCTCGACGACGAGCTCCTGGAGCACCCGGGCCGAAGGGCTGTCGAACAGATGGCCGAGCACGGTCTCGACGAGGTCATCGGTCGCGAGCCGGAGCCGGGCCGCCTTGATGAAGCCCATGAACCACTCGAGCTGCACCGGCACGGTGCCATCGCGCTCGCGGGTGAATGGCTCGAGCGGCCCGAGGAACGCGTGATGGTGCTCGTAGCGCAGCGCGTTCGCGGCAACCACGTGCGCCTGATCCTTGGTCTGGTGCGCGGCGTGATCGAGCGCGATCAGCGTGCCGCGCGGATCGCCCGCCGTCTGCAGCCAGTCCGCGTACACGAGGTAACGGCCGACGTCGGTCGGATCCTCGACGAGCAGCGCCTCGAGCTCGGGGTTGGAGCCGGCGGCGGGGTCGGCCAGCGTCGCGTCACCCACTCCCATGGTCTGGCGCAGGTCCTCGAGCATGACCTCGGCGCGCTGCTTCGCGACCGCCTTCGCCGACGGGCGCGGTGGCGGTGGTGTCTTGAGCTCGCCGGGCGGCAGCGGTGCGGCGCGCGGGATCCGCGCGACCACCGCGTCGAGGTGCTCGCGGGCACGCGCGGTGACACCGGCGGCGACGGCCTGCGCGGCGTGGTCGAGGAACGTCATGTGAAAGAGGCAGGTCGCGCGATCGCGGTGACCGCGCACGTAGTCGAGCAGAAACCCGGCGGCGCGCTCGACGATCACGAGGTCGGGATCTCGCAAAAGCCGCACGAGCGCGAGCAGGCGCGCCGGGCTCACCGACGCGCGGGCCAGCCCGATGTCCTTGCCGAGCCGGTCGACGGTGGCGAGCCGCTCCTTCGGCCGCGTCGAGGTCAGCGCGGTGAAGATGCGCTTCGCGAGCGTGCCGTCGAGGCGCGTACTGGTGACCCGTTCGAACCACGCGGCGTCGTCGCGGTTCGCGAGGAACGCGATCCCGAGCGCGTAGCGATCCGCGCCGGTGATGCCGTCGCCGTAGTGGCGGAGCAGGGTGGCGCGCACGCGCTCGCCGCCGAGGTAGCCCGCCGCGATCGCGAGCTCGTCGCCGCGCCGGCGCCCGAGCGGGTGATCGATCGCGTGCGCGATGACGTCGAGCAGCTCGATACCCTCGAGGGCGAGCACGGTCTCGACCCACTCGAGCTGGTGCCAGAGGTCGCGGAGCAAGGGCAGGGCGCGGCGATCCCGAGCGTGCGCCGCGAACCGGCAGAACACGTCGACCCGGTGCTCGACGCGCTGGCTGCCGATCGAGGCGTAGAGCTGCGCGGCGAGCTCGGGGGTGGTCGCCAGCTCGCTCATCAAGAAGGCGGCGAGCTCGACGAGCTCGAAGCCGTGCGCGTGCGGCGGCGCCTCGTCACAGAAGTAGTGCTTCGCGAGCGCGATCAGCGCGGGATGGACCTCCGCGCGCTTCTGCTCGAGCGGCAGCAGCGCCAGCTTCGCGAGCGCCGCCTCGGCGGTGCGGTAGTGCCGGCAGCTGTCGATCAGCGCGGTGACGTCCGCCATCGCGGGGACCATAACGGACGGTGCGACCTCGGGCTATGCTGCCGCCGATGTCGACGTTCGCATTTCAGGAGATCCTGGAGGCCGGCCACCACGAGGACACCCCGTTCCGCAAGCTGACGAGTGACGGCGTGTCGTCGTTCGAGGCAGGCGGTCGGCGATTCCTCGAGGTCCAGCCGGCCGCGCTCACGCTGCTGACCAAGACCGCGATGCGCGACATCGCGCACCTGCTCCGGCCCGGCCACCTCGCGCAGCTGCGCGCGATCCTCGACGACGCCGAGGCCTCCGCGAACGATCGGTTCGTCGCGCTCGAGCTGCTCAAGAACGCGAACATCGCCGCCGGCGGCATCCTGCCTGGCTGCCAGGACACCGGCACCGCGATCGTGATGGGCAAGCGCGGCCAGGGCGTGCTCACCGCGGGCGACGACGAGGCCGCGATCGCGCGCGGCGTGTTCGAGACCTACGCCGAGTCGAACTTGCGCTACTCGCAGGTCGCGCCGCTCGACATGTTCGAGGAGAAGAACACCGGCAATAACCTCCCGGCGCAGATCGAGCTCTACGCCACCGACGGCGACGAGTACCACTTCCTGTTCATGGCGAAGGGTGGCGGCTCGGCGAACAAGAGCATGCTGTTCCAGGAGACCAAGGCGCTGCTCAACCCGAAGAGCCTCGCGGCGTTCCTCGATCAGAAGCTGCGCTCGCTCGGCACCGCAGCGTGCCCGCCGTATCACCTCGCCGTCGTGATCGGCGGCACCAGCGCCGAGCAGACGCTCAAGGTCGCGAAGCTCGCGAGCGCACGCTACCTCGACGCGCTGCCGACCACCGGCAACGCGCTCGGCCGGGCGTTCCGCGATCTCGAGTGGGAGCACAAGGTCCTCGAGATCTCGCGCAGCACCGGCATCGGCGCACAGTTCGGGGGCAAGTACTTCTGTCACGACGTTCGGGTGGTCCGCCTCCCCCGGCACGGGGCATCACTGCCGATTGCGATCGCCGTCTCCTGCTCTGCCGATCGTCAGGCTC
>JBKJUF010000568.1:0-5193 GCA_046590445.1 Kofleriaceae bacterium
GCTCGGACCAGGCGCCATCGCCGGCGATCAGGAAGCCGGCCTTGGCCTCCTGCCACGCCACCACGTTAGGCGAGCCGAGCAGGTCGCGCTGGATCGTTCGATGCTCGGGATGGAGCCACGCGGTGCCGTCGGCGCGCGCGCGATCGTCGAGAGCGGTGTGCAGGTCGCGCGTCGCCGGCCCCATCGTCGCGAGAGCGGGGCGAGGTTTCACTCAACGACTCCGAGCCACAGCGTCTGCTCGACGCGGCCGAGCTCGCGAAGCTGGTCGACGAGCGCCGCGATCGTCGCGTCGTCCGACGGCGAGATCAAAAAAGCGTGATGAGTCACGAGCGGCGCGCCGCGCGCAGCACGATTCTGAACGGTCAGCCCCATCCGACGCACGAGCGAGTCGACGCGGCGGCCGAACCCCGGATGGGGCTCGGCGGAGACGCGCAGATAGTGACGACGTGCGGGCGCGGGCGCGACGGTGAGCGCTCGCGGCTCGGGCCACTGCACCGAGTTGTCCTGCGCCAGATCGATCAGGTCGCCGAGAACCGCGCTCGCGGTCGGCAGTGCACCGGCGCCCTTGCCGAACAGCGAGAGGTCGCCTGAGGACGCCGTCTTCATGTACACGGCGTTGTACTCCTCCTCGACGGATGCGAGCAGGTGCCAGTCGGGGAGCAGCAGCGGCTCGACGGCGGCGGACAGCTCCTGGCCACGCCGGGCCGCGTGCGCGACGAGCCGGATCCGGAAGCCCATCGACTCGGCGAGATCGCAGTCGGCCGGCCACAATTCGCCAATGCCGCGCACCGACATCACGTCGGGCGGCACCCACGCGCCGAACGCGCGATACGCGAGGATCGACAGCTTCGCGGCGGCGTCGTGGCCGTCGATGTCGGCGGATGGATCGGCCTCGGCGAGCCCGAGCCGCTGGGCCTCGGCGATCGCGCGATCGAGCGCCCACTCGTCCTGCTCGAGGCGGGTGATGATGTAGTTGCAGGTGCCGTTGACGATCGCGGCGAGGCTGTCGATCTCGTCGGCGCGATGGGAGAGGTGGCGAATGATCGGCAGCGCGGCGGCGGCAGCGGCCTCGCAGAGCAGCGGGGTCTCGGTGCGCTGGGCGAGCACGCCGAGCTCGGCGAGCTTGCGCGCGAGCAGCGCCTTGTTCGCGGTGACCACGGGCTTGCCGGCCGCGAGCGCGGCGGTGACGGTGGCCTCGACCTCGAAGCCGCCCGCGACCTCGACGATGACGTCGATCTCGTGATCGCCGACGAGCTCGAGCGCGCGGGTGGTCAGCGGGATGCCGTCGGCGCGTGCGCCGCGGGGCTTCGCGAGGTCGCGCACCGCGATCTTGGTGACCCGGAACCGAACGCCGTAGCGCGCCGCCATGTCCGCGGCCTGGCGCTCGAGCAGCTCGAGCACGCCGCCACCGACGGTGCCGCACCCGATCATGCCGATCCGGATCTCGCGGACCGGACGGGTGCCGACGCCGTCGTAGCGCGGGCGCGCTGCCGTGGCCTCGGCGAACGCACCGGCGCCACGCAGCAGATCGGCGAGCTTGTCCTGATCGGCGAGGAACGCGTCGTGGCCGAACTCGGAGTCGAGCTTCCACAGCGAGCACGATGCGCCGACCGCCTGGAGCTCGCGGTAGAGCTCGTGCTGGAGCGGGTAGGGGAACAGCAGATCGCCGGGGACGCCGATCACGAGGACGTCGGCGGTGACCCGCGCGAGCTCCTCGCGGACCGACGCCGGATCCGCGGAGAACCGACAGCGATCGATCGCCTCGCTGAGTAACAAGAACGTCCGGACCGGGAACCGCTCGGCGAACTGCCGGCCGTGGTGATCGAGGTACGCGGCGACCGGTGGCACGGCGAGGCCGGGCGCGAGCGCGCCGAACCGGGTGTCGAGCTCGTCGCGGCCGCGATAGGTCAGCATCCCGAGCTGGCGCGCGCGGATCATCCCGGTCGTGACGTCGCCGGTGCGCAGGCCATCGCGCACGAGCTCGCGCTGGAGGTGGCGCGTCGCGGTGCCCCAGCCATCGGGGCGCAGGCCCGCCGAGATCGTGACGAGGCGCGCGCATCGATCCGGGTGGCGCGCGGCGAACGCGATCCCGACGAGGCCGCCGAGGCTCGCACCGACGAAGGTCACCGCGGTCGCGCAGCCGATGCCATCGAGCCACGCCGCGATCAGATCGGCGAGCCCGAGCGCCGACAGCGGCGGAATCTGTCCTTCTTCGAATGCGCGCCAGGTCGAGCCATTGCCCGGCCAGCACGGACACAGCACGGTCATCCGCGCGAGGTCGACGAGGTCGGGCGCGTCGAGCGCGGGCCACCACGGCTCGGTGCCGGTCGCCGGATCACCGAACGGAAACGGGAGTGCCGTGATCCCACCGACGAGGATCACCACCGGCGCGGTGCCGAGCGGTGCACCGAGGATGTAGCCGCCGAGCACGACCGCCGCGAGCGCATGGCCCTCGACGACCATCGCGTCGCACTCGACCTCGAGGCGACGCGGCAGGCGGGCTGGGTCCACACCGTCGATTGGCGCTATAGCGGACATGCGTCCGGGATACTGGAACAAGCTCCCGCCCGGATGCAAGCCTTCCGGCGATCAGCGACGCGGGACGAGCGTGAACCGAACTGTCGCGCCCGCGCCGACCTGGCTCTCCGCCCAGATCCGGCCGCCGTGGGCATCGACGATGCCGCGCGCGATCGCGAACCCGAGCCCGGCGCCCTTGTATTGCGCCTTCTTGCTCCGCCAGAACCGCTCGAAGAGCCGCGGCAGCTCGTCGGGCTCGATGCCAGGGCCGGTATCGCGGACCGAGAACACGAGCTCGCCGTCGTCCACGGCCGCGCCGATCGTGACCTGACCACGCTTGCCGGTGACCTTGAGCGCGTTGACGACAAGGTTCGAAATCACCTGCACCGCTCGATCATGGTCGCTCTCGATCGCCGGCAGCTCGGGCGGGACGTCGACCACCAGCGTCACCAAACGCTCCAGCGCGAACGCCGCGAACAGCTCGTAGACCGCGGCGAGCACGGCGGCGGGGGCAATCGGCTTCCGCTCGATCGTCAGCACCCCGGCCTGGATCCCGGCGAAGTCGACGAGGTCGTCGATCAGGCGCGCCATCCGTTCGGACTGCCGGTGGATACGCTCGGCGATCGTGCGGATCCGCGCGATCTTCGGATCGTCGTCGTCGCCGAGCTGCATCAGCGTCGAGGCGCCCATCAAGATCGTCCCGAGCGGGTTGCGTAGATCGTGCGAGACGACCGACAGGATCTCCTCGCCGGCCCGGGTCGCGTCCTCGGCATCGAGCCGCGCCGCGCGCTCGGCATCGTGCAGGCGGATTCGCTCGATCGCGAGCGCGCACTGCCGCGCGACCATCGCGAGGTACGCTCGATCGCCGGCCGCGATCGCGTTCGCGCGCTCGTAGGTGACGACGAGCACGCCGAGCGCGGCGGCGTTGCCGACGATCGGCAGCATCGCGTAGCTCACATCTTCGGACGTCACCGTGGCGCGGATGCGTTCGTAGGATTCCGGATAGCGCGTCGCGTACTCGGAGAGCGACTGCACGAACACCGGCTCGGCGGTTCGCGCGACGTGCACGACCGGCGCGTCGAGCTCCATCGACAACACGGTCCAGGGCGCCGCCGCGGCGCCGACCCGATCCGACACCGCGCGCATCCGGAGGGCGCGGCCGTCGGCATCGAGAAACCAGATCCCACCGTACGCACCGCCGAGCGCGGCGATGCCCTGATCGATCACGATCTGCGGCACCGCCTCGAGGGTCGACGACGCGGCCAGCCGCGCGGTGACGTCGAGCAGCAGCTCCATGCGTTGCAGTCCACGAACGTCGCCGTCGCCTTCACGGTCCGCCCCCATGGCCTCCATGCTTACCACCTAGACTGACGGCTCTGCGATAGTCGCCGGCGATGAACGAGATCACGCTGCACCAGCCGCCGATGCGATCGTGGGGCACGCCGAACGCCAGTCCGTTCTGCGCGAAGCTCGAGACCTACCTGCGGATGACGGAGGTTCCGTACAGGACCGGGAAGCTCGCCCGCGGCCAGGCGCCCAAAGGCAAGATCCCATACGTCGCGCTCGACGGCGTGTATCTCGGCGATTCCCAGCTCGTCATCGAGGAGCTCGAGCGCCGGCTGGCGAAGGCGGGCAAGCCGCCGCTCGACGGTGGGCTGTCCGCACAGGACGCCGCCCTCGGCCGGCTCGCGCGCCGCACCCTCGAGGAGGCGGTGTACTTCGTCGCATGAATGATCCGCTGGCGAACCGACGACGGCTATCGCGCGATGCGCGAGGAGTTCAAGAAGATGCTCCCGGGGTTCGTGGTGCCGCTCATCCGGCGCAGCATCCAGGGCAAGCTCGCTGCCCAGGGGGCCGGGCGGCACACGCTCGACGAGGCGATGGCGATGGGCGCCGCCGACTTCGCCGCGCTCGCCGAGCTGCTCGGGGACAAGCCATTCTTCCTCGGCGACCAGCCGCGGACCGTCGACTGCACGCTGTACGCCTTCATCGAGGGGGTGCTCGCGTTTCCCATCGACTCCGCTTTCAAGGCCAGCGTCGGGTCGCACAAGAACCTGGTTGCCTACCGCAAGCGCATTCGCGAGCGCTGGTGGAAGGATCTGGGCTGATCTACCGGGCGGCGCTGCTACGATAACTGCCATGGCCGACAGGGACATCGCCCACGGTGCGACCCAGGTCGCGACCGAACCCGCGGGCACCGGGCCGAGCCCCGGACCGCGCGGTGACGACGGCGACCGGCTCGCGTCTGGCGTGAAGGCCGGTGACTACGTCGTCGAGCACCTGCTCGGTGCTGGCGCGATGGGCGAGGTCTATGCGGGCGTGCACCCGATGATCGGCAAGCGCGTCGCGATCAAGGTGCTCAAGCGATCGCTCGCATCGTCCGCCGAGGCGGCGGAGCGGTTCGTGCGCGAGGCGCGCGCGGTGAACCAGGTCGATCATCCGAACGTGATCGATGTGTTCGCGTTCGGCCGGCTCGATGATGGGCGGCTGTACCTCGTCATGGATCTCGTCGAGGGCCGCTCGCTGCGCAGTGTGTTGCAGGACGGTCCGCTCGACGTGCCGACGGCGCTCGACGTGCTCGCGCAGATCGCGCAGGCGCTCGATGCCGCGCACCACCGCGGCGTCGTGCATCGCGATCTCAAGCCCGACAACGTGATGATCAGCGGCTCGCCTCCG
>JBKJUF010000062.1:0-7664 GCA_046590445.1 Kofleriaceae bacterium
GTACCGCACGCTGACGCTGACCGCGCGCGGCGGCGGCACCGGGACGAACGGGCAGTCGCTGACCTCCGGCCTCGTCGTCGACCTCGGCCGTCACATGACGCGTATCCACGCGCTCGACGGCAACCGGGTCGAGGTCGAGCCCGGCGTCGTGCTCGATCAGCTCAACGCACACCTCGCGCCGCGCGGCGTGTTCTTCGCGCCGAACCTGTCGCCGAGCTCGCGCGCGACGCTTGGCGGCATGATCGCGACCGACGCGAGCGGCCAGGGCTCGCGGGTCTACGGCAAGACCTCGCAGCACGTCTCGGCGGTCGAGATCGTCCTCGGCGATGGGTCTGTGCTCGTGACCCGGCCGATGCGGCGCGCCGAGGTCCTCGCGCTGCCCGACTGGGACACGGCGGCGCCGCTGGCGGAGCGCCTGCCGCGCGCCGTGCTCGCCCTCGCCGAGCGGGTACGCGACGACTTCGTGGCGAAGCTGCCGCGGCTGCATCGCTTCCTCACCGGCTACAACCTCGAGCGCGTCTGGGATCCCGAGGCCGACACGCTCGATCTCAAGTGGCTCGTCACCGGCGCCGAAGGCACGCTCGGGATCGTCACCCGCGCGTGGCTCGGCGTCGTTCCGATCCCGACCGCGCAGCGGCTCGCCGTCCTCGAGTTCCCGAGCTTCGAGGCCGCGCTCGCATCTGCCGGGACCGTGATCGCGCAGGATCCGTCCTCGATCGAGACCATCGACGAGCGCGTCATGGATCTCGCGCGCGAGGACGTGATCTTCCCGCACGTCGCGTCGTATCTCCCGCTCCGCCCCGCGCCGTTTCCGCGCACGGCGGCGATCAACCTGGTCGAGTTCGAGGGCATGGACGCGGCCGAGGTCGAGCGCAAGATGACGGCGCTGCTCGCCGCCTGCGAGCAGCATCGCGGCGAGCCGGGCTGGCCGATCGCGTGGTCGACCGCGGCGAATGACACCGATCGCATGGCGCTATGGCAGCTGCGAGCGAAGGGCGTCGGGCTGCTCGGCAACACCAAGGGGCGGCGCAAGCCGGTGCCGTTCATCGAGGACACCGTGGTGCCGCCAACACACCTCGCCGCCTACGTCGCGGAGCTCCGCGCGGTGCTTGATGCCGAGGGCCTCGTCTACGGCATGTTCGGCCACGTCGACGTCGGCTGCCTGCACGTGCGGCCGGCGCTCGACCTCCGCGATCCCGAGGACGAGAAGCGGATCCGCCGGATCTCCGACCAGACGGCCGCGCTGTGCACCAAGTATGGCGGCGTGATCTGGGGCGAGCACGGCAAGGGCTTTCGCTCGGAATACAGCCCGCAGCATTTCGGCGAGCTGTTCGTGCACCTCGAGGCGGTGAAGACCCTGTTCGACCCCGACCATCGCCTGAACCCCGGCAAGATCGCGACCCCGACCGGGCGCCGCCGCGAGCTCGCGACGATCGATCAGCCGACGCGCGGCCAGCACGATCGGCAGATCGAGCGCGCAACACAAGATGCGTTCACGCTCGCGATCGACTGCAACGGAAACGGCCAGTGCTATCACTGGGACCCCGACCACGTGATGTGTCCGTCGTCGAAGGTCACACGCGATCGGATCCACACGCCGAAGGGCCGCGCCGGCGTGATGCGCGAATGGCTGCGCCAGCTATCGAATGCAGACGCCGCCCCGCCCGCCCCACGGCGCGAGGTGTCCGCGCTCGCGATGGCCGTGCAGGCCCCCGTGCGCGCGCTGCACACGCTCGGCAAGGCGTTCGGACGCTTCGACTACTCCCACGAGGTCAATCGCGCCATGCAGGGCTGCCTCGCGTGCAAGGCGTGCGCGACGCAGTGCCCGGTCAAGGTCGACGTCCCGGCGTTCCGCAGCGACTTCCTCGAGCGCTACCACACCCGCTATCTCCGTCCGCTCCGCGACCACCTCGTCGGCGGGCTCGAGGGCGCGCTCTCGGCGATGTCGCGCGCGCCGTGGTTCTTCAACTTCTTCCTGCGCTCGAAGATCTTCCAGCGCGTGTTCGGGCGCATCACCGGGCTCGTCGATACGCCGCTGCTCGCGCGCCGACCGCTTCGCGAGCAGCTGCGCGCGCGCGGCCTCGCGCTGCTCGAGGCCGGGACCCCGCCGCCGGCACCGCACGCGGACAGCAAGCTGCGCGTCGTGCTCGTGCAGGACGCGTTCACCAGCTTCTACGAGCCCGAGCTCGTGCTGACCGTCCGCGATCTGCTCGTCCGCCTCGGCTGCGCCGTCGAGATCGCGCCGTACCTCCCCAACGGCAAGGGGCTGCACGTGAAGGGCTTCCTGCGCCGGTTCACGAGAGTCGCCCGGCGCCATGCCGCGGCGCTGAAGCGCCTCGCCGCGAGCGGTGCGACCCTGGTCGCGATCGAGCCGGCTGTCGGGCTGACCTATCGCGACGAGTACCGGCACACGTTCGGCAAGGACCTCGGCTTCGAGGTGATGCTGCTCCAGGAGCTGCTGATCAAGATCGTGCCGTCACCGCCGGCCGTCGCTCCAGCTGCAGATCCCAGGCGCTACCAACTGTTCGGCCATTGCACCGAGAAGACCCTCGCGCCTGCATCGCAGCGCCAGTGGGTCGAGGTGTTCTCGCGCCTGGGCCTCGGGCTCGACCTCGTCGCGACCGGTTGCTGCGGCATGAGCGGCTCATACGGTCACGAGCGGATCCACCGCGACGAATCGAAAGGCATCTGGGATCTGTCCTGGGCACGTTGGCTCGGCGAGTGCGCCCCCGACCGAGCCCTCGCCACCGGCTACTCGTGCCGAAGCCAGGCCCACCGCTTCGGCGCCTTCAAGCCGCGTCACCCCGCCGTCGTCCTCCTGGGGACGGTCTCCACTAACTCAACTATCGATCCGTAAACTACTGAGATCGTTGGTCCACTCGGGGACGGTCTCCACGAACTCAACTTGCGCCGGCAAATCCGAACCCGGATGTAACCGTCGTGCGTTCGTCGTGCACCATCTACTCACGTGACCGCCGCGCTCTACGTCGAGGACGTCCTGCTGGTCGACCGGTGCCTCACCGGCGAGCCGGCCGCGACCCGCGAGCTGTTCCGGCGCCACCAGCGGCGCGTCCACGCCTGCCTGTTCCGCGTGCTCGGCGGCAACCGCGACATGGACGACCTGCTGCAGGACGCATTTCTGCAGGTCTTTCAATCGCTACGCGGGTGGCGCGCCGAGGCGAGCCTCGCGACCTGGATCGATCGGGTCGCCGTTCGCGTCGCGTATCGCTACCTCTCGCAGCGCGGCCGACGCGTGCAGACCGATCCGATGTCCGATGACGAGCCCGGCGTGGCCCTCGACGAGATCGAGCGCGCCGATGGTCCGGGTGCGCGCCGGCAGCTCGCGCGCGACGGCGTGAAGCAGCTCTACGCCGTGCTCGACAAGCTGTCGCCGGCGGCGCGGCTCGCGTTCACGCTGCACGAGATCGATGGCCGCACGATCGCCGAGACCGCGCAGCTCGTCGGCTCGAGCGTCACCGCGACGAAGCTGCGAGTCTGGCGCGCACGCAAGTCGATCGAGGCCGCGGCGGCGCAGGATCCCGTGCTGAGCGAGTTCCTCGAGCCCCGGGCCGACGTGATCCCGTTCGACGACAAGGAGGCCCCGTGAGCTTCGACGGAAAATTCGAGGGCCTCAGGGGGCGCATCCCGGTCAAACCGCTCGACGACGAGCGCCTGACCAACATCGAGCGGCGCATCGTCTCCGGCGCGGATGCCACGGTGGCCCGGCCGCTGCGCGCCCCGCGCTTCGGGCTCGCGAGCGGCATGGCGTTCGCCGCGGTGTTCGCGGTCGGAGCAGGCTTCGCCGGCTGGCAGCTCCGTGGCGGACGCACGACCGCGCCGGTCGTGGCCGAGCTACCCGTGCACGTCCGCACCGACGCCGAGCGCTCGTCCCTCGATATCGGCGACGCCGTCCTCACGACCGACGCCGCGACCGAGCTGACGATCACGCGGCCGAACGGCGGTGTGCTGGTCACGATGAAGCGCGGCAAGGTCGAGCTCGACGTCGGCAAGCGCGGTGACCGCGCTCCGCTCGTGGTGGCCGCGGGCGATACCCAGGTGATCGTCGTCGGCACGCGGTTCAGCGTCGACTACGGCGATGGCACCGGCGTCGCCGAGGTCCGCGTCACCGAGGGCGTCGTTCGCATCGAGCGCCACCAGCAAGAGGTCCGCGTCACCGCCAATCAGGCGTGGACGGCGAAGCGCGGCGTGATCGCGCTCGCCCAGTTGGCCGAGGTGCCGCGCACCGGAGGCGGCACGATCATCGCGACCGCAGACGGCGCGGATCGCGCGATGCCCGGCACGGCCGGCGAGCCCGGCACCACCATCGACGATCCCGAGCTTGGCAGCGGCGAGATCGAGATCGAGACCGGCGACGCGCCCGATGTGCTGCGCGATCGTGTCGGCGTGGTCCCCGACGCGCGCGTCCCGACGGGCCCGACCGCGACCCCGACAACCAGTTCCAGCGGCACGCGTCCCGCGACGACCGGCGGCCCCGCGATCGTGCGCTCCGGTGGCCCCGGCGGCACCGGCGGCCCCGGCGGCGGCGCCCCGAAGGGCAAGCTGCCGGCGCTGATCAAGAATCACGACGTCGTCGCGGCGCTCGACGTCGGCGTCGAGGACAAGCACGTGATGGCGCGTTACCAGGAGCTCGTGCGCCAGCGTGGCGCCCAGGAGGCGCACGCGTTCTACAGCATGGCGGTCACCCAGCACGAAAAGCTCGGCCGCAACAGCGACGCGCTGTCGACGCTCGACGCCTACCTCCGGCGATTCCCGAAGAGCGAGTTCCACGACGCCGTGCTGTGGCTGCGCGTACGCATCCAGTGCCTCGCGTTTGGCATCGATGACAAGTGCCAGGTCGCCGCTGCCGAATATCTGCGCCGCGCCCCCGATGGCCGCGCCCGGGCGATCGCCGAGCGGATCACGATGTCGCGGTGAGCCGAGGCGTCCCGTAGAATCAGCACGTGGCTGACCAGGACTGCCCGACCATCGTGATCGAGCTGGCGAGCGACGCCAGGTTCGCGCGCGACCTCGCCGCGGGTGGCGTCTTCGTGCCGGGCTGTACGCTCGCGATGAGCTCGGAGTGCGCGCTCGTCGTGCGTGGACCGCACGAGGAGATCGAGCTGACCGCGCGTGTCGTCTACGTCGATCCGAAGACCGGCGCGGGCCTCGAGCTCGTCGGGTTCGGGCCGGCGCTGCGCGATCACCTCGCGAAGCTGATGAGCGCGTGGGTGGCACCCGGCGCCACCGCCGACGTCGAGGATCCCCCGCAGAGCGATGCCGATACCGCGGCCAACGCGGCCGAGGCGGATGCCGAGCGTGACGCCGCCGCCGGTGACGCCGCGGATTCCGATCCCGAGCCAGATCCCGAGCGCCGCAAGCTCGCCCTCAACATGCAGGAGCGACTGCGCGGGCTATCGGTGTCTCAGCAGGTCAAGGCGGCACGCAGCTCCGACCCGCAGGAGCGCATCGTGCTCGAGCGGATCTACAACAAGAACGTCTGGGAGCCGCTGCTGCGTAACCCGCGGCTGACGCCACCCGAGGTCGCGCGGATGGCGCGCATGGGCACGCTGCCCCGTGTCCTCCTCGAGATCATCGTCGGCAACGGCGCGTGGCTGCAGGTGCCCGAGGTGCGCCGCGCGTTGCTCGCGAATCCGCGGCTCGGCACCGACCAGATCATCCGGGTGCTGCGGATGCTGCCGAAACACGAGCTCAAGCTCGCCGCCACGCAGACCGCCTATCCACACGCCGTCCGCGACGCCGCGCGCCGCCTGATGAAGGATTAGGCTCGGGCTCGCAAGCCGCCGCTCAGCGGGCCGTGCCGACGGTCATCCAGGCCGCCATCTCCATCGTGCCCGGTCCGTCACCCGTCACCTGGGTGATTCGCTCGAGCACGTTCGCCGAGATGACGAGCCAACGGTCGGCAGCGAGCTGGCGCCGGAGCCAGACGACCGGTGCGAGCGTTCGCTCGATATGAGCCCACAGGTCGGCTGGTGACGCGTAAGGCTGCGCGAACGCTGTCGCGTGCACCTCGACGTCCGCGAACGCCACCGCCATCTCGGCGCGACAGACCTCTGGCGTCGTGAGTGGCGGTGGGATGACGGGCCCAGGCACGGCCTCGCGAAGCGAGGCTCCGATCGCGGCGAACACGGGCAACCGAGCGGGTGGCTGCCAGCTCGTGATCACGGCGCGTCCACCGGGTACGAGGACCCGGCGGAGCTCTGCAATACCCCGTGCGCGATCGGGGAAGAACATCAGACCGAACAGCGAGAACGCCGCAGCGAAGGTGGCATCCGCGTATGGCAGTGCCTCGCCATTGCCGACGCATGGCGTGATGCCGGGGATCCCGTCGGCCGCGACCTTCGCGACGAGGCCGGCGATCATCCTCGGCGAGAAGTCGAGGGCGTCGACCTGCAGCCCGGTGCGGGCCGCGGCGATGGCGAGCGTTCCCGGGCCGCACGCAACGTCGACAATCCGCGATCGTGGTGGTGGCGACGCGTAGCGTAGGGCCTCGGTCGCGAATGCTTCGAACACCGGCATGATCTCCGCGGCGTAGGCATCGGCGACGAGATCCCACGACTGCGGTGACGCGAGCGGCGAGGACATTCAGGGTTCCTGGGTCACGAGAACGTAACGCCAACCGCGGCCACGTAGCGCTCGATGATCTGGCGCAGCTTGGCATCACCGTACCGCGTGGCCTGACGCAGGAGCTGGATGGCCTGTGGTTTGTCGCCAGTTTCCCACATCGCGATCGCCATCGCGAACCACGCATGCGCGCGTTCGCCATCGCTCACGCCGAACAGGTTCTGGACACCCTTGAGGATCTTGTCGGCTGTCCCGAGAGCACGGCCGTTCGCGAGCGCGCACAGGCCCTCGGCGACCACCGTGCGACCGTAGAACCGGAACGCCTGCGTGCGGCGCTGCTCTCGCACTGCAGGGTCGACGGTCGCCTTCGTGCTCTCGAGGATCACCCTGCGGGCCTCGGCCCAGTGCTTGCCGGCGCCGATGCAGTTGTCGCGCGAGCGCTCGGCCTGTCCCATCGCGTACATGATCACGCCGCGCTCGAGATCGTCGGTCGCCGCGGCGAGCTTGTCTGCGAGCTCGCGAAGATCCGCATCGCGATCGTCGCCGGTGATCTCGATCGCCGCATAGCCAAGCTCGCGCACGGCCTCGCGGACCGCCGCCCGATGCTCGGCGACCAGCTCGTGGCGAACCACCTCGGGAGGCGGTGCGTTGCGTGCGGCGGCAGATCCGCTGATCGGCACCGGCGCCATCGTCGTCACCTGGGTGTCGCCACCGCTCGTGTGCGTCGTCGCGACCCGCGGGCTCGGCTTCGCCGCTTCGGCCGCGGGCGGTGTTCGGTGCTCCGCGGGCCTCACGGTCTGCGACGACGTCGGAGCCGCGGCGGTGCTCGGCGCCGCGGTGCTCGACCCCGACGCGACGGGTGATGCCGCGCCGTGCGCGGGCAGTGGTGGCGCGACGACCGGCGGCGCGATCGCCGGTGCAGCGACCATCGGGGCGATGTCGACAGGCGCTGCGGCGGTGATGGCGAGCCACGCGTCGCGCTGCCGGTGTCGCCGGCCGCCGCACTCGCGGTCGCCGCACCGGCCGCCGCAGCGCCTGTCGACATCGCCCCGATGGTCGCTGCACCGGCGATCGCGCCGCCG
>JBKJUF010000728.1:0-3100 GCA_046590445.1 Kofleriaceae bacterium
GCCGAGGCAGAGGAATTCCTCTGTGACGGGTGGCGTCGGAGCTTCGGCCACGGTGAACGGGATCACGCGATCCGCGGCCTGGGTGTACGTGTTGCCGAGCAAGTCATTGATGGTCGCGCCCGCCTTGAGCGTGAACACATAGCTGCCCGCCGCGAGGCCCGCTGCGCGGAACGAGATGCCGGTCGACGGCGCCGCGTTCGGCACGACGACCACGCCGGCAACCGGTGCGCCAGCGTCGGTGGTGAACGTGAACTCGCCGGCGCCGACCGTCGTGGTGTCCATCTCGGTGCTGAACGTCAGCCGGACGTCGACGTTCGACGCCGGCGCGGCCTTGACGACGCGGGCCGCATTGGCCGGCGACTGCGCGGTCAGCGCGATCGCCGCGGCCGTCGTGAACTTGACGGTCTGGGCCGCCGCGTTCGTGTAGTCCGTCGTGTTGTAGACGTCGCGGACGATCGCGCCTGCATTGAGCGTGAACGTGTACTCGGTGTTGAGCTGGTAGCGACCGTTGATCACGAGCGTGCCGTTGTCGAGACCCGCATTGACCACGGTCATGCCGGTGATCGCCGGACTGACCGTGAACTCGGTCGTCGCCAGCGACGAGGCCGCGACCGGCGTGTTGAAGTCGAGCCGGATCTTGCGCGACGGCAGGATCCCCGTGCCCTGAGCCGGCGTGAGCGAGTTCAGCTTGAACGCCTGGGTGCTGAACGTCGTCGTGTTCGAGCCGAGGTCGACCCGGAGCGGCGTCTCGCGACCGCAGAGGTCACTGACCTTCGCGTCCGCCTTGAACTCGATCGTGTACTCGGTCCCCGGCTGCCAGTGGGCGAAGATGAAGCCGAACGGGCCGTCCGCGTAGGTCTCGGCGGCAGTGTCGAGGTTCGGCGTGAGGGTGACGTCCTCCTCGATGACGAACGAGGCCGGATCGATCACCGTGTTGAAGTCGACCTCGTAGTCGTTGAAGAACATGAAGTCAGCGGCGACCGTGGCGCCGTCTGCCGGGAACGTGCCGATCACGGTGACCGGCTGCGTGCGGAACTTGAACGCGACCAGACCTGGGGGCGGCACGAAGTTGCCCGACTTGTCCTTGATGGTGTCGGGCTTGATCGTGACCTCGCAATCGCTGGCGACCGGCACGACCGTCGGGTCGAGCGGCTTGATCACGAGCGACGGGCCAACGGGCCACGTCACGTTGTTGCCGCTCGGCGAGTAATACCCGTCGTACGGCACGTTGTAGAACATGTCGTCGACACCCTTGCAGCGCAGCGTCACCGGCTGCGTCCGCTCGAGCGTCCCGGTGAATGTCCCGGTCTCCATGTCGTTGTCGTCGAGGATCGGGATGAGGTCCTCGATCGTCGGATCGAGGAGCTCGTCGAACATGATCCGCACATACCAGGTACCCGGCGCGGCTTCGGCCATCGTCGCGGCCACCGACGGATCCTCGTCGCAGACCGTGGTGGTGGTGAAGTCCGGCAGGCCGACCAGGGTCGGCCGCTTCGGATCGCCAGGGGCGCAGTAGGTCGCTGTCTCGAGCAACCCGGCGACCGAGTCGGACAAGACGAGGACCGCGAGCACTTCGGGATCACCTTCGGGACGAAGATCGGTACGCGCCGCTGGGTCGTCGCACGCGGCAATCGCGAGTGCTCCGACCGCCAGTGCAACGGCGCCCTGCGTCTTGCGACGCTCGGGATAAACGAACATGTGAGCCTCCCTAATCAGGTTCTTTATGACGAGTCGCTCTTCGCGGGGCCGCACTCCCTTTGAAGGCGTCGGATTCATACCGCCCTGGCCATTGCAAAGGCAAGTGGACCAGATCATTCCTTTTCATTGCAGGCAACCCTTCGTGACATGCGCCGCTACGACGAAAGGCCGACGTGAGGTCGACCTTGGTGAGACTCGCAACGGTGGTGCGGTTCGTCACCGCACCGATGTTCAGCGCCCGGGTACATGTCGCAGCTTCGCTCGCGCCCGATGTCGATCGACTCGGATCGACGTCAGCTCATGTTCAAGCGTTCGGGCGCTTGCCGTTCTGGGGTGCTGGTGCCGGCGTGACCGGCCGCGCGGCCTTGGCTTTGTCGTCGGTGGCCGGCGTCTCCGTCGGTGCGATGACCTCGGGCGCGACGTCGATGCCGATCCGTCGCACGTTGTGATGCGCGAGGACCTTGGCCTCGATCGAGTTGTAGACCTCGGGGTGCTCGATCAGGAACTGCTTCGCGTTCTCCCGGCCCTGCCCGATGCGCTCGCCCGCGTACGAGAACCAGGCGCCGCTCTTGTCCACGATGTTGGCCTCGGACGCGAGATCGACGAGATCGCCCTCACGCGAGATCCCCTGCCCGTACAGGATGTCGAATTCGACCTCCTTGAAGGGAGGCGCCATCTTGTTCTTCACGACCTTCACGCGCGTCCGGTTGCCGATCACGTCCTCGTCCTTCTTGATCGCGCCGATCCGGCGGATGTCGAGACGAACCGACGAGTAGAACTTCAGCGCGTTGCCACCGGTGGTGGTCTCGGGCGATCCGAACATCACGCCGATCTTCATGCGGATCTGGTTGATGAACACGGCCATCGTCCGTGACTTCGCGATCGCGGCGGTCAGCTTGCGGAGCGCCTGGCTCATCAGGCGAGCCTGCAGGCCGACGTGGGTGTCACCCATCTCGCCCTCGAGCTCGGCCTTGGGCGTCAGCGCCGCGACCGAGTCGATCACGATGACGTCGACGGCATTCGAGCGCACGAGCATGTCGGCGATCTCGAGCGCCTGCTCGCCGAAGTCCGGCTGGCTGACGAGCAGCTCCTCGGTCTTGACGCCGAGCTTCTTGGCGTAGCCGACGTCGAGCGCGTGCTCGGCGTCGATGAACGCGCACACGCCGCCGCGCTTCTGCGCCTCGGCGACGACATGCAGGGTCAGCGTCGTCTTACCGCTGGACTCCGGTCCGTAGATCTCGACGATGCGGCCGCGCGGCAGACCGCCGACGCCGAGCGCGATGTCGAGCGACACCGAGCCGGGCGAGATGGTCGCGACTTCGGGGCGCTCAGCCTTCGAGTCGCCGTCCAACTTCATGATGGCGCCCTTGCCGTACTGCTTCTCGATGCCGAGCAGCGCCAG
>JBKJUF010000003.1:0-3015 GCA_046590445.1 Kofleriaceae bacterium
AGTGACCGAGATTGATGTGGCCGAGCGAGGCGGCGACACGCGTCAGCGCCGAACGTCCGCCACCCGACACCGCGACGTTCTCCGCGCTGTACTTGCTGCCCATGCCGCGGCGGAACAGGTCGTTGTAGAAGCCGGCGATCGCCTCGCGCAGCTCCCAGAGTCCCGCGACCGGCGCGTACTCCTGATCGCCCGCGAGGATCGGCAGCTCGGCGATCCGCGGCGGCGCACCGGGAAGCTCGTCGGCGTCAGGCATGCCCTGTCCGAGGTTTGCCCACTGGTCCGACGACGGCGAGTACCCGCGGCGCTGCGCCTCGGTCGTGCAGTAGATGACGCCGGTGCGTGGCACCTCGCGAAATGCGGCGAACGTCGGACTATCGCCGACGGGCTGAGGGCCAGTACCGGTCTTGGGCCGCGGAGACGTCGCCATGCGGCGCAGCCTAACGCCGTGTCGATCAGAGTGCCAGGAACGGACGCCTCGAGCCCGATCCGCGATCGCGCGCGTCCGTGCTAGCGTGACTGCGATGTCCGGCTGGAACCTCCAGGGTCAAGACCACGTCGTCGCGCAGCTGCGACGCGCGATCGAGCGTGACCGCGTGGCCCATGCCTATCTGTTCTCGGGCCCGCCTGGCGCGCCCCTCTACGACGCGGCGCTCGCGCTCGCAATGGCGATGTCGTGCCAGCGCACGCCAGGTGCCCCGTGCCTCGAGTGCGACGCGTGTGCGAAGATCTCGTCGGGCATCCACCCCGACGTCGTCACGCTCGCTCGTGAGGGCGCGGCGCAGATCATCCCGATCGAGACCGTCCGCAACCAGGTGATCGCGCGGCTTGGCTTTCCGCCGCACGAAGGCCCGGTCCGCGTGTACATCGTCGAGGAGGCCACGGCGATCGCACCTCCGGCCGCCAACGCGCTGCTCAAGACGCTCGAGGAGCCGCCGGCGCGCACCGTGTTCGTGCTGTGCACGATCGCCCCCGAGCAGCTGCTGCCGACGATTCGCAGCCGGTGCCAGCGCATCCGGTTCGCGGGCGGCGCGGCGGTCGGGACGGATGCCGATCCGGCGCGCGCCGAACGCGTGACCGCGCTCGGTGGCGAGCTCGCCGGTGACCGACACGACATGTCGCTGCCCGCGCGGATCGCCGAGGCCAAGGGCGACGCCGCTCCGGTGCTCGTCGCGGCCGCGCAGGCGCTGCATGCCCGGGTTCATGCCGCCGCCGCACGTGGCGATACCGAGGAGGCGCGCCGCGCCGGCCTGCGTGCACGCGCGATCCTGTCGTGGCACACCGCGGTCGCGATTCACAACGCAAACCCGCAGCTGGCGATCGACGCGTTGCTCGCGCAGCTCGCCGCGCTACCACCGGTCGGAGCACCGTGACGAGCGACGACGGCAGCGACGACGGTCCGGACGACGCCACCGGCGCACCCGAGGCTACCGGGCCCGCGGGACCCGAGGGCGAGAAGCGCAAGCGGCGGCGGCGGCGGCGGCGTGGCGAGCCCGCGGCGACGACTCGTGATCTCCCCGAAGGTCAGGTGCCGGCCGCGAGCGCGGACGCGGGTATCACGAGCGGCGAGCTCGCCGCACAGGCACCGCGACCACCGCAGCCGCAGCGCGGTTCGCAGCCGCAACACGGTTCACAGCAGCAGCGCGGATCGCAGCAACCGCAAGGCGGCCGACCGCAGCAGGCACCGGGCGGCGAGCGTCGCGGGGGGCGCTCCGACGACCGCGCGCGTCCACAGCGCGACGCGGGTGGCGGTGGCGGTGGCGGTGGCGGGCAGCGACGCGACGGTGGCGGCGGTGGCGGTGGTGGTGGTGGTGAAGCACGACGAGATGATCGAGGCGGCGGCCAGCGACGCGAAGGCGGCGGCGGTGGCGCGCCGCGCCGTGACGATCGCGGTGGGCGACCCGGTGGCCCGCCCGATGACCGCGGCACGCAGGCGGGTGCGCCGCATGCGGGTGGCGCCGATGACGATCCGCGCGCGCGCGCGGCCACTGCGGAGGCCCGCACCTACGATCCCGCGCCCGCGCGGCTCGAGGCCCGCGGTGCCCGGCGCGTCCCGGCCGGCGACGGCGAGGACGCCGCGCCCGAGACCCAGAGCACGGCGTGGGGCACCGACGATGACGGGCCCGCGCCGCTGGTCACGCTCGCGGCCGATCTGCCGGGCGATGCACCCGCCGATGACTACGATCCCCTGACCTACCCGCTCGTCGAGGGCCCCGGCGCGACGCTTGGCGACGACGTCGCGAGCGTGGCCGGCGTGCGGTTCGTGCCCGGTGGCCGCGTTCAGTGGTTCGAGGCCGGTGACGCGGACTACGCGATCGGCGATCGCGTGATGGTCGATGCCGAGCGCGGCTCGCGGCTCGGCGTGATCGCGGTGGCGCCGGCGCGCAAGCCGTCGCGCGGCGACGATGCCCGCCGGCTGCGGCGCGTGATCCGCCGGGCGAGCGACCAGGATCTGCGCGGCGAGCGCGATGGTGACAGCGATCTCGCCAAGGCGCTGCGAATCGCGAAGGACGCGGCGGCGGCGCTGCGGCTACCGCTCAAGGTGTTTCGCGTCGAGGTCGTTGGTCAGCTCGGCCGCAACGGCAAGCTCAATGTCTATTACACGAGCGACGAGCGGCTCGATGTGCGCGAGTTCATCCGCGACGTCGGCAATGCGGTCGGCGCGCGCATCGAGCTCCGTCAACTCGGCGTCCGCGACGAGGCGAAGGCCGTCGGCGGCATCGGCTCCTGCGGGCTCACGCTGTGCTGCACGACGTGGCTGCCCGACTTCGTCCCGGTCTCGATCAAGATGGCGAAGGATCAGGGGCTCGTGCTGTCGCCGACCAAGGTGTCGGGCCAGTGCGGTCGCCTCAAGTGCTGCCTCGTCTACGAGCAGGCTGCCTACGCAGAGCTGCGCAAGGGTCTGCCGAAGCTCGGCAAGCGCGTGCTCGCGGCGCGCGGTGAAGGCCGCGTCGTCGAGGTCGACGTGCTGCGCCAGCGGGTGCGCGTGTCGGACGGCGCGGGCGACACCGAAATGTT
>JBKJUF010000153.1:0-38019 GCA_046590445.1 Kofleriaceae bacterium
ACCGTCGGCGGGGCGCAGCACACGGCGCGGCCGCGCTCGGAGCGGCGGACGATCGTCGTGGTGTGTGGCGATCACGGTGTCGGCGATCCAGGGATCGCGCTCGGCGCATCACACCCGACCGTCGTCGCGGCGCATGCGATCGCTGATGGCTCCGCCGCGCTGGCGCAGGTCGCGCGCGCCAGCCGGGCGCCGATCGTTGTCGTCGATGCAGGTGCCCGAGAGTCGTCGTCGATGCCAGCGTCGGTCGTCTCGCTCCGGCGCGGACCGAGCCGCAACCTGTTCGACGAGCCGGCAATGACGATCGTCGATGCGGCGCTCGGCATCGAGGCAGGGATCGCGCTCGCGATCTCGTTGACCGAGGGCGGGCTCGATGGGGAGCGGCCCGACGTGCTCGCGATCGGCGCGCTCGGCGTCGGTGCGGACGTCGCATCCCTCGCGCTGCTCGGTGCGGCGCTCGGTGCCCCGCCCACCGGCTTCTCCGACGAGATCGCGGAGCTCGCCGGCGCGAAGGGTGCGGAGATGGCCGGCGCAGGTGGCCTCGAGCTACTCGCCGCATTCGGCGGCCCCGATACCGCGGTGCTCGCCGGCCTGATCCTCGCGGCCGCGTCGATGAATGTCCCGGTGATCCTCGACGGCTACGCGACGGGAGCCGCGGCTCTGGTCGCGGCCTCGCTCGCTCCCGCGGTCACCGGTTACCTGATCGCCGCTCACGCTGGCGCGTTCACCCAGCGCCGGATCCTCGCCCACCTCGGCCTCGTGCCGGTGTTCGAGGTCGGGCTCGGCCACGGCGAGGGTACCGGCGCGGCAATGGTGATCCCGCTGCTCGACCAGGTGGCAGAGCTCGCCACGGACAGCTAACGCGGGTCGCGAGCTCGATCACGCGGTCGGTGAAGGCCTGGACGACTGGCCAGATCTGGCATTCGCGGCTGTGTGAGCAGCCTTCCCACGCCCAAAGGGCGGGCCGAAATCAAGTGGTTCGCGAACGGTTTCTGGCACACGGGCTTCCGCACAACCTACTGTGATCGCTAGCAAAGTTAGTGGTCATCGTTGCACCGTTCGCTAACTTGACTAGTTTCCGTAAAGAGCGAAGCTGCAGTTGTGCCGCAACAAGTGACGTTCCCGAACCCCAGCTTCAAGGTCGGGTTTGGAACCATCGCAGCTGCCCTCGCCGCCCTCTCGATGGCGGTGCTGGGGCACTTCTTCATCTGATCCCCCGGCTCCCGCTCCGTGGGTCTCCACGCAGTTCGGCGTCGTTCGGCGTCAGCCCGGCGTCGTCTCGGTGTCGTCTCGGTGTCAGGCGGTGCGCCAGGTCGGCGTCCACTGCGCGAGCTCGCGGCTCACGCGCTGGCGGACCGCGGCCGCCGGCGGTTTCGGCGAGGTCACTACGACCTGACGGACGTGCGAGTTGGTGAGGCCGGTGAGCCGGGCCGCGAAGTGGTCGAGGTCGCCGGTGGGCGGGCACACCAGCGCGAGCACGATCTGGCCGCGCTCGCGGGTGAATGTCGCCGAGCCGACCACCAACCGGCCCAGGCTGGCATGCGCGGCGAACGCATTCGCGAAGTCGACGAGCTGGTACTCGGTGCGCTGACCCTCCGCGGTGACCACCAGCTCGTCGAGGTTTTTCGCGAACGTGCTGGCAATCAGCCAGTCGAGATCGTGAAGGTGGATGCGCGCCGAGCCGAAGTGGCGGTTCTTCGAGAGCTCGATGGTCAGCCTGCGGAGCGCGGGCAAGCAGCGGGCAGCGCTGATCGTCGCGCGCTCTGGCGGCGTGCCGATCGCATGGCCGGTCGGTCGGATCGTCAGCTCCTCGACCGGCAACGCGTGGCTGACCCGGCAGAGCTCGGCGAGCCCGCTGATGCTGAGGCCGTGGATGACACGCAGCGAGCGCATGTGGGGCTGGGCGACGATGGCCGCCCGCGAGGTCGTGAGCTCGACGACCGTGGCCCACCGCGGATCGCCGATCGCGGTCGCGAGCTCCTGCGGGTTCTCGGCGGTGACGGTGCAGACGCTGAGGCAGCCGCGCTCGAAGCGCGCCGTCGCGTGCTCGACGATGTCGCGCAGCGGTCCGAGCAGCGTGGCGATCACCGGGGCGGTCAGCTTCGGTTGCTTGCCGGCGAGCTGCTGGGCGAACACGGGCCCGCGTGGATCGTCGCGCTCGAGGTAGTAGTCGGCGAGGACCTGACGGGCGCCTTCACTCGCGGGATCCTCGGCGATCCAGGCGAGTAGATCGTCCTCGGTCGGGGCGACCACGGCGTGTGGCGCGCTGGCCGGTGGCGCGAGGACCTCACGTGCCGGCAACGGCGCCTTGCGGAGCCCGTCGATCAGCGAGCGACAGCGCCCGAGGCGAGCGAGGTCCGCGGCATCGAGCTGGGCGGAGAGCTGGGTCGCCTCGACCGCGGCGTCGATGCCGGCGACGTAGATCTCGCGAAACAACTTGTTCGCGCTGCCAGCGCGCGTGCGACAGACAGCGAGCCGATCCTCGATCGCGGGATCGCGGAGCGCGGCGAGCACCCGCATGATCTGCCGCCACACCGGCAGCGAAGCCTTCGTGGTCCATGGGCGCTTCTCGACGACGCTGGCCAGCGCCAGCGCGACCCGTGGATCGGCCGGCCACCGCGCGAGCCGCTCCAGCCGGGACGCGATGTCCTTGATCGAGTGCACGGCGGCGTGGAGCGCGAGCTCGTGGACGAGCGCGCCGATGATCGCCGGGCGCACCGCGGACGCCGCCGCGAGCCATTCGGCCTGCGTGAACCCGCCGACCGCCTCGCGAAACGCGGCGTCGAGGATCACGATCGCATCGCCGATCGCGGGGTGGCGGTTCACGCGCCATGCCTCGAGGAGTTGCTCGAGTGCGATGACGCGATCCCCGCGTTCGAGCGCGTCGACCGCTGCGGCGAGCGTCACGATCCGCGAGCCTGCCGGATCAAACGCAGGTACGACGTCTGCGCGCGCGCGGCGAGGTCGGCGAGCTCACTGACGAGCTGGCGCGGCGGCGGGCCGCCGAGGGTGTGCGCATAGATCAAGTTGACCGCCCTTTGTTTGACCATGATCGGGACCGCGACGACGACGACCGGCTCGAGGCTGGTCGACAGCTCGGTCCACAGCTGGGTCTCGATCGGATGGGCCGCACTCGGCGGCGCGCCCACGAAGACCTGGCCGGTGTCGTGCGCGGACTGCAGGGACGACGCGCCGCCGAGCGGCAGCGACAGCTCCTCGATCGGATGCCGCAGCACCGCGGGGGGGCCGGCATATGCGCGCCAGCCGAGCGCGTTGCCGTCGCGGATCAGGAACACCACGAGCGCATCGCAGCGGCCCTTGGCGTACTCGACGAAGGTGTCGCCGATCTGCTCGCGGTTGTTCGCGGTGTCGATGCGCTCGCACGCGGCGCCGTAGGTCATGCCGATCGCCACGCCCTCGGAGAGCGGCGCCTGCGACGAGTTGCGCTTGCGGCGTGGCTCGAGCGTGAACGACGGCGGCATCACCATGCCCTGCGCGGGCTGCGAGCGACGGCGGTCGATCCCGCCGGTCGGAGTGAATCCGCCCGGCTCCGTCTTGGGCCCGCCGGTCGGAGTGAATCCGCCCGGCTCCGTCTTGGTTGCACTGTCGGTCTCGCTGCCCGGTCGCGCGGTGCGGATGAAGCGAGCGCGCCGCGGCAAACCGAAGTGACGCTCGAGGTAGTAGAGAGCGCGGAGCTCCGGCACGACGTAGGGCGCTACCGGCGTCCCGAAGTGACGCGCGATCTGATCGAGCGCGTCGGCGTCCGTCGGATCGACCATCGCGATCGCGATCGTATCCTTGTCGGCGTCCGCCCCGAGGAACCCGAGTGGCACCACCCGCAACCGGTGCGCCTCGTCGGAGCCGAGCTTGTCGAGCAGCGCGGTATCGACCGCGTCGAGCAGCGTCGGCGTCGCGATCGGAAACCCGGAGAGGTCCGAGAGGTACGACGACAAGAGCTCGAGATCGATGAAGCCGAGCTCGACGAGGTTCGTCCCGAGCCGGCCACCGTACAGCACCTGGTTGCGGAGCGCTGCCTCGAGCTGCGAGAGCCCGATCGCGGCGTTACGCAGGAGGAGCGTGCCGAGCTTCATCTGCGGCGAGCATACACGAGGGCCGGCAGGTCACGCATAACGCGTCGGATCGGGTACGCCAGCCTCGGCGAAGCCTTTCTTACGGAGCGCGCACGCATCGCAGCGGCCGCACGCGGCGCCGTCGAGCGGGTCGTAACAGGAGTGCGTGATCGCGTAGTCGACGCCGAGTGACATCCCGAGCTTCACGATCTCGGCCTTGGTCAGCTCGATCAGCGGTGCGTGGATGCGAAACCCGCCGGCGCGGGTCGCGACTGCCGCGAGCGCCTCGAACGCGAGCACGAACTCGGGACGGCAATCGGGATAGCCGCTCGCGTCGAGGACGTTGACCCCGAGGAAGATGTCCCGCGCGCCGATCGACTCGGCCCATGCGAGCGCGAGCGACAGCAGCACCGTGTTGCGTGCCGGTACGTAGGTGACCGGGACATCGCCGGGCGCGCCGATCTCGGCGAGCACGCGATCCTTGGGCACAGCGATCGACGACGTGGTCAGCGCCGAGGCCGCGATCGGCGACAGATCGACCGTCACGACGCGATGCTCGTGCGCACCGAGAGCGGCCGCGACCCGTGCGGCGGCATCGAGCTCGACCTGGTGGAGCTGACCGTAGCGGACGGTGAGCGCATGGCAGGCAAAGCCCCGTGCACGCGCCACCGCGAGGGCGGTCGTCGAATCGAGACCGCCGGACAGCAGGACCACACAAGCCGGCACCCATCGACCCTACGATCTCGGGTTTCTCCGCGAAACGGCGCTGCCGTTGAATTGACGCAGATCCCCGCGTTCCGTACCGTTCGCAGCGGAGGACCCCCGATGCGGAATTTCAAGGTGATCGTGATCGCGCTGGCGCTGTCGCTGGCCGTCGGCTGCAAGAAGAAGAAGGCTGAAGACACTGGCACCGCCAGCGGCATGGCGGGCTCCGGCATGGCCGGCTCTGGCATGGCCGGCTCTGGCATGGCCGGCGGCTCGGACATGGCGGTAACGCCCGATGCAGCCGTCGCGGTCGAGCCCCCGAAGGCGCTCGTCAACATGGCGGCCGCCGACCTCAAGTGGGTCCCGCTCGACGAGAAGGCCGGCGACAAGGGCCCGATGGTGTCGTGGCTATATGGCGACGCGATGAAGGAGCCGAACGGCTTCTTCCTCAAGGTCGGCGCCGCCAACAAGGGCATGTGGCACACCCATTCGTCCGCGTATCACGGCGTGGTGGTCTCTGGCGCGCCGAACCACCTGCAGGACGGCGAGACCAAGGCCAAGCCGCTGCCGGCACCATCGTACTGGTTCGAGCCGGCCGGCGCCGCGCACAACTCGCAGTGCCTCGGCAAGGACCCGTGCGTCGTGTTCGTCCATTTCAACGAGGGCAAGTTCGACTTCGCGCCTGCCGAGATGAAGAAGGACGGCAAGCCGGATCCGACGTACGTCGAGAAGCGCGAGAAGGATCTCAAGTGGTCGCCGCTCGTTCCCGAGGCCGGTGACAAGGGTCCGATGCTCGCGGTCGCGTGGGGCGATCCGGCCTCCGGTCCGAGCGGCGGGTTTATCAAGGTGCCTGCCGGCATGGTGAGCCCGGCGCACTCGCACTCGGCCGACTATCACGGCGTCGTCATCAAGGGCACGGTCATGAACTACGCCGCCGCCGACAAGGCCCCGAAGGAGATGGGGCCGGGCTCGTACTGGATGCAGCCCGGTGGTGGCAATCACATCACCGCGTGCAAGGCCGGCTCTGACTGCGTCTCGTACGTGTACTCGGTCGGCAAGTTCGACATGGCGATGGCGCCGGGCGCGGACATGGGTGCCGGCGCCGGCAGCGCCGGCAGCGCGGCCCACGACATGAAAGACATGAAGCACGACATGAAGGACATGAAGCACGACATGAAGGACATGAAGAAGGACATGAAGGACATGAAGGACATGAAGGACATGAAGAAGGACGAGACGAAGTAGCTCGCGTGTCCGGATCGCCGGCGCCGCGCTTGCTGCCCCGCTGGGCTCCGAGCGCCGGCGTCGCGATCGCCGTGATCGGCCTCGCCGTGCTGTCGTTCACCGAGCGGTGGACGATGCTGTGGTCGACCCCATTTCCCGTCGGTGTCGACGGGTACTTCTATCCGGTCGAGCTGCGCTCGCTCCTCGAGCGCGGCGAGCTGCAGTATCCGGCCGCACCGCTGACGTTCTGGTTGATGGCTCCGTTCGCGGCCGCGACCGATCCGATCACCGGCGCGAAGCTCGGGGCCGCGCTGCTCGGCGCGCTGATCGCGTTTCCAGCGTACGCCGTCGGCGCGCGGCTCACACGCTCGCGGGGTGCCGGGCTCGTCGCGGCCGTGCTCGCGACGACGAGCGCCGGCTCGGCGTTTCTCACGATCGAGTTCGTCAAGAACGGCGTCGGGATGACCGTGCTGCTCGTCGCGCTCTGGCTCGTGCTGCGCGCGCTCGATGCACCGACGCGGCTGCGGATCGGGATCGCGCTGGCCGGCGCGGTGCTGCCGCTGCTCGCGCACAAGATGGCGGCGGTCCTGTTCGTCGCGATCGCGATCCCCGCGCTGATCGGCGAGGCCACCGGTCGTGGCAAGCTGCGCGGCCGCCGCCTGCTCTACGTGATCGGCGTGGTCGCGATCGGCAGCATCGGGTTCGTCGTGCTCGGGCTCGCGTTCCCCCTGCCCTCGCCGACCGACGCCGGACTCGTCGACGGACTGTGGGCCGGCGAGCTGCGGCTCACCGTGCCGGCCCTGGTCACCCGCCATGCGACGCTGACGTTCGGCCACGAGGCCCTGCTCGGCGGGATCCTCGGGATCGTCGGCGCCTTCGTGTTGTCGCGCGCGGGCCGGGCCGCGATCCGTACGGGCATCGCCCACGTACCTGCCGCGTATGTCGTCGACCAGCCGCCGCGCGGGACCTCGGGAGAGACGGCCGCGGCCTGGGTGATCGTGGTGCTCGCGATCGCCATCGCGGTCCCGTGGCTCGCTGTCGACGACGCGCAGGGCCTCGGCTTCCGGATGCGGATCGTCGCGTTCGTGCCAATGGCGCTGGCCGCCGCGATCGTCGGCGGGCGCGTGCTCGCGCGGTTCCGCCACCGCGACCTCGTACTCGCCGCGCTCGCCGGCGTGCTCGCGACCCGCACGCCGGGCTCACGTGACGAGGGCCGGATCGTCGCGCACCCCGCGATGGTCACCGCGATCCACGCGCTCGCCGGCGAGGTGCCCGCGGGCGACACGATCGTTGTCCCCGAGCGCCACATCGTATTCATGGTCGCCTGGTACACGCAGGCGCGGGTCAGCATCCGCCCCGACGGCATCCCGCCCGAACGGCGCTGGCGCCTGCTACCGCTCGCGTGGATCGGCATGGGGTCGCCGCTCGACGATGCGTTGCTTGAAGCCAGGACCCAGCCCGGCGTGCGACCGCCGCTCGGGCTTCATCCGAGACATCCCAACGGCCTCGTGCTGGTCGCCGAGCCGACGTGGCAGTGGGTGCTCGATCAGGTTCCTCCCGAGCTGCGCGCGCGATGGGCGCGCTGGCGGACCATCTGACAACCGAGCTGACGACGGCCGCGCGCGTCATGTCTCCGAGGGTTTCCGATGCGGCGATGTGCGCGTTTACAGATGTTGCAGCGCGGTCGCGATCTGTGGACCATGGCGACCAATGATCAAGATGTTCTTCTTCGCTACGGCCGTCGCGCTCGTCGTGTTCGCCTCGCAGGAGGCGCCCCCCGCGCAGCTGATCGACGATCCGAACCTGAATTGACCGTCGGGGAGCGAGGCCGGCCTCGCTCCCTTGGCCGAGCGACCGCGACGGTCAGTCCTCGCCGACCTTGGTGTCGTCCTTGACGACGCGTGCGCTCGGTAGTGGCTCGGGCTCGGCCTTCTCGCTCTTGCCCTCGGGATCGGGCTTGGCGTCGGCGGCCATCATCTTCTTGATGAACGGCGCAACGACGAACAGCGCGGCGGCCATCACGAGTGACAGCACGAGCAGGAGCTTGAACAGGTAGTCGAAGCTCTTGCCGGCGGAGATCGCGGAGGCGCGGCCTGCGAGGTAGATGCCGATCGCAGTGCCGAGGAACCAGATCCCCATCACCATGCCGCCGAGGCGCTTCGGCGCGAGCTTCGACATGCTCGACAGTCCAACCGGCGAGATGAAGAGCTCGGCGACCGTGTAGAAGTAGTAGAGGCCGACGAGGTACATGCCGCTGACGCGGTTCGTGCCGCTCGCGCCCGCGGTCGGCAGCATCACCACGAACGCCAGCGCGAGGATCACCATGCCCAACGCGAACTTGTTGACGCTCGTCGGCTCCTTCTTCGCCCGCGCCAGCCGGACCCAGAGGTACGCGACGACCGGCGCGAGCAGCACGATGAAGCCCGCGTTGACGAACTGGTAGTACGGCGCCGGGATCTCGAGGCCGAACAGCTCGCGCTCGGTGTAGCTCTCGGCGAACGTGTTGAGCGTCGTCGGCGCTTGCTCGAAGATGCCGAAGAACCCGATCGCGCCGATGTAGAGCGGGATCATGGCGATGATGCCGCGCTTCTCCTTGGCGTTGCGGGCCGAGCGATAGAGGCCGTAGAACAACGCGAACGACCCGAGGATGAGGCCGATCCCCATGGTGTCGCGGATCTGATCGCCGGTCGGCTTGCCGAGCACGACGATGAGGCCGATCACGACGGCAACCCCGCCGAGAATTTGGAGGACGGTGATGTCGCGCTTCGCCTTCTTCGGATCTTCGGGGATCGTCGGGTGCTGACCCGCGGTACCGAGCGAGCGCTGACCGAGCATGAACTGGATCACGCCACCGACCATGCCGAGCGCGGCCGCGCCGAACGCGAAGTTCCAGCACAGGTTCGGATCGATGCCCTTCCCGACGAGGAAGCCGCGAAAGTCCGGATCGGTTGCGAGGTAGCCACAGGCGATCGGCGCGATCGCGGCGCCGATGTTGATGCCCATGTAATAGATCGTGTAGCCGGCGTCGCGGCGAACGTCGTGCTCGTCGTAGAGCTGGCCGACGATCGTCGAGATGTTCGGCTTCAAGAAGCCGGTGCCGAGCGCGATCAGCACGAGCCCGATGTAGAAGACGTTCCCCAGGCCGGGGATCGCGAGGAGCGCGTTGCCAGCGGCGATCCCGATGCCGCCGAAGATCACCGACCGGCGCTGGCCGAGGAAGCGATCCGCGATCCAGCCACCGGGCAGGCCGAGCAGGTAGACCGATGCGCCGAACATGCCGACGATCGCGCCGGCCGCGGCACTCGCCTCGGGCTGTCCGTCCTTGAGGATGAACATGCCCTTGCCGCCGAGCTCCGTCGGCGCTGCGAGGTACAGGATCAGGAACGCGCGCATTCCGTAGTACGAGAAGCGCTCCCACATCTCGGTGAAGAACAGGGTGGAGAGGCCCTTCGGGTGGCCGAAGAATGCGCGGTCGGGATCGCTCGCCATGGCGGCGGACCTTAGTAGAGAACCCCCGCAATTGGGAGCCCCCGAGGGCGGGTGCGACGATTTCCGGGTCGCACCCCTGAGGCCCGGAAGTCACTTCGACGGTCAGCAACGTCTTGTTGCAAATCCCCGCCGTTTGGGAAAGATCCCCGGCCATGTCCAAAGTCTTGTCCGTCGCGGCGGCGGTCGCGGTCAGCGTCCTGGTGTCCGCGTGCCAGCCGGCCGCGCCGAAGTTCGCGTTCACCCACGCCGAGAAGCGCGGCAAGCTCGAGGCGAACGGCCTGCGCTTCGTGATCATGCCCGACGCGAGCACCCAGCTCGCCGAGGTCGATGTTCGCTACGACGTCGGCTCCAAGGATGATCCGATCGGCAAGGCCGGGCTCGCCCACCTCGTCGAGCACATGATGTTCCAGCTGCGGCCGGACGGCGAGAACACGACGCCGCTGATGAAGTCGATCAACGACCTGACGACCTTCTTCAACGCGTACACGAACTGGGACACCACCCACTACATGAACACCGCGCGTGCCGAGCAGCTCGACACGCTCCTCAAGATCGAGGCGATGCGGATGTACTTCGGGTGCAAGACGATCACGAACGAGGAGTTCCTCCGCGAGCGCGAGGTCGTGCGCAACGAGATCCGCCAGCGCGGCGGCACGGCCGAGGGCCAGATCCCGCAGCTCGTGATGTCGTCGGTCTATCCAAAGGGCCACGCGTACGAGCGGATGATCGGTGGCGATGACTCGCAGCTGACGACGATCACCCTCGAGGACGCGTGCAAGTTCATCGCGGACTTCTACGTCCCCGAGCGCGCGACCGTGATCGTCGCCGGCGGCGTCGAGGTCGAGCCGACCGTCGAGCTGATCACCAAGTGGTTCGGCAAGCTCGAGAAGCGCCCCGGTGCGCCACTCGTCCAGCCCGCCGCGTTCACGGTCACCAAGGGCCGGACCCAGTACGATCTCGACGTCGAGCGGCCGAGCGTGCACATCGCGTGGGCGCTGCCCGCGTCGAACACCCCCGAGGGTGAGGCCGCACGGTTCGGCATCGGTAGCGCCTGGGGACGGATCGCGCGCAAGGGTCAGGAGTACGACTTCGCCTACTCGGTCGACGGCGGCATCCTCGGTGGCCAGCTCGCACCGGTCTTCGTGATCTCGATCGAGCTCAAGGGCATGGGCAAGCTCGACGAGGCCGTCGAGTTCGCGAACAAGGCGGCGCGGCAGGCGTACCGCGGTTTCGACGAGGGCTCGTGGGCCCAGATCGAGGAGTGGAAGAACCAGCAGAAGGCGTCGTTCATCGAGAGCCTCGAGCCGCTGCAGGCGCGCACGAACGCGATCGGCGAGATGGTGCAGTTCTCGAAGGACTTCGACTTCAGCTCGCCCGGGCTCTACATGTTCCACGAGCTCGACAAGATCGGGAAGTTCGACGGCGAGCGCGTCGGCAAGGTCGTCAAGAAGTGGATCGATCCCGACAAGGCCAAGATCATCGTCATCAAGCCGAACAAGGAAGGCATGAAGGGCGATCGCCGCGCGTCGGTGAAGTTCCAGGTCAAGTCGCACGAGCAGAAGGACGTCGAGGACGTCGACCCGTCGGAGGCGCGGCGGCCGTTCAAGATCGCCGCGGAGCTCAAGGGCCTGCAGGGCGCGCAGCGGTTCGAGCTCGGCAACGGCATGAAGATCGTGATGCTGCCGATCAAGTCGATGCCGCTCGTCTCGGCGCGGCTGATCTTCAACAACGTCGGTGACGCCTCGAACCCCGACAGCCCGATGCTGCCCGACGCGGCGGCGCGGTTTCTCAGCCTGCCGATCGATGCCGACGCGTTCGCGAAGACCGGCATCAACGTCGGCTGCCAGACCTCGACCGACGTGACGGTGTGCGGTACCAGCGGCATCAACATCTACCTCGACGTCATGATCAAGGGCCTCGAGCGGCTGATCGCCGCCGGCACGTATCACCAGGAGGGCATCGAGCGCTGGCAGAAGAACTACAAGGGCCAGCTGTCGACGAAGGCCGCGCAGCAGGAGAACGAGTTCGAGCGCCAGGTGCTGACCGCGCTCTACGGCGCCGAGCACGCGTACACGCGCACCGGCATCCAGACCCAGGAAGCCGTCGGCAAGCTCAGCAAGGACAGCCTCGAGAGCTTCCGCAAGAGTCACTACAACGCCGGCAACGCGACGCTGATCGTCGTCGGAGACTTCGACCCGAAATCCGCGACGAGCCAGATCCGGTCGGCGTTCAGCGGCTGGGGCAAGGGCACGGTCGCCAGGCCGGTCGACACCGCGATCGCCAAGCGCTCGGGCCCGCTGTTCATCGGCGTCGTCGGCAAGGAGGAGCCGCAGCTCCACATCCGGATCGCGTACCCGGCGCCCGCGGGCGTCGACGGTCAGGAAGGGGCGCGTCAGATCCTCGCCGAGATGCTGAACAAGCGCGTCGAGAACGTGCGGTTCAAGCTCGGCTCGACGTACGGCATCAGCGCCGGGCGCCGCCCCTCCAAGGGACCGTCGGCGTACCAGATCGGCGGCACGATCGACGCCGAGCGTGTCGGCGAGTCGATCAAGGCGATCCGCGATGGCCTCGACTCGTTGCGGACCGGCGAGACGTTCGATGTCGACTTCGTGAAGGCGCGCCGCAAGCTGGTGTCGCGGCTCCTCGGCGAGTCGACGGTGACCGCCGAGCTCGCGCAGCGCCTGGGCTTCATCGCCCAGTACGGCCTCGACACCTCGTACTACAACACGATGCTGCAGCAGATCGCGGCGGCCTCGCCGGCGCAGCTCCGCGCCCTGCTCAAGACCGAGCTCGACCCGAAGCACGAGATCATCGTCATCCTCGGGGACAAGCCCCACCTCGACAAGGCGTTCGCCGACGCCGGCATCAAGGACGTCAAGATCGTCGAGCCCGAGTACAAGTAGCGGTAGGCTGCGGCGGATGTTCGATGTGCGCCTCGCGACCGCCGCCGATCGCCCCGAGATCGAGGCGCTGATCGGCGAGATGATCCCGGGATGTGATGTCGCGGCGCGCTGGCGCTGGCTGTACGCGACGAATCCCGGAGGGCCCGCGCTGACGTGGATCGCGAGCGAGGGCGGCAAGGTCGCCGGCTGCACCTCGTTCTTCCCGTTCCGGATGTGGCTCGACAGCGCGATCGTGCGTGGCGCGCTCGGTGGCGACGGCTACGTGCGCCCCGAGTTCCGGCGACGCGGCCTCGGCGGGCTGCTCCACGATACGTCTCGCCAGGCGATGACCGAGCACGGCATCGGCTGCATGTACGGCGCGCCCGGTGCGATGAACCTGACGCCGCTCAAGCACGGCGGCTCGCGCGAGGTCGGCCACGTGTCGCGGTGGGCACGTCCCCTCCGTGGCTCCGCGATCACGCTCGACGCACTCGATGGACTTATCGCTGCCGCGCTCAAGCCGCGGCGCACCGCGAAGCTCGAGCGCATGGCGCCGCTCGACGATCGGCTCGACGCGGTGTGGGCCGGCGCCCGGCAGTCGTTGCGACTCGCCGCCGTCCGCGACGCGTCGTTCTACACGTGGCGCTTCCTCGCCGCGCCGGCCGGCCGCGAGCCGCCGTTCGTCATCGTCCGGCGTGGAACGCCGATCGGCGCTTGCGCCCTCGAGGCGATGCACGGCGGCAAGACGCTGCGCATCGTCGATCTGGTCGCGATTCCCGGCGAGTGGCACGCGTGCCTCCGCGCGATCGCGCGCCACGCGACCGACGAGACGACGGCACACACGATCGACATCAAGCTATTCACGCTCGATGGCCGCAAGCGCGGCATGTGGCGCAGCGGCTTCACCGAGCGCGACAGCAAGCCGTTCCTCTGCATGATCCCGAGGGGCGGCGACCGGCGATTCGTCGATCCCGATCGCTGGTTCTACTGCGGCGCCGACTCCGATCTCGACTCGCTGGCCTGACCATGTTCCGACGCGGTCGGATCTCGCACTCGAGCACATCTATGACTCCATCGCGCCTTCGCAAACCTGTGCGCGATGTCGATGGATCTCGTGATCGTGGTGTTTCCGTTCTTGCAGCCGTATCACCACATCGAAGGCACGTACGGCGACTACTGGCGGTTCTCTCCGCTCGCGGTGCAGCAGATGCTCCAGCAGAACGGCTCGAACCGCTCTACATCTCGTTCAACGAGGATGCGTTCGCCTCGGTCTACGTGTTCGCGATCGGCAGCAAGCAGCCCGCTCGTGGCGTTCGCGAGTTCCGCGGCCGATCTCGGTGTGGAGCGAAGCGACGGCTGCCCGGGCAGCGCTCGATCGTCGCCGGCGTCCGAGCCGCCTTGCACGTGATACGCGGCGAGGAGCATCGAGTGTGTTGACTCAGTGGTGATGCGTGCCGGCGGGCGGTGCCGGCTTCGCGGGTGGTGAGGCAGGAGGCGGCTTCGGGCGACCTGCGGCGACCGCGGCGACCGCTTCATCGAGTCCCGGGAAGCTGGCGTCGGCGGCGTGCCAGACCTCGACGAGCTGCGCGTAGTGATCGTATGCGCGCACGGCATCGCCGGTCCGTGCAGCCGCCCGCGCGGCACGCAGGAGCAGGCGGGCGCGGCGCGGGTGGCGCTTGAGCAGGAGCTCGAGCTCGACGAGCGCCTCGCGCGGCTTGCCGATCTCCATCAGCGCCTCGGCAAGGCCTTCCCGCGGCGAGCCGCCGGTGACGCTCGGCTCGTGGTGCGGCTCGCTCTCGACGTGCGCGACGAGCTTGCGGTACAGCGGCACCGTGGCCTCGTGATCCTTGCGGGCGCGCGCGAGCGCGAGCTGATCGCCGAGCTCGGCCTGCCGCTGGCGCTTGGTCTTGTCCTTCGCGAAGCCAGCCTTGCCGAGCTGCAGCTCGAGAAACGGATCGAGCTTGCGATCGAGCGCCGCGCGCTCGCGCGCGGCCTTGCGGACGGCGGCGAGATCACCGCGTCGCGCCGAGACACCCGCGCGCAGCGACATCGTGCCGATCTGCTCGAACACGGCGAACGGCGGCGCGCCCGGGCCCTTCGGCATGTCCGCGGTCTCGACCACCGGTCCTTGCAGCGGCGCGAGCAGCTCGTCGAGGCGCGCGTCATCCCGCGTCGCCTCGAGGTAGACGCTGACGACCTCGGTGTAGCCGCCACGGACGTACGACGGCGCACCCTTGCGAACGGCGTCGCCGAAGCGTTTGATCGCGGCCTCGGCATCGGCGCGGCGTCCGAGCTCGAAGTTGATCGCGACGATCCAGCTCAAGCTGTGAAAATCCGCGACCCGCTCCGCGAGCGAGATGTCCCACGCCGACTGGCAGCTCGCGCGCGCCGCCTCCCAGTCACCGAGCCGCGCGAAGATGTGCGCCGGCATGTGACGCGCGTGGAAGGCGCCGGGCGCGATCGCGGCGTATTGCTTCGCGGCGGGCAGGGCGATCCGCGCGAGGTCTGGCGTATCGAACGCGTGGATCACGTAGTGTGCGGCGCCGGGATGGGTGGGCTGCCGCGCGAGGACCTCGAGGGCGAGCGCGCCGCCGCGGACCTGGAGGGCGAGCTCGGGCGGCTGGCCCGGCGGGCCTCCCGACATCAGGCCGAGCGCGAGGAACGAAGCGACCTCGTCGTCATCGGGATACTCGCGATGCATCCGCGCGAGCGCGGTGACGAGTGCGGTCCGGCGCGCCTCGATCTGCTCGGGCGCGAAGAACGCGCGGGCGGAGGCGATCCACGCGCGCTCGCGGGGCGTGACGTTGTCGAGTGGCGGAACGTTCGCGAGCGCAGCGCGGCCCGCGTCGAGGTCATCGATCCCGAACAGCAACTGCGCGTGGGACATCGCGAGGCCCCAGTGCGCCATCGCGAAGCTCGGGTCGGCCGCGATCGCCGCGGTGAACCGGCGCGTGGCCTCGGTGTACCAGAACGAATGCATCGCGAGAACGCCCTGCTCGAAGTCGCGGCGCGCGGCTGGATTCCCGCCGGTGACCTCAAAGCGAAGGGTGCCGAGACTGCCGGCGGCGGGCGTGACCGGCGCGGGCATGACCGGCGCCGTGACGACGACGGGCGGCAACGGGTCGGGTGACGACGCGGGTGGCGGCGAAAGCGCTGTGGTCCGTGCAGTCGATCCGCAGCTCGCGAGCAGACACAGCAGCAGCAGTCGGGTCATCCGTGTGTCATAGCGCGACTGCGGGGCCGATCAGAGCAGGTCGACCCAGATCTCGTCGCCGATCACGGTGACCGGATAGCGACGGAGCTCGAGGCCTGCGTCGTGCCGGCAGCGACCTGTGTGCAGATCGAAGCGATATGCGTGCGCCGGGCAGATGATCGCCTGGCCGTCGAGATAGCCGTCGGCGAGCGCGACGTCCTCGTGCGGGCAGACGCCGGGGACGGCGACGAGCTCGCCGTCGACGTAAACCACGATCACCGGCCAGGTGACGCCGCGCACCGGGAACGCGCGGATCTCGCCGACCGGGACGTCGGCGATGCGGCACACGCGGACGCGCAGCGGCATCGTTTTATACGGCTCCCTCGCCGAGGCGCGGTCCGCGCTCCTGGACTCGCTCGTTCGCCAAGGTTATTCGGCTTCCTCGCACTCGCTCGTTCGCCATCAGCTCCGCCCGCGCTGGCGAGGATCGAGGCGGTCGCGCAGGCCATCGCCCATGAGATTTGCGCCGAGCACGACCCACATGATCGCGATGCCGGGCACGAGCGTGTAGAGCGTTACCCAGTCGGACTTCCAGAGGAACGTGCGCGCCTGATCGAGCATCGCGCCCCAGGTGTAGTCGACCTGCGGGCCGAGGCCGAGGAACGACAGGGCGGCCTCGACGAGGATCACGCCGCCGAAGCCGAACGTCATCTGAACGAGCGCGGGCCCCATGAGGTTCGGGATCAGGTGGCGCCACATCACGCGGCGGTTCGAGGCCCCGAGCGCGACCGCGGCGGTGATGTAATCGCGTTCGCGGAGCGCGAGCACCTGGCCGCGGGAGACACGCGCATAGCCGACCCAGCCGTTCGCACAGAGCGCGACGATCATGACGCCGAGTCCGGGGCGCGCGACCGTGGCGACGATCGCGATGTTGAGCAGGATGCCGGGGAACGACATCAGGATGTCGACGATCCGCATCAGGATCTCGTCGACGATCCCGCGGTACCAGCCGGCAACCGTGCCGACGACGAGGCCGATCGTCGACGAGATCGCGACGACGATGATGCTGAGCTGGAGTGCCGACCGCGCGCCCCACAGCAGCTGGCTCAGCGTGTCGAGCCCCTTGCTGTCGGTGCCGAGCCAGTGCGCGGCCGAGGCGCCCTGGAAGCGATTCGGCAGGTCGAGCGCGTGCGGGCCGACGTCGTACGGCGCGATCCACGGACCGAGCACACCCGCGAGGATGAACACGGAGAGCATGATCCCGCCGACCCAGGCGCTGATCGAGAGCTTCATGCGCGGCGGATCCTCGGATCGGCGATCCCGTAGGCGAGATCGACCAGGATGTTGACCAGCACGTAGATGCCCGCGATCACGAGCACCGTGCCCTGCACGACCGGATAGTTCCGCTCGAGGATCGCCTCGAGGAGCGTGGTGCCGAGGCCCGGCCGCGCGAACACGTTCTCGATGATGATCGCGCCCGACAGCAGCGACCCGAACTGCAGGCCCGCGATCGTGATCACCGGCAGCAGCGCGTTGCGCAGCGCATGGACGAACACGACGCGGCCCTCCGGCAGCCCCTTCGCACGCGCGGTGCGCACGTAGTCCTCGCCGAGCACCTCGACCATCGACGAGCGCGTCATGCGCGCCAGCATCGCCATCAGGTGCGTGCCGATCGCGAGCGCGGGCAGCACCAGCGCCATGAACCCGGTCTCGGTCGGGCCGGGGAACCAGCCGAGCGTGACGAAGAACAGGAACACCAGGAGCGGCGCGAACATCATCTGCGGGATCGCGATCCCCGACAGTGACGTCGTGGTCGCGAGCGTGTCGATCCACGTGCCGCGCCGGACGGCCGCGAGGATCCCGAGCGGCAGCGCGAGCACGATCGCGACCAGCATCCCGGCGAACGCGAGGGCCGCGGTGTGCGGAAACACGAGCGCGATGCGCGCGGCCACCGTCGGCTTGCCCTTCGGATCGGGACACTGGTGGCCGAGCGTGCCGTCGAGTACGTGACCGAGGAAGCTCACGAACTGCGACGGCATGGACTTGTCGAGCCCCATGCACTTCTCGATCTTCTGGCGCTGCTCGACCGTCGCCTCGCCGCCTGCGAGGTGATCGACCGGATCACCGGGCACCAGGTGCAAGAACGCGAACACGAGGATCGACACGCCCAGGATCGCGAGCAGCCCCGAACCGAGCCGCCGCAGCAGGAACGAGCCGATCGACACACGCCGATCGTATCAGTCGCCCCCTACAAGGGTTCCTTCGGCGCAAGGTGATTTCCATCGGCGCGCCGACAGCAATCGATCGATCGCCTCAGTCGCCGCGCGGGGCGCAGAACTTCGGCGAGTCCTCGTCGATTGGCGTCCCGGGCGAGAGCACCGGCTCACCGCCGTGCAGCCGCATCAGCGTCAGGTCGCGGCACTCGTAATCATCGCGACAGTCATCCAGCGAGTCACACCTCCGCATGCAGTACCGCAGCTCGGACGCCCGCGGCACGCAGTTGCCGACCAGCGAGCACAGCTCGTCCAGCGTGCACTTGTCGTTCTCGCCGCCATCGCCCGACTCGGTCCGCGGATCGCACATCCGGTTCGAGAAGTTGCCGGTGAAGAACCGGACGCACGCCGCTTCCTCAGGGCACGTATCGAAGTCGCAGCCCTGAATCGTGCAGTAGCCGCCCGGCGACGACACGTCGCACGTGCGATCCCCGTTCGGGCTGCAGTCGGAGCTCACCGAGCAGTCGTCGCCGATCTCCTTGCCGCAACCGAGCGCCGCAACCGCGCCGAGCGCGACAACCAAGGCAAACCTCATGAGCGCCGGCATCCTAGCGGCCGATACGACCCACAGCAAGCTGCGTGGGTTGCCTGACAGGGGACGGTCTCCACTAACTCAACTATCGATCGCCAACCCTTCTGAATCAGACGCGTGATCGGGGACGGTCTCCATTAACTCAACCAGCGCGAGCGGGCGTCGCGAATCATCCGCGAACGAGCGGTGCTGTCGCGACGGGACCACGTCCGAAGTTGAGCTAGTGGAGACCGTCCCCATTCAGGCGTGTATTCATGCGAGGTTACGGATCGCAAGTTGAGTTAGTGGAGACCGTCCCCATGCGAGCTGTGGTTCAGCGCGTGACGCGAGCGAAGGTGACGGTCGAGGGCCGGCTCACTGGCGAGATCAACCGCGGGCTCCTCGTGCTGCTCGGGGCGGGGGCCGGGGATGGGCCCGCGGACGTCCAGTACATCGTCGACAAGATCGTGAACTTGCGGATCTTCGCGGACGACGCCGGGAAGCTGAATCGGTCGGTACTCGATGTGGGGGGCGCGGTTCTGATCGTCTCGCAGTTCACGCTGTACGGGGACGCCAGGCAGGGGCGCCGGCCGGCGTTCACGGGGGCCCTCGAGCCGGTGGCGGCGAAGGGGCTCTACGAGGCGACGCTCGTGGCGGTGGGTGCGGCGGGCGTGAGCCGGGTCGCGGCGGGCGAATTCGCGGCGGACATGGCCGTGGAGCTCGTGAATGACGGCCCGGTGACGATCCTTCTAGATTCGCGCAAAGGCTTCTAGCTCCCGGGCTTACAGAGGGTTAGGTTCGGTCGGGCGCGTCGAACGCCCCACGATGAAGGTCAGGTTCTGGGGAGTGCGTGGATCGATCCCGGTACCGGGTCGGTCGACCAGCCGATACGGCGGGAACACGTCGTGCGTCGAGGTCAGGCCCCGCGGAGCTGCGCCGATCATCATCGATGCAGGGACCGGCCTGCGCCGGCTCGGCAAGTCGCTCATGGAGGAGTCGTTCGGCGACGGCAAGGGCAAGACGTCGATCCTGATCAGCCACACGCACTGGGATCACGTGCAGGGGCTGCCGTTCTTCTCGCCGCTCTATCGCGCGGGCAACCAGGTCCACATCTTCGCCCGCCAGCGCGACATGCACCTCGAGGCGGTCTTCTCGCAGCAGCATGACTCGCCGTACTTCCCGGTGCCGCTCTCGGCGATGCACGCGGACATGCACTTTCACGAGCTGATCGAGGGCGCCCGCTTCGATATCGGCAAGGCCCGAGTCACCTGCACGCGCCTCAACCATCCATGGATCGCGATCGCGTACCGCATCGAGGTCGACGGCGCCGCGGTCGTCTACTGCGCGGACACCGCCCCGTTCGCGGACATCCTGTTCGGCCGCGAGTTCATCGTGACGGCGCCATCGCTCGACCAGCCGCTGCCGGCGGACGTGCTCGCCGAGCTCGCGCAGATGCGCGCCGGCGTGGTCGCGCTCGCGAAGGGCGCCGACCTCCTGATCTACGACACCCAGTTCACGATCGACGAGTACCGGCTGCGCCCGCACTGGGGCCACTCGCACCCCGACGACGCGATCGCGATCTCGCGCGACGCCGGCGTCAAGCGGCTCTGCCTGTTCCACCACGCGCCGCTGCGCTCCGACGACGACAACGACGCGATCCTCGCGAAGTATCGTCACGTCGTCGAGGCGCAAGGCGATCGCTTCGAGCTCGCCAGCGCCTACGAGGGCCTCGAGTACACCCTGGGGGACGAATGAAGATCCGGTTCTGGGGCGTCCGCGGATCGATCCCCGCACCCGGTCCCGAGACCATCCGCTACGGCGGCAACACCGCGTGCGTCTCGGTGCACCCCAAGGCCGGCGGCCTCATCATCATCGACATGGGCACCGGGCTCATGCACCTCGGCAACACGCTGCTGTCGGGCCCGTTCGGCAAGGGCGCCGGACGCGGCACGATCCTGCTCTCGCACACCCACTGGGATCACATCCAGGGCCTCGGCTTCTTCGCGCCGGTCTTCATCCCCGGGAATCAGTTCACCGTGTGGGGACCGGGCACGTCACCCAACTTCCTCGAGGAGATCCTCGAGGGCCAGATGGATCCCAACTTCTCGCCGCTGCAGTCGCTCAAGAACCTCGCGGCCGGCTTCAACGTCCGCGCCGCACCGTGCGGCGAGCCGTTCGAGGCCGAAGGCCTGACGATCACCGCGCGCGAGCACGCACACGGCGCGACGACCGCGCTCGCGTTTCGCATCGTCGAGGACGGCCGGTCATTCGTGTACGCGTCGGACGTCGGCCAGCCGTTCGCGGACACCGGCCCGACGCCGGAGACCATCGCGTTCTTCGCGGATGCCGACGTGCTGCTCCACGACACGACCTACCGGCCTGTCGATCAGGCGACCCGTCGCAACCGCGGCTTCTCGTCGTACGAGGACGCGGCGATCGTCGCCACGGCCGCGCGCGTGCGCCGGCTCGTGATGTTTCATTACGACCAAGACTACACCGACGATGACGTCGACGAGATGGCCGCGAGCTGCCGGGCCGCGCTCGACGCGCAGGGCGGCACCGCGATCGAGCTGGTCCCCGCCCGCGAGGGCGAAGAGCTCGAGATCTGAGCGCCCGGCTCAGGCCCTTCAGAACAGGTAAACGAGCGCGAGCGTCGCGATCGAGAGCGCGCCGGCACTGGCGACGAGCGCGGTGTACATCGGGCGGCGGCCCTTCATCTCGCGCGCGAGCGTGCCCAGCGCGAGATCTTCGGAGCTGGCGGCAAGGTGGATCGGTCGCAGGTAGGCGGTTGTCCCCGTGTGCATCCCGAACGTCAGGCTGTCGGTACGGGTCACGCTGCCGTCGTCGAGGTAGCGGTCCTCGACGGGCAAGCTCGTGTTGGAGGCGGCATCGTCGGCGGCGGGCGCCGGCGCGGCCTCTTCACCCAGCTTGAACCACATCGTCTCGCGGAACTGGGCGGGCTTCTTGTCCATGCCTCCCGGGTCGGCCGCATCTGCCAGACCCGTAGCCCCCTTCGGCTAACGCTGGGGTTCCTAACGCAACCCGGCAAACGCGCGGGTGTTGGCGCCCAGGAACACGCCGCCCATGAAGGCGCCGCGGTCGATCACGCTCGACCCGACGACGACGCCGGCATTGATCACCGGCGACAGCCAGATCGACGCCCGCGCCCGCGCCTCGAGCACCGGCCGGCTCGTCGCGATCGACTCGGTCTGCTGGCACGCGAGGTACCGCGACTCGTAGTGATAGATGACGCCGCGGACGCCGCCGACGAGCTCGACCCCGAACGTCGCGCGCCGGGTCGAGCCCTGCGCCCCGAGCACGCCGAGCGCACCGAACGCCAGCGTGCTGGTCTGCTCGATCGTCGGTGCGCCGACCTCGCCGCGTGTGATCATCTCGGCACGCGACGAGTCCGAGACCAGCCCGCCGAGCTCGACCTCGGCCGCGCCGTAGATCCCGCGCCCGCCCGCGCCGACCCGTAGCGTCGTCATCACCGCGGTCGCCTTCGCCGGCGCGCTCGCGCCACCGGGATCGACGACGCGATACGAGAACTCCTGCTCCCCGTGCTCGACGCGGCCATCGCGCTCGCCGAGCGGGCTCGCGAACGCCTGCACGTTCATGCCGACCTCGAAGATCAGCAGCGGGATGCCGAGGTTCGCGCCCCACCTGCCGTACCCCGTGCACTCGCGATAGCCGACGATGTCCGTCGAGTCGTGACATGCCGGCGCGCTCGATGACGAGCCCGACGAGCTCGACGAGCTCGAGCCACCGGACGAGCCGCCGCCGCCACCGCTGCTGCCGCCACCACCGCCGCCACCACCGCTGCCGCCACCACAGGTCCCCGCATGCACGGGCTCAGCCCGCGCCGCGATCACCACGAGCAGCGCTGCCGCGAGCCCGCGCGCGATCACGGCGCCACCTCGCCATCACCATCGGTCAGTTGTGTCATCCCGACGGCCTCGTCGTCGTCGTCGTCGGTGACCTCCACCGCCTCGGCTCGCTCGGCCTCGCGCGCCGCCGCTTCGCGTTCCGCCAACCGACCCGCGACGGCGATCACGTTCGCGTCTCCGAAGCACAGCCAGCGCGACTCGGTCACCCGGTCGACGAGCCGCGCGACATCGACGCAGACCTGTGCCACCGGCTGCGACGTCGTGTAGCGCAACGCCTCGCCACCGGCCATCCGACCGTCGATCCGGACCGCCGTGATCTCGAGCTTCGGGTCGTACGGCGTGAGGGCGATCTCGTTGCCGTCGACGAGCCGGCCGACGACCCACGCCCGCGAGAGGTCGACGCTGACCGGTCGGTCACAGCGATTGCCGAACTGGTACCCGAGGACCGGAGCACCCTCGAGGTCGGCGCGACGGTCGACCGCGATGTCGAGACACCCGATGGTGACGCGCTGGCCAGGGAACCCTTTCGAGGGGTACGAGAACGAGCCCGGCTTGTAGGTGCAGCCGGCGAGCACGCAGCAGACAACGACGACGATCCGCGCTCGAGACATCGGGCGCTTGCTACGCAATTCGGCGGCCACCTCGGCGCCGCGCCACCGCCTCAGGATTCTCGCGGCTTACCACTCCGCTGCCACTGCCTGCCGTGGCCCGGGCGCAACACGCCGACGACTCGTCGACGCTGTGTCGCAACGGCTGTCACAACGGCTGTCACAACGGCTGACAGCTTCGGGTCAGCGCGTGATCTTCGCCATGACCGCGCGCACGAACGGGCTCCGCCCGGGCGCGGCCAGGATCCCGAGCAGCGTGCCGGTGCCATAGGCCACGTGCATCGCCGCCGTCGCGACGCCGGCACTCACCCCCACCAGGACGCTGCGCTCGCGAATGCCGGCGGAGATCATCGCCGCCGTCAGTAACCCGCCGTAGGCGACGAGCGGCGCGACCGCGACCCAGCTCAGCGGGGGAGGCGCGATGGCCGCCGCGATCACGCAGGCCGGTGCCGCGACCAGAAACACCACGGGTGCGAGGTGTCGCGCGGCGACGATCTTGCGGTGCTTCCGGAACACCGCGACCTTCCAGTACGAATACTGGACGTATTGCTGCGCGAGAGCCCGCAGCGAACCACGGACGAAGTAGTCGTGCTTCACGCGCGGCGAGATGTAGATCTTGCCGCCGCCCGCGGTGATCCGGAAATTGAACTCGTCATCCTGGTTGCGCACGAGCTCCTCGTCGAACAACCCGACCCGATCGAAGATCGTCCGCCGGAACGCCGGGAACACGGCGCCCTCCGCATAGCCCTCGTAGGTCTCGCGACGGTGATTCGCGCCACCAACCCCGAACCGGCTCGACATCGCGGCCGCGACACCGCGTGCGAACGTGGTCTTGCCGCGATGGGCGATCGGCCCACCGACCGACCACGCCTCCGGGTGCTCCTCGAGGAGCTCGAGGTTCGCGCGGATGAAGTCCGGGGCCACGCGGGTGTGACCGTCGACCCGGATGATGATCTCACCTCGCGCTCGTGCGATCCCGATGTTGAGCGCGGAAGACACGATCCGCTTCTCGTTGTCGACGAGCTGAACGCGCGGATCGCGGTCCGCGATGGCCTGCACGATCTCGCGCGTGCCGTCATTCGACATGCCGTCGACGACGATGATGTCGTACCGCGCCGGGAGCCGCTCCTGCGTCAACAAGGCCTGCAGCGCATCTTCGATATACGCCCGCTCGTTACGGATCGGCAGGATCACGCTCACCGATGGATCGTGGGGCGCGGTGGGCGGCAGCGCTGACACTTCGGCCGTGTATATCAGCTCGGGTTTGTTGTCGCCCGCGGCACAACCATGGGTTATGTCCTTCGCCATGATGTCGAGCACCGACGAGCGCGCCGGACGGTTCTTCCATGGGTTCGCCGACACCTTCGACTCGCTCTACGACGGGCGACGCGGCGCGGTCTGGCGGCTGATCGACTCGACGTTTCGTCGGGACATCATCGAGCGCTTCCGGTTGACGTTCGACCGGCTGGGCGATCTCGCGAACAAGACCGTGCTCGACGTGGGCTGCGGCTCCGGCGTGTACATGCGCGAGGCGCTCGCACGTGGTGCCGCGCGCGTGATCGGAGTGGACGCCGCGCCGCGGATGCTCGAGCTCGCGGCCCAGCGACTCGACGCCGCCGGTCACCAAGGTCGCTACGAGCTCGTGCAAGGTAACTTTCCGCTCGGCAAGCCACTCGACCGTGCCGACTGCGCGATCGTGATGGGCGTCATGGATTACGTCGCAGACCCCGTGCCGTTCTGTCGTGCGCTCGCCGCGCAACTGTCGGGTGGGCTCGCGGCGATCTCGTTTCCGAGCCGGCACTGGCTACGCTCGCCGATCCGCGAAGTCCGCTACCGGATGCGCAACTGCCCGATCTACCTCTACGAGCGCGGCGACATCGAGCGCGTGCTGAAGGACGCCGGCGTCACCACGGTCCACATCGAGAAGATCCGCGGTGCCGGGCAAGACTTCCACGTCGTATGCCGGTGACCTCGCCGGTCTGCGTCACCGTGGACGTCGAGGACTGGATCCAGTCCACCCTCGACTTCGACGCCGCGATCACCGATCGCTGCCGGACCAACACCGCGCGCATGCTCGATCTGCTCGAGCGCCTCGGGATCCGCGCGACCTGCTTCGTGCAGGGCCTCGTGGCGAAGCACGATCCCGGCATGGTCGCGGAGATCGCGCGGCGCGGACACGAGGTGGCGTGTCACGCCCATACGCATCGGCCGCTGTTCTCGATGAGTGACAGCGCGCTGCGCGACGAGATCGCGACCTCGCGGAAGCTGCTCGAGGACGCGACCGGGCAGCCGGTGCTCGGCTTCCGGGCGCCGGACTTCAGCCTCGGCGAGCCGTGCGAGACGCTCGACGAGGTCAACCGCCAGATCTTCGTCGAGCTCGCGACGCAGGGCTTTCGCTACGACAGCAGCGTCGTGCCTGCACGGATGCGCCGCTACGGGGTCGCGACCGCGCCGCGCGGCCCGTTCTGGCTCAAGGAAGGGCTCCTCGAGATCCCGCTCGCGACGGTCTGGCTCGGCCGACGCTGGCCGGCGCTTGGTGGCGGCTACCTGCGCATGCTGCCGTTCTCGCTGCATCGCGTGGCGCTCTGGGAAGCGGCGCGCGCGCAACGCCCTGCGGTGGTCTATCTCCATCCCTACGAGCTCGACACCGGCGAGGTCGGCGCCATCGCGCGCAGCCAGCATGTGCCGTGGAAGTTGCGGCTGTCGCAATCACTCGGGCGCGGTCGCCGGCTCGAGCAGCGGATCGATCGACTGCATCACGGTCGGACGTTCAGCACGATGGGCGAATCGTGTCGCGCGTTCGAAGGTCGGCGCGATCTACCGACAGCCTAGCGCTCCTGTTTCCATTCCCAGTACCTGGCGATGCCAGCCTCGAGGCGCGTCGTCGGCACGTAGCCGAGCGCGACACGCGCGCGATCCACGTTCGCGTAGGTGATCGGGACATCACCGGGTTGGTCGGGCTGCCGATCGATGATCGCGCGCTTGCCGACGACGCGCTCGATCGTCTCGACGAGCTCCGCGAGCGAGACCGTGGTCGTCCCGCCGAGGTTATAGATCTCGTAGCGTGCCGGCTCGACCTGCTCCACGGCCGCCACCGTGCCGCGCACGATGTCGTCGATGAACGTGTAGTCGCGTCGCGACGAGCCATCACCGAACAAGGTGATCGGCAGGTCACGCGCGATCGCATCCGTGAACTTCGCGATCGCCATATCGGGTCGCTGCCGCGGTCCATAGACCGTGAAGAACCGCAGCGCGAAGACGCCGAGCCCGAACAGGTCGCGATACGTCGAGAGCTGCAGCTCGTTCATGCGCTTGGTCGCGGCATACGGTGACGCCGGCGCGAGACACGGATCGTCCTCGCGAAACGCCGCGCTCGTACCAGGCCGCGCGCCATACACCGAGCTCGACGAGGCGAACACCAGCCGCGCGAGGCCAGCCGCGCGCATGCGCTCGACGATCACGCCGGTGCCCTCGATGTTGGTCCGCAGATAGCGTAGCGGAGCTGCGATCGACGGCCGCACGCCCGCGAGTGCAGCCAGGTGGCACACGACATCGACGCTGCCATCGAGCACGCGTCCGATCGCATCGACGTCGCAGATGTTTGCCTCGACGAGCGAGAACCGGTCGTCGGGCAGCTTCGCGAGCTCGCGCGCGGTCTGTCGCTTGAGCTCGGCGGGGTAGAGGTAGCCATCGAATGCGTCGACGCCGGTGACCCGGTGCCCACGCGCGACGAGTGCCTCGCAGGTGTGAGAGCCGATGAAGCCAGCAGCACCGGTCACGACGACGTGCATGTTCCGACTCTCGCATGACCGCGTGCTAGGTTGCCCGCCGGGATGTGAAGGTTCCGTTCTTCGATATGGCCGCCGAGCTGGCGTCGGTGCGCCCCGCTGTCGACCTTGCGATCGCGCGCGTGCTCGACAGCGGCGTGTTCGTCGGTGGCGCCGAGGTCGCAGCACTCGAGCTCGAGCTTGCTCGGGCCACGGGCGTCGCACGCGCGGTCGGGACCAGCTCGGGGACCGATGCGCTCCTCGCCATCTACATGGCGCTCGGGATCGGACCCGGCGACGAGGTCGTCACCACACCCTTCACGTTCTTCGCGACGGCCGGCAGTGCGGCGCGGCTCGGCGCCCGCATCGTGTTCGCCGACATCGACGACGCCACGCTGACGCTCGATCCCGCTGCCGCGCTCGCGGCCTGCTCGACTCGCACGCGCGCGATCGTGCCGGTGCATCTGTTCGGTCACCCCGCGACGCTCCCGCGATCATCGGTGGCGATCGTCGAGGATGCCGCGCAGAGCCTGGGCGGCGTGCCGCTCCGTGGCGTCGCCGCGGCCTGCTCGTTCTTCCCCACGAAGAACCTCGGCGCGCTCGGCGACGCGGGAGCCGTGCTGACCGACGACATCGAGCTCGCAAACCGCATCACGCTGCTCCGCTCCCACGGCGCGCAGCCGAAGTATCACCACGTCGCCGTCGGGGGGAACTTTCGGCTCGACGCCATCCAGGCCGCGGTGCTGCGGGCAAAGCTCCACCACCTCGCCTCCGCGGTCGCGGCCCGGCGAGCCCACGCGGCGGCATATCGCGTACTGTTCACGGCCGCGGACCTCGGCGCCGTCGTCCGGATGCCAGCTCATCACCCGGAGCACGCGTATCACCAGTTCGTGATCCGCGTGCGTGAGCGTGATTCGCTTCGCGACTACCTCGCGCGACACGGCATCGGCAGCGAGGTTTATTATCCCGAGCCGCTGCACTTGCAGCCGTGTTTCCGTGACCTTGGATATCGACCTGGCTCACTCCCGATCGCGGAAGCAGCGTGTCGCGAAGTGCTTGCGTTGCCGATCCATCCGGCACTCACACCGAGCGCCTGCGCTCGGGTTGTCGACAAGATCGCCACGTTCTTTCGGCACGATGAACGCGGCGAGCAGAGACTCCACTAACCCGGCAGTCGCAGCATTGACCTTTCTGCAACGTGATGTGTATATTCGCCCACCCCGGTCACAGGATTGTGAAATGATTCGATTATCGGCACGTTTTGGGGCTAGTTTTGGATTGGTGCTGTCGCTGGTTTCGACGGCATCTGCGCAGATCTCGCCGACCGACGTTTCGATCACGACCTTCAACCCAGGCGACGCAACGGCTCCAGTTTCGACCATCGAAGGTCGTGGCATCAAGGTTGGCGAAGGCACCGTGCTTCGCCCCGTGTTCGGCGCCGAGACCGGCTTCGTCTCGAACGTCTTCTACGAGGAGGACGACGTCCAGCCCGCCGGCGTGCTGCGGTTGATCGCCCAGATCGGCGCTGCTTCGCTCGGCGCCGCGCGCCTGCACCCCTCGTCGACGATCGAGGCGGACGACCCGCAGCAGAACCTCGGCCAGTTCGAGTATCGCGCGAACGTACGGCTCTCTTACGACTTCCTCCTGGCCGAGGACAACACCGCGAGCAAGACTGGTGGGCTTGGCGTCGGCGCGTCGCTGCACGGCATGGTGAACCCGATGGGTCGCCTGGCGTTTGGCTTCAATGAAGACTTCGTGCGGCTCATCCGCGCGGCGAACTTCGAGACCGACGCCAACGTGAATCGCGACATCAATCACCTGCGTCTGATGATGCTCTACAAGCCGCGCGACAGCGCGATCAACGGCTATCTGTATTACGAGAACCGCATCGAGATCTTCGAGCGCGACGAACAGTCGTTCGCCGACCGGATGACGAATCGCGTGGGCGTGCACCCGCAGTGGCGGTTCCTGCCACAGACCCAGGCCTACCTCGATCTCTCGATGGCGAACGTGACGGCGCTCGACTCCGAGAGCCAGAAGGTGACCTCGTATCCGCTGGTCCTGCGCGCTGGCCTCTCGACGCTGCTCAGCGTCAAGACGACGCTGAACCTCGACGCCGGCTACACCAACGGCTTCTACTCCGATGGTCCGAGCTTCTCGGCACCGACGATCGGCACGATGATCGGCTATCGCTACACCCCGCTCGGCCGCGTGACGCTCGGCTACGCCCTCACATACGAGGACTCGATCAACGCGAACTTCTTTCGCGATCACGTCATCCGCGCGTCGTGGCAGCACATCATCGACCCGCTGATCTTCATGGTTCAGCCCGAGGTCCACTGGCGCCAGTACCGCGGCGTCACGTTCGCCATCCCCGGCGTCACGGGCGAGGACACGCGAGACGACCTGATCCTGTCAGTCGTCGGCGGGGTGCATTACAACTTCCGGCGCTGGCTGATGGCGACGCTGAACTACCGCTTCACGTCGGTGTCGACCGACTACATGTACACGGTGGCCGGCGGGACGGTCGACGATCCTGGTTACGCACGACACGAGCTGCTTCTCGGTATGCGCGTCGCGCTGTGACCCTTCGCATCGCGGTGCTCGGCGCCGGCGCGTGGGGGCAGAATCACGTCCGCATCGTCGCGAGCGAGCCCGGTTGCGTGCTCGCCGGTGTTGCGGACCCGGACCCGCTCGCGATCGAACGGATCCGCGCCCTGTTGCCGGGATGCCGGCTCGTTGCCGATCCACACGCGCTGCTCGGCGGTGACGTCGATGCCGTCGTGATCGCGTCGCCCGCCGCCACGCATCCCGTGCTCGCGCGCGCCGCGCTCGCCGCAGGCAAGCACGTGCTCGTCGAGAAGCCGCTGACGATGGACGTGGCCGTCGCGATCTCGCTGGCCGAGCTCGCGCGTAGCAATCGCCTCGTCGGGATGGTCGGACACCTGATGGTGCATCACCCCGCGGTGATCCGGCTGCGCGAGCTCCTCCGTTCGGGTGTGCTCGGAACGTTGCACTACCTGCACAGCACGCGCGTCAACCTCGGGCGTCTGCGCCGCGACGAGAACGCGCTCTGGAGCTTCGGCCCGCACGACGTCTCGATGATCGATCATCTGCTCGACCGCGCACCGATCAGCGTCGCCGCGCGGGGGCAGAGCGTGCTGCAGCCGGGGATCGAGGACGTCGTGTTCCTGACGATGCGTTACGAGACCGGCGAGATGGCGCACGTCCATCTGTCGCGGCTCAGCCCGCGCAAGGAACGCCGCCTGACCCTGGTGTGCTCGCAGAAGATGGCCGAGTTCGACGACGTTGCGACCGACAAGCTGAAGATCTACGACAAGGGCTACGATCGGCCCCCCGAGTTCAGCGAGTACTCGCAGTTCCTGACGCTCCGCGATGGTGACGTGCACATCCCGCAGCTGCCGATGCAGGAGCCACTGCGTCTGCAGCTCCGGCACTTCGTGGACTGCATCCGCTCCGGTGCGATGCCCACTGGGAACCTGGCCAGTGCGGTGCGAGTCACCGCGGTTCTGGAAGCTGCCCAGCGGTCGCTCCACCAGGATGGCGCGCCCGTGGGAGTCGCTCTATAAGTAGTGATATTCGATACTTGGCTCGCAGTTTCTCAGCTTGAACCACCGCGCAATGCGGGCTACAAGTCCCCTCCACTCGATCTGAGCTCGATCTGAACTCGGACGCTCCGATCGGTGACTAACGTGCGGAACAGCGTGGAAAACAACGAGCTTATAGACAGCGATCCAGAGGACGCCCCCGCGCTGGGCTTCGACGTCCGTCGCTACCTTGACACGCTGCGAAAGTACGTGTGGGCCGTGCTCGCGATCATGGCGCTCGCCATTGCGGTCGCGGTCGTCTACACGAACCGGCTCCCGCGGATCTACCAGGCCCAGGCCTCGGTCCAGATCGAGCCGCGGATCCCCGATCTCCTCGGCGTCGGTCAGGAGATCCTGTCAGGCGTCGCGACGGCCGGCACGATCGACTACTACAAGCAGCAAAAGCAGGTCCTCGCCAGCCATCGCCTGGTTCGCCAGACCGTGGAGACCCATCGCCTCTACACCTTGCTGTTCAGCGAGGAGCAGCGAAAGGGCCAGAAGATCGAGGATCAGATCCTCGACGCCACGGCGATCGTGCGAGGCATGATCTCGATCCGATATCCCGATCAGGATCGAATCTTCTACGTCGTGGTGCGGAGCGAGAATCGCGACCTCGCCGCGCAGATTGCGAATGCGCACGTCTCGACCTATGTCGATTACGCGAAGGGTTTGCTGTCCACCGACACCAAGCAAGCCTCGAACGCGCTGTCCACCGAGTTCGATGTCGTAGAGAGCAAGCTCCGCGAGGCCGAGTCGGCGCTGTACACGTATCAGAAGGATCACGACCTCCTCGCCGTCACGCTCGAGGAGCGGCAGAACATCGTGTCCTCGGGGATCACGACGTACACGAACAAGCTCAACGAGATCCGCGCCCGCAGGATCGAGCTGTCGTCTCGCCTCGATCGCATGCGCAAGGCCGCCAACGCGGATGTGTTGACGTCGCCGATCATGCTGATCGGCGAGGGCAAGAACAACGACTCGTTCGACGACCTGCGTGCGCAGTACTATTCGGAGCGCAACAAGTTCATCGAGCTCGAGAAGGAAGTCGGACCCAAGAATCCTCAGTACCAGATGGCGAAGGCCAAGATCGACGACATCTACGCCGCCCTGCAGTCCGAGGCGAAGCGCGTCCTCGGTGGCCTCGAGGAGCAATACCAGGCCGTGCTCGCCACCGAGTCCGCGCTCAAGAACGAGGTCGAGAAAGCCACGCAAGAATCGCTCGCGCTCGGCCCGAAGGTGGTCGCGTACAACGAGCTGCTGCGCCGCAAGAAGAGCACCGAGGATCGCTACAACATCCTGCGGTCGCGCCTGTCGACCAGCGAGCTCACCGATCGGATGAACCGCACGACCGACTCGACGAACGTCCGGCCGCTCGATACCGCCCTGGTGCCGACCGTCGCAATCTATCCAAACCTCAAGAAGAACGTGGTCGCCGCCGGCGTGCTCTCGCTGTTCCTCGGCCTCGGGCTCGTCCTCCTGATCGTCTTGCTCGACCGCTCGATCAAGTCCACCGCGGACGCGACGCAGGCCACCGGTGCTCCCCTGCTCGGCATCATTCCGATGCTCGACGAATCGGAGCTCGGAGGCACCAGCGATGGCAGCCGCGATCTCTACGTGCATCGCAATCCGGGATCGCGGGTCGCCGAGTGCTGTCGCTCGCTGCGCACCAACATCATGTTCTCGGCGGCCGACCGCCCGCTGAAGACGATCGTGGTGTCGAGTGCGAACCCACGCGAGGGCAAGACCACCACCGTCATCTACCTCGGCACCACGATGGCCCAGAGTGGCCAGCGCGTGCTGCTGATCGATACCGACATGCGGCGTCCTCGCCTCCACGCGTCGACCGGCGTGTCGCGCAAGACCGGGCTGACCAACCTCATCGTCGGTGATCACGACTACGAAGAAGTCATCAAGAGCACGGAGATCCCGAACCTGTTCGTGTTGCCGTGCGGCCCGTTGCCGCCGAACCCGGCCGAGATCCTGATGACGCAGCGATTCCAGACCGTGCTCGCGGAGCTCGCGACCCGGTTCGACCGCATCATCCTCGACTCGCCGCCGCTGCAGGTCGTCACCGATGCGGTCGTGCTCTCGAAGCACACCGATGGCGTCATTCTCGTCGCCAAGGCCGGCAAGACGCTGCGCGAAGATCTGCGCCGCTCGGCTCGCCACATCCGAGCCGTCAACGGCACGATCTTCGGCACGATCTTGAACGCGATCGAGCCCGACAAGCGTAGCGGCTACTACTACTCGTATTACGGCTACTCCGAGAAGTCCCCCGAGCCGGCCGAGCTGTAGCTTCGATGCGACTCCTGATCATCTCGCACATGCCTCACCACCTGCGCGACGAAGTGGTCGTGGGCTGGGGACCGACGGCGCGCGAGCTCGATCAGCTCGCCACCCGCTTCACCAGCGTCCGCCACATCGCCTGCCTGCATCCCGAGCCGGCGCCGGCGAGTGACATCCCGTACACCGCCCGCAACATCGAGCTCGTGCCGGTACCGCCTTCGGGCGCCGAGGGGTTCCTCGGCAAGCTCGACGTGCTGCGCACCAGCCCGAAGTACATCGCCGCGATCCTCCGCGAGCTGCCGCACGCCGACATGGTTCACGTTCGCGCCCCCGCGCACATCGCGCTGATGGCGATGTTGATCTTGAGCCTGCGCAAGCGGCCGACCGCACGCTGGTTCAAGTACGCGGGGAACTGGCAGCCCGACGTCCTCGAGAGCCCGAGCTACATCTTCCAGCGCTGGTGGCTGCGCCGCCCGTGGCATCGCGGCGTGGTCACCGTGAACGGCGACTGGCCCGCGCAGCAGACCTGGGTCCGGACGTTCTTCAATCCCTCGCTCGAGGCGAGCGACCTCGAACGGGGCCGCGTGGCCGCCGCGACCAAGCAGCTGACCACGCCGATGCGCCTGATCTACGTCGGTCGGGTCGAGACGCCGAAGGGCGCGCGTCGCGCGATCGAGATCCTCGGGCAGCTCCGGACGCGGGGCGTGGACGCGACCCTCGAGCTGATCGGCGATGGCGACGAGCGGGCGGCGATCGAGGCTCGCGCCGGCGAGCTCGGGGTCGCCGATCGCGCGCAGTTCGTGGGCTGGCAGCCACCGAGCTACGTCTATCAGGCATTCGCGCGCGCCCATATCCTGCTGTTGCCGACATCCGCCAGCGAGGGTTGGCCGAAGGTGCTCAGCGAAGGCATGGCGTACGGCGTCGTCCCGGTCGCCGGCAACGTCAGCTCGATTCCCCAGTACATCGAGCGCTTCGAATCGGGCGCGGCACTGGCACCCGATGACGTCGACGGGTTCGCCGCGGTGCTCGCGAGCTACGCGCGCGATCCGCACAAGTGGGCGGCCGAGTCGGCGAACGCCGTGGCGGCGACGCGGTGGTTCACGTTCGATCAGTACCTCAGCTCGATCGACACGCTGCTGAGCGAGCTCGGTGGCCCAGAACCCGAGGCCGAGTGCAGGCTCCCCAGCACACCCAGCTGACCTCGCCGGCCACCGCCACAGCCGCCGCGGCAGCCCTGGCGGTCGACTGAGATGTGCGGCTTCTGCGGCATCATGACCGTCGATCCGAGTGCCACGATCTCGCGGCCTCGAGTGATCGCCATGCGCGATTCGCTCGAGCACCGTGGCCCGGATGACGCCGGCGTCCATGTCGGGCCTGGCGCCGGGCTCGGCTCCCGGCGGCTGTCGATCGTCGACCTCTCGGAGCGCGGTCACATGCCGATGGCGTCCGAGGATGGGCGCTACTGGATCGCGTACAACGGCGAGGTCTACAACTATCGCGAGCTGCGTGCCGAGTTGCAGGCGCGTGGTCACACGTTCCGCTCCAACACGGACACCGAGGTCGTGCTCGCGCTGTACGCGCTCGACGGTCCGAAGATGCTGTCGAAGCTCAATGGCATGTTCGGCTTCGCGATCTGGGATTCCCGTGAGCGCACCGGGTTCCTCGCGCGCGATCGGCTCGGCGTGAAGCCGGTCTATTATCACGTCGATCACGTGGCGCTGCGCTTCGGCTCCGAGCCCAAGGCGCTGTTCGCCGCCGGCGTCGCTCCCGCGTTCGATCACGACACCTGGCGCGAGCTGATCTGCTTTCGCTACGTGACCGGCGAGCGGACGCCGTTCGTCGGGATCAAGAGCCTGCTGCCCGGGCACTACATGACCTGGCGCGCGGGCGAGCTCCGGATCACGCGGTGGTGGAAGCTCGCCGACCGCATCGCCGAGCGCCGAGAATCGCTGCCGCCCGATCCCGTCGCATGGTTTCGCGAGATCTTCGATGACTCGGTCGCGCTGCGGCGGATCGCCGACGTTCCCGTCGGTGTGATGCTGAGCGGTGGGCTCGACTCGAGCGCCGTGGCGGCCTCTCTCGCAAACATGACGGGACCCGGCGCACACGGGTTCACGGTCGCGTTCGACGAGTCGACCCATGACGAGGCTCCGTTCGCCCGCCAGGTCGTCAAGCGCTGGAACATGATCGGCCACGAGATCCGGATCACCCGTTCCGACCTGCTGAACCGCTTGCGTCAGGCCTCGCGCTTGCTCGACGCACCGCTCGCGCACCTCAACGACACGCACATGCTCGCGCTGTCGGAGGTCGCGAAGCGCCACGTCAAGGTGCTGCTGTCCGGCGAAGGCGCCGACGAGACGCTGAACGGCTACATTCGCTACCAGCCGTTGCGGTTCCCCCGGCTGCTCGCGGCGGCCGCGCGCGCCTCGGCGCTCGGCGTGGGCAAGTACATGAAGCGCGGACGCGCACAGAAGCTGTTGCGCCTCCTCGGCGAGAGCGGCACGCGTCCACTCGTGCAGTACAACGCGTGCGAGCTGTTTCCTTCCGAGATCGCGCACCTCGGATTGCCCGCCGCCGGCGACGACCCGTTCCGGACGGCGATGCTCGACGAGGCGCAGACGGTCTATCCGACGGAGCTGCTGCGGCAGGCGATGTATCTCGACCAGCACACGTTCCTGACGTCGCTGCTCGACCGCAATGACCGGATGACGATGGGCGCGTCGATCGAGTGTCGCGTGCCGTTCCTCGACTACCGGATCGTCGAGACCGTCGGGGCGTTGCCGACCTCGGCGCTCACGCAAGGTGGGATCCGCAAGTCGATCCTCCGACGTGCGGCGATGCGCCGTTTACCGGTCGCCGTCCAGCTCCACAAGAAGTGGGGGTTCGGGATCCCGTGGACGACCTACTTCCGGGAGGTGCCAGATCTCCGGCGCGAGGTCGAGCGGTTACCGGATTGCGAGGCCGTGGTCTCGAGCCCGCTCGATCGACGCCAGCTGCGCGAGTCGGTCACGCGTTTCCTCGCCGGTGATGCGAGTGCGTTCTCACTCGTGAGTCGGTTGTTGATGATCTCGATCTGGCATGACGAGACGATCGCGCGAGCGCGACCCGATCGCACCGCTGCGGTGATGTGATGAAGGACATGCTCTACAGCCGCTTGCTCCGCGACGTCATCTTCCCGCTCGGCGATCGCGTGATGGGGACGAACTTCATCTCGCATCTCAAGTACTGGGAGGGCATCCAGCGGTTGTCGGCTGCCGAGCTCGAGATGTTGCAGCTGAAGAACCTCGACCGCATGCTCGTGCACGCGACCACGAAGTCTCGCTACTACCGCGACCTCCGCGTCGAGCGCTCGAGCGATCCGGTCACGTGGCTCAAACGCTTTCCGGCCCTCAACAAGGGGGGCATCAAGCAGCATCTCGATTCGATGCTGTGCGAACCGAAGGAGGGCCTCGTCGAGATGATGAGCAGTGGCTCGTCGGGCATCCAGGGCTCCGTGTACGGCACGAAGCGCGAGATGACGTCGCACATGGCGCTCCACGTGTTGTTCTGGGAATGGGGCGGCTACCGCCTCGGAAACTCGCTCATGCAAACCGGCATGACGCCCGGTCGCGGCGTCGTGAAGCGTCTCAAGGACATTCTGCTGCGTACCGACTACGTGCCCGCATTCGGGATGGACGATGCGTTCATGCTGCGGAAGCTCCGCGAGCTGCAGCGCGATCCACGCGATCACCTCGGCGGCTATGCCTCGTCGCTGTACCTACTCGCACGAACGGCGCGCGATCACGATATTCGAGATATCCGGTTCAATTCGGTGTTCAGCTGGGGCGACAAGCTCTTCGCGCACTATCGCAAGTTGATCGAGAGCCAGTTCCAGACGCGCGTGTACGACTCCTACGGTTGCACCGAGGGCCTCATGATCGCAGGCCAGAAGGACCGCGACGACTACTACGTGTGCTCGCCGCAGGTCTACGTCGAGATCCTCGATGACGCCGGCAACGAAGTGCCGCCCGGACAGTACGGCAAGGTGGTGGTGACCAGCCTCGACGCGTTCGCCATGCCGCTCATCCGGTACGAGGTTCACGACCTCGCCACGCGAGGCATCCGCAAGCTCGGTGAGCACTACGAGCTCGGCTTTCCGATCCTCGAGAACATCATCGGTCGCGACACGGACATCGTCGTCACGCCAGGCGGTCGAAACCTCATCGTGCACACCTTCACGGGGATCTTCGAGTTCTTCACGCAGATCAGGCAGTTCAAGGTCATCCAGCGGGCGGTCGACGAGATCGAGGTCGAGTACATCCGGGGGGAGGGCTTCGAGATCGGCGTGCTCGCGAAGATCACCGACGTGATGACCGAACGAATCGGCGAACGCCTGAACGTGCGCTACCGAGAGGTCGATCACATTCCACCGTCTCCTTCGGGAAAACCGCAGATCGTGGAATCGACATTGCGCCGCGAAGCACCGTGATCAGGTGCGCGTCGCAGCTCACCTGGCAATCGTGGCCAGGAGCTGCTCCCACCTCGGGAGCACACCTTCGATTGCCGAGCTCTTCGCGAGGTCGGCGCCGGTCTTCGAAAGGCGCTCTGCCAGTGCTGGTTCTTCGATGAGCCGGATGACAGCATCGGCCATCGCGCGAGCGTCATCGTGCGGTACGAGCAGTCCTGTTCGCTCGTGTTCCAGCAGATCCGAAATCCCGCCGACGTTCGTCGATACGACTGGCAGGCCAAACGCTGCAGCCTCGACGACGCACACCGGGCGGTTGTCGATGCGCGGCGTGTTGATGAAGATGTCTGCCGCATCGGCCTCACGCTGCTTGCCCTCGAGGTCCAAGAATCCGGGGAAGCGCACCGATCCGCTCATTCCCATGTCTCGCACCAGACCTTCGATCGCCGGTTGATACCGCGTGGCTTCTCCAGCCAGGACAAGCGTGGCCTCCGGGTAACGTGCTCTCACGCGTTCAAAGGCGCGTAATGCGAGCTTCGGATTGTAGACATCCTCGAAGGTGCGCATCCAGAACAGCTTTGGACGCACGGATGTTCGTAAGCGATATCGATATCGAGTGACGTCGAAGACATTCGGGATGATCTCGGCCTGAAATCCTCGCGCGCGCATGACGCGTTCGAGATATGGCGACTGGCAGACGATTCGAGCGGCGCGTGCGAACACGCGTGTGGTCCAGTTCGGGAACTGCGCGATGAACTTCGGGATGTCGCCACCGCAGATCGACATGGCGACCGGAATGCCGAAGGCACGACCGAGCGCGGTCGCCATGTCCTCGACGACAAAGCTCTTGAACCCGTACGTGAACACGACGAGCACATCGATATCTTGACGTCTGCGAACGATCGTCGCGGCAATCTCGCTGAGCCTCCCGAGACGACTGTTCGACGTCGACACCGCGATCACCGGATATCCGGCACCCATCAGGACATCGCGCAGCTTCTCTCCCTGCGTCGTCACGCGGCCGTGACCGCCCACCAATGGACCGACGATGCATACGCGCGGGCGCGTCATGCAC